>CAKSCN010000080.1 GCA_934444485.1 uncultured Eubacteriales bacterium | reverse complement strand
CTTCGGTACAGAACCTCTTCTCGGCACTATAGTTCCCTCCTTCACAAATAAATGAATTCATAGGTACTCGAAAAATACCTTCCGTCAGTGCTTACAGAAGTCCTGCATCTATTTCAATGCGGCTGCCGTAAACACAAACCTTTCCCGGTCACTGCCGGGACGCAAATACGGGATTAGCCCTTCTTTGCACCGTACTTGGAACGGGACTGATTTCTCTTAGCAACGCCCTGAGTATCGAGTGTGCCTCTGATGATGTGATAACGCACACCGGGGAGGTCCTTAACTCTTCCGCCTCTGATGAGTACAACAGAGTGCTCCTGAAGGTTATGACCGATACCGGGGATGTAAGATGTTACTTCGATACCGTTTGTAAGTCTTACTCTGGCGATCTTTCTGAGAGCTGAGTTAGGCTTCTTAGGTGTCTTGGTTGCTACTTTCGTGCAAACGCCTCTCTTTTGAGGGGAGCTTGCGTCTGTCTGCTGATTCTTAAGAGTGTTGAGACCCTTCTGGAGAGCAGGAGACTTAGACTTATAGCTTACCTGTTCACGTCCGTTTCTTACTAACTGGTTAAAGGTTGGCATACCGCACCTCCTATCTGATTTTTTGTGTGAAGCCGGTCTGCGTGCAACAACTCACGCTGATTATGGCATCAACCCTTGTATGATACCACATCTCTCGTATTTTGTCAAGTATTTTTTTGAAATTTCTTGCTTTTCTTCAAAAATTCACGTTTAGGTCATTTAAACAGGTAATTTGCGGCGTAGTAGATTACGCCCCACACTATCGAGGCGGTCGTACCGTAGAGAATGACAGGACCTGCTATTGTGAACATTTTTGCGCCCACGCCGAGAACAAAGCCCTCGTATTTTGCGTCAATCGACGGTGCGGCGACGGCGTTGGCAAAACCGGTTATCGGCACAAGGGTTCCGCCGCCGGCGTACTTTGCGATTTTCTGGTAGAGTCCGAAGCCGGTGAGAAGGCAGGACAGAAACACAAGCGTTATCGGCGTGAGTATCTTTGCGGTGTCCTCTGCGGCACCGAATTTTGCGTACATATCGCTTATTCCCTGCCCTATAACGCATATGAGTCCTCCGACCCAAAACGCAGCAAAGCAGTCGGCAAAAAGGTTGGATTTCGGTGCGTGCTCCTCAGCAAATTTTCTGTAGGCTCTCTTTTCCTGTTCGGTAAATTTTCTTTCTCCCATTTTCCTCTTCCTTTCATTTTTTCAAAATACCGCATTTGTTTACAAAAATATTTCTTTCTCGCTTATTATAACCGTTTAAGCAAAGATTATTTAATGGTATAATAATAGTCGGTTTATCACAAAACAAAATCCGGAGGGTATGACCGTGGTATTTGCGAGTCCCTTTTTCCTTTATATATTCATGCCGTTATGCATAATACTGTATTTCTGCTTCAAGAGCCTGCGTGTGAAAAACGCTGTTCTCTTGGTATTTTCTCTTCTCTTTTACGCCTGGGGTGAGCCGTGGTTCGTCCTTGTCATGGCGGCGACCGCTTTTCTCGACTGGTGTCACGGAAAGATAATCGGTGCGTACAGGGGAACTCCGCTTGCGAAGCTGTCGCTCATTGTCTCGATAGCGACGGACATAGGAATTCTCATGGTATTCAAGTACTCGGGCTTTTTGGTAAGCAACCTCAACGCAATTCTCCCGTTTGCCATTCCCGTTCCACACCTTAGGCTTCCGATAGGTATTTCGTTCTACACCTTCCAGACGCTGACCTACGTCATAGACGTTTACAGAGGCAAGGTGAATCCGCAGAAGAGTTATCTGCGCTACCTTCTCTACCTCTGCTCTTATTTTCAGCTTGTCGCCGGACCCATTGTGCGCTACGAGGACGTTGACGGATACCTCGAAAACCGTGAATCCACGCTCGAGGGTGCGGCGCACGGCTTTGTACGCTTTGCGACGGGACTTGCGAAAAAGGTTATAATTGCGGACATTGCGCTTGAATTCGTGACGAAGTACATGGACGGCGATCTTGCCGCAGTACCGACGCTCGGCGCATGGTTCGGAATGCTGATGTTTACGCTCGAGATTTACTTCGACTTCTCCGGCTACTCCGACATGGCGATAGGTCTTGCGGAGATTTTCGGTTTCAAATTTCCCGAGAACTTCGACCATCCCTACATCTCAAAGAGCGTCTCGGAGTTTTGGCGCAGGTGGCACATCTCGCTCGGCTCGTTCTTCCGTGACTACGTCTACATTCCCCTCGGCGGCAACCGCTCGCACCTTTACCGCAACCTTTTCGTTGTGTGGTTTCTCACGGGCTTCTGGCACGGTGCAAGCTGGAATTTCATACTCTGGGGACTTTACAACGGCGCATTCATCATGCTTGAAAAGCGTTTCCCGGCTTTCTTCAGGAGAATACCGGCGTTTCTTTCGCACGTTTACCTGATACTCGTCGTAAGCTTCGGTTTCATGCTGTTCCACTTTACCGATCTTTCGAGAGTCGGCGCTTTTCTGGGTGCGCTGTTCGGAACGGGAGGACGTGAATTTGTAACGACGGAGCTTCGACTTGACGTAATAAACAATATACTTTGGATTGCTGTGACTCTCTTTCTCTGTATGCCGGTAAAGCGTCTTGTGTCGAACTTTGCGAAGAATCTCGAGGTGTCGTCGATAGGCGGCGCACGTGCGGCAGGTATTGCAAGGATAATTTACACCATGGGCATATTGTTCGTAAGCACGGCGTTTCTTGTCGGAAACAGTCTGCACGCATTCCTCTATTTTCAGTTCTGATGCGCACTCTACGGACGCACGGCGTAATTTTTACAGTAAGTGACAAGTATTGGTCATGATGTATTCATAAATATGTGCTATTCTAAATAGGATATAAACAAAGTCCGACATTTTGAGCGGACGTATTCCCCAAACAACCGAAAGGAATGAATTTATGGCAAGAAAAAGCGGTCTCGGCAGAGGACTTAACGCTCTGTTTGACGAATCGGCTTTGAATCTCTCAAATTCTGCCGACAGTGAGGACAACATACTTCACGTAAGAATATCCGACATAGAGCCTGACAAAACACAGCCGAGAAAGAATTTTGAGCCGGAGTCTCTTTCCTCGCTTGCCGACTCGATCTCAACTCACGGCATTCTTCAGCCGATTGTGGTTCGCCGTCCCGAAGGCAGTACGGAAAACGAAGCCGACGGCGACGAAAGCAGTGCGGTAAAGCGCATACTCGGCGGAAAGTATAAAATAGTCGCCGGCGAGAGACGCTGGCGTGCGGCAAAGATGGCAGGGCTTTCGGAGGTACCCGTCATTGTCCGCAATTTCACGGACAGAGAAACGGCAGCAATCATGCTCGTCGAGAATTTGCAGCGAGAGGATCTCAACCCCGTTGAACAGGCGAGAGGTCTTTCGAGGCTCATCGAGGAATTTCAGCTCACGCAGGAGGAAGCGGCGAATGCGGTCGGTATCTCGAGGCCGGCTCTCACGAATGCGCTCCGTCTTTTGACTCTCCCCGAGGAGACGCTCGAGCATCTCGAAAAGGGCGACATCACCGCAGGTCACGCAAGAGCGCTCATCACGGTCGGAAACGCCGACACGATAAACTCGATAGCCGAAACGATAATCGCAAAAGGTTTGTCGGTGCGTGAAGTCGAGAGGCTTGTGAAAAATCTGTCCTCGTCCGAAAAGGAGAAGACGCCGAAAGTGCCGACAGACAGGGAGATTTACTACGAAAAGCTCGAATCTGACGTTGCGTCCCGTCTGGGCAGGAAGGTCAAGATTGTGACCAACAGCAAAAACGACGGCGGCGTTCTCGAAATCAACTACCACGGCAGCAGTGACCTTGAGTCGATTCTCAAGACGCTGTGCGGCGAAGGTCTTTTTACGGAAGAATAAAAAAGCGGTGTGCCACGCATACCCGATATATAAAAAAGGAAGGTAATTTGAAAATGCTGGATCTCAGATATTTGAAGGAAAACACGGAATACGCAAAGACAAGACTCGCTCAGAGAGGCAAGGACTATTCCGAAGACATCGACAAGGCAATTGCTCTCGACGAGGATCGCCGCAAGCTCACCACGGAAACCGAGCAGATAAAGGCGAAGCAGAACGCAATTTCAAAGCAGGTTCCCCTTATGAAGAAAGAGGGCAAGCCCACCGACGAGCTTTTCGCCGAGATGAAGGAGCTTTCCGACAAGACAAAGGAAGATTTTGCGAAGATAGACGACATTGCAAAGCAGATTGAAACAATTCTTCTCAACATTCCGAACGTTCCGCATGAGAGTGTTGTTGTAGGTCCCGATGACAGCGCAAACAAGGAAATGAGAAAGTGGCACGAGCCGACAAAGTTCGATTTTGAACCCAAGCCCCACTGGGAACTCGGTTCCGCACTCGGCATACTCGACCCCGAGACCGCCGCAAAGGTAACCGGCACAAGATTCCACTTCTACAGAGGTGCGGGTGCAAAGCTTGAAAGAGCAATAATGAACTTCTTCCTCGACACTCACACCGACGCAGGCTACCTTGAAATATTCCCTCCGTACATGGTAAACAGAGACTCCATGAGAGGCACGGGTCAGCTCCCGAAGTTTGAAGAGGACGCTTTCAAGACAAACAACGACTACTTCCTCATTCCGACAGCCGAGGTTCCCGTAACCAATATGCACAAGAACGAGATTCTCGACGGCAGCCGTCTTACGATAAAGTACTGCGCATACTCCGCTTGCTTCAGAGCTGAGGCAGGAAGTGCCGGACGTGACACGAGAGGTCTTATCCGTCAGCATCAGTTCAACAAGGTTGAGCTTGTAAAGTTTGCAAGACCCGAAGAGTCCTACGACGAGCTTGAAAAGCTTACCAACGACGCAGAGCACGTTCTTCAGCTTCTCGGTCTTCCCTACCGTGTTGTTCTTCTCAGCACCGGCGACATGGGCTTCTCGTCCGCAAAGACCTACGACATTGAGGTATGGATGCCCTCTTACAACAGATACGTTGAGATTTCGTCCTGCTCCAACTTCGAGGATTACCAGGCAAGACGTGCAAACATCAAGTTTAAGGACAACCCCAAGGACAAGGCAAGATACGTACACACTCTTAACGGAAGCGGCGTTGCTCTCGGAAGAACTACCGCAGCCATCATGGAAAACTATCAGAATGCAGACGGTTCAATCACAATCCCCGAGGTACTCCGTCCCTACATGAGAAACGCCAAGGCAATAGGTGCTGACGGCAATCTCGTATTCTGATAAGCGAAAATTTAAGTACGGTAAATGAAATGCGAGGTGACCGCTCCCATGCCTTATATTGACAGTGAAACCATTGTATGGCTGATGTTTTTCGGTATTTGTCTCGGTGCGGTCTACGCATTTTTCACGAAGCGTTTTCTGGGCGGTCTTGTGAGAAAGCTCATCGCCGAAAAAGCAGTCTCCGAATCGAGTGCCATGACGCTTGCTGAACTCGGTTACGGTAAGGTTTCGTCGGCATTTATGAAAAGATGTCTCAAAGAAGGCTGCGGACTGAGAAAATACGTCGGAGTCGTTTTTCCCGAGACACAAGGAGAACGGGATCTTCTGATACGCGAAAAAGCGGAGGAACAGCGTTATTTTCTTCCGTATGACAAGTACGAAGTCGCCGAAAAGCGCTACAGCGACAGCGGCACGACCTTCGGTGTGCTTGTTCTGACGGTGGTTCTTTTCTTCGTCGTTGCGGTGATTTCGACGGTTGTTGTTCCGTTTATGATAAATATTATCGGTGCGAGAACCGATACCGGCGATGCAATGCATGATGCAAGGCATACTGAAAGCACGGAAAGCGTTTCCGAAAACGCCGTGCAGAATAATTCGGCTGACAATGCGAATAACGCCGAAAAAACTCCCGACGGTTCGTCCGGCTCAAAGAACGGTGCCGACGACAGCTCCGACGAAGAGTTTTCGATGCTCGAACCGAGCAATAATTCCCGCTGAAAGGTATGGTACGGAGTATGAAAAACTTTGTTTTGACCGTTTTGTGCATAGCTCTTGCGATACTTATATGTATTGCCTGCGCAGTGTACGGATTCGGCTACAGATACATAAATCTCCCCGATCTCGAGCTTAAGTACTTCGGCACGGTTGACAAGGATCTCCAGCCGCTCAAGGGTACGATATACTATTCCGACGGCTCTAAAGGTTCTCTCGACGCAAAGGAGTCAACAATTACCTACAGCAACGGCGATGTTTACTACGGCGATATCTCCGGGCTTACCAGAAGCGGAACCGGAAAGTACACCTTCAAAGCAACGGGCGACGTATACTTCGGCACATTCGAGAACGACAAAATGTCCGATTACGGAACGTACACCTTCTCGAACGGCGATATTTACGAGGGCGGCTTCCAAAACGGAAAGCGTCACGGCGAGGGTGTGTACAAGTACTGCGACGGTGCGGAATACAACGGCGAATACGCAAACGGACTTCGCAACGGCAGAGGCATCTTCACGTGGGCTGACGGAACGGTCTACAACGGCGACTTTGTAAACGACCTCAAGGAGGGCTACGGAATAATAACCTACAGCAACGGCGACGTTTACACAGGCAACTTCGTAAAAGACAAGCGTGAGGGTAGCGGCACGTATGAGTGGAAAGCGCAGGGCGCACGCTACGAGGGTACTTTCACAAACAACGAAATAACAGGTCACGGCAGGATAATCTTCGCATCCGGCAGAATTTTCGAGGGCGACTTTGAGAACGGAAAGCCGCTTGCATAACCGTGACATTCAACGCAATAAAAACTCGGGTTGTACACCTTTATCGATGTTACAGCCCGTTTTTGTCTGAATATAAATTTTACGTTTACGAATGGAGTCTTTTCGGAATGAACATTTTTGAGAACGGGGAAAAAACGGAGGTCTTGGAGGGCATAATATCGGTAAACGCAGCAATCGAAGCAGGAAAACGAAAGATAGTAACGGTGTTTGTCGATCTCGGAAAGTACAAAAAGCGTGACCGTAAGATAACGCACTTTGTCGGCACGCTGAAAGCACGGGGAATTAAGTACGAGCTTTGC
This sequence comes from uncultured Eubacteriales bacterium, assembly GCA_934444485.1. Taxonomy (GTDB): domain Bacteria; phylum Bacillota; class Clostridia; order Oscillospirales; family CAG-382; genus CAKSUT01. Next base: position 4,528 of record CAKSCN010000080.1, on the reverse strand, counting down.
GAGAGAAACGTTATCGACGCATTTGTTGCGGAGCATGATCCGAACGGCGGTCACTCTCACGGCGGAGTTGCGGCGGCGGTGAGCGCAAGAAAATACGACACGGCGGATGATCTTCTCGAAAAGTGCGCCGCCGAAAAAGGATATATCGTTTTTCTCGACGGTGTAGAGGACCCTTTCAACCTCGGATATGCTTTGCGCAGTCTTTACGCTTTCGGAGTAACGGGAGTAATTCTTCCGAAAAGAGATTTCTCCTCATGCTCGGGTGTGCTTGCAAGGTCATCCGCCGGGGCGAGCGAGCTTTGTCCCACCGCACTTGCCGAGCTTGACACACCTGAGAAGCGGCTTTCATTTATAGATAAGCTTCGCTCTCTCGGAATTGCTCTTGACTGTGCGGCGGTGTCGTCCTCGTCGGTTCCAGCTGACGAATACGCATATCCCTCTCCGCTCATTCTCTTCATCGGCGGCGAAAAGAGGGGCATTTCTCCTGAGTTTGTCGAAAACGCCGACGCTCTTCTGCACATACCTTACGCAAGAGATACAGTCCGTTATTCTCTTCCGACAGCAGACGCCGCAAGTATTTTCGGCATGGCGATATCGGGTTCGATGAGAAAAAACGGGCATTAAATTTTAGTCTCGAAAGCGTCGGGTGCAAAGAATTCTTCGAGGCAGCGGTCGAGCTTCACGGCATTGTAATCCGAAAGCGGAGTGAGCGGAAGCCGCAGAATGTTTTCGCAGAAGCCGAGTCTTGACATTGCGTACTTCACCGGTATCGGGTTTACCTCACTGAATAGACATTCGTTAAGTTTACAAAGCATTATCTGGAGTCTTGCGGCTTTTGCGTTCTCCCCTTTTTCAAAAAGCCGACACATATCGGAAAGCATACGGGGCAAAATATTTGACGCAACCGATATGACGCCGAGACCGCCGAGAGACATTATCGGAATCGTGTCTGCGTCGTTGCCGGAGTATATTTCGGCGTCCGGGCAGAGAGAAAGAGTCTTTGCGCAGGAGGAAACATTTCCGTTCGCCTCCTTTATGCCGACGATATTGTCAATCTTCATAAGCTCGGCATACACCTCGGGACTTACGTTGAGTCCGGTTCTCGAGGGGACGTTATAGACGATTATCGGAAGAGGCACGGTTTTCGCCACCGTTTCGTAATGCTCGATAAGTCCGCTTCTCGACGCCTGGTTGTAGTAGGGTGTGACGATGAGAAGTCCGTCCGCTCCGGCGTTTGCGGCGTCCTCGGAAAGCGACACGGTGCGGTATGTGCTGTTGCTTCCGGTACCGGCTATGACGGGTACTCTTCCGTCGGCGACGCTCACTGCAAAGGCAATAAGCTCCTTTCGCTCCCTTATCGTCAGTGTCGCCGATTCGCCCGTAGTTCCGCAGACGACAAGAGCGTCTATGCCCTCGCCTATCTGATATTCTATAATGTCGGCGAAAGACGCATAGTCTATCTCGTCGTTTTCCGTAAACGGCGTCACAAGTGCCGTTGCCGCTCCTTTAAACAGTGCCATGGCAGTTACCGTCCCTTTCGTTATGTATATTTTTATTATATTCCGAAGGGCATAATGTGTGTGCGGTTTTCGTCATTTTATACTGAAAAATTGCCTGTCATTGCCAATTAGGCACGCTGATTTTGTATGTGTTATGCTATCTGCACAAAAGTGTGCAAACAAATTGTGAACATTTAATAAAATAGTTCTCTTGCCCCCTTGACAATTTGCATAAAAGGGGGTAAAATGTAGAGGATTAAGGTCAAAGGGTATTTGAGCGTATCCGCACAGCACCGAATGACGAAGAGTTTGGGTTCGGAAATCGAAGATTTGACGGTCGGTGTGCGGAGCGTTTTTTGTGCGGAAAGGACAACTGACATTTTATGTTTTGGACCGAAGCAGCCGTATACACAACGACTGAGGGAATTGACGCCGTTGCCGGCATTCTTCTTTTGAACGACATCACCGGATATTCCGTCGAAGACAGCCGTGACTTCAACGATTTTCTCGAACGCCGTGAGGTATACTGGGACTATATTGAGGACGACCTTTTCCGTCTTCGCAACTGCGAAACAAAGGTGACGTTCTATCTTCCCGACAACGCTCAGGGACGTGACAGACTCTCCGAAATACGAAAGTCTCTCGCAAGGCTTAAGTCGGAGGACAAGGACGGCGTATTCGGACGTCTTGAGGTTGACATAACGAAAATTGCCGACGAGGACTGGGAAAACAACTGGAAGCAGTACTTCAAGCCGTTTACTGTCGGTGAAAAAATTGCGATAAAGCCGACGTGGGAAAGCTATGACAACCCCGAAGGCAGAACGATACTCGAAATAGATCCGTCGTCTTCTTTCGGCACAGGTTCTCACATGACAACGAGGCTCTGCCTTGAGGCGATTGAGAAGTACGTTACACCCGATACAAAAACGCTCCTCGATATGGGATGCGGAAGCGGCATACTCGGAATTGCGGCAAACCTCTTAAACCCCGAGGTTGACGTGACGGCGGTTGACATTGAGGAAAACTCGATAAGAATAGCGACAGAGAATGCCGCACTCAACAAAATTCCGGACAGTAAGTTTCATCCGTACTGCGGCAATGTTCTTCTCGACAGTGCTCTTCTCGGTAGGGTGCGTGAAAAGAAGTACGACATAATTGCGGCTAACATCGTTTCGGATATCATAATAATGATGGCTCCGATGTTCCGTGATGTACTCGCCGAGGACGGCGTTCTGATATGCTCAGGCATTATCTCGGAGCGTGCGAAGGAAGTTGAAAGCGCACTTCTCTCAAAGGGATTTGCGACGGTCGAGTTTAATGACAACGACGGTTGGGCGGCTATCGTGTTCCGTCACGCCCCCGACAGAGGTTGACACGGTATGCCGAGATTTTTTACCGACAAAGTAAGCGGCGAGAGGATAGTCATGACCGGCGAGGACGCACGTCATATGACACGTTCGCTCCGCATGAAGCCCGGCGAGAACGTCACCGTGTGCGACTTTTTCAACACGGAATACGAATGCACGGTTGAAAAGCTCACGGACACCGAGGTGACACTCAAGGTTATTTCTTCTCACCCCTCCGAATGCGAGCCGACGGTTGCCGTGACGGTTTATCAGGCTCTCACGAAAGGCGACAAGTTCGACACGATAGTGCAGAAAGCGGTTGAGCTCGGCGCAGTGAAAATTGTACCGGTGCTGACCGAAAGGTGCGTTTCGAGGCCGGACGAAAAATCAATGCAGAAAAAATGCGAGCGGTGGAGAAAGATAGCACTTGAAGCGGCTAAACAGTGCGGACGGGCGAGAATTCCGCTTGTTTCCGATGTGCGGACGGTAAGCGAGGCTGTCGGAGAAATGGCAGAAAGCACGCTCTCATTCGTGTGTTACGAAAAAGAAACAGAGGTTTCGCTCAGAGCGTATCTCGACTCAAATTCCGAAAAGCTTGACTCTTCCGGCAATGCCGCATCAATCTCATTCCTTATAGGGAGCGAGGGCGGTCTTTCCGACGAAGAAGCGGAGCTTTTCCGCAAAAACGGCATCGCAACGGTATCTCTCGGAAAGAGAATACTGCGGACGGAAACGGCTCCGATTGCGGTTCTTTCGGCAGTGATGTTCCGTACCCGGAATCTTGAATGAAGAATAATAAACAGAATAGGAGAATTTGACTATGGCAAAAAAGACAAAAAAGAGTGCTGTTCGCAGCGAGAGAAACAAGCTCGTTGAGGATATCAGCTTCTTTAAATCATCAGTGCTGTTCCTTATGCTTTGCGCTGTCGTGCTGTTCACCCTGAGAATTGACGAAATCGGAGGAAGAACCTTCTCCAAAATGACGGCGTCGTGGCTCCCCTACGCCTACGGTCACGTTCAGCTCTTATTCGTGTTCGGAGTTCTGACGGTTGCCGCCGCAGTGTACTATTTCATATGCCGCAACAAAAAGCTTGACGAATCGCTCAGATACATTTCGAGTCTCAACCTTTTGAGCATCACCGGTTTCTGCACGCTCTACTGCTTCATTTACAGCATAGACGCAAGCTCCTTAAAGCTTCTCGTTGCAACTGCCGTATGCGGTGCGTTTTACTATGTCACGAAGTTCTACAACAGAGATTTCGTATACTTCTACCTCTTCAATGTTGTTCTCTGCTACAACATTTGGTCGCTGTTCGGCGTCGGTGCGGCAAGCAGACCTTTGCTCAACACCGTTCTCAAGGCTGTCGGAATCGCCGCCATTGCGGTTGTTTGCTTCCTCATCTACCGTGCCAAAAAGTCTGCCGGAAAAGAGGGCTTCATACTTTGGCCCTTTGCGGTGTCGGCATTCTTCTTTGCGGCTCTCGCCGTTGTACTCTTAACCGTTCAGTCTGTTACCCCGGCGGTCGCACTGATCGTTATGCTTATTCAGTTTGTCGCAGCAACAGTCTACTACACAGTTAAAGTATTAAATTGAATCGGAGGTAAATAAAATGTCCAACAGATTGTTTCAGGGTATTGTTCATCAGCTGAGAGAAAATGTAGAACGCACAATCGGCATTGTCG
>CAKSCN010000079.1 GCA_934444485.1 uncultured Eubacteriales bacterium | reverse complement strand
GTGTTGGGGTTGATTGTACCGTAAACGTCCTCGTTGTTGAGGTAGCCTGCGGTTGTCTTAGCAAGGATTGTACCTGCGGTAGCGGGCTTGATGTCGCTGTCGGTAGCTTCGAGGTCTTCAGTCTTGCCGGTGTAAGGATCGTAAGTTGTGTAGGTGAGAACCGTCTCGTCGTTGGTGTTCTTAACCTTCTCGTAAGACTTAACGATTCTGTAGTCAGCGGTGCTGCCCTTGTTGTCCTTAACTTCCTTATCGGTTCTGCCGTAGAATGCTACGAGGTTCTCCGTACGTGTGGAGTTCTTGTTGTTGCCGATGATAACTGTTACGTTGTCATAGGTCTGGGCCTTGTCAAAGTCGGGGAGTCTGTCGTAACCGTAAACCTCTACGATATCGTCGCCGTCCTTGTCAACGGTCTTGATGATGATCTGAGTGTAGGACTTGATTGTGAGCTTGTTCTTGTAATCAGCGCAGTTTGTAAGGTTGTAGGTGTAACCTGTTTCCTTCTTAAGGCCGATGCCGTCGCCCTTAACGATGTATACGAGATCCTCGTCGTCCTTGTCGGAGAGTACGGACTTGTCAGCGTTAGCAGCATAGTCAACGATCTCGAAGTAGTAAGCACCCTTGGAGTCGGTCTTAGCTGTAGCGAGCTTGTCAACGTATTCGGTGTAGTCAAAGTCGGAACCGTTGTAGGTCTCAGGAGTTGTAACTGCGTCATACTTGGAGCCGCCTACTTCGATCTTCTTTGCCTTTACGTCTATGATAGCACCGTCGTGGTAGATGTTTACATAGTCGTCGGTAATGATCTTGTTGCCGTCCTTAACTGTGGTCTTTGTGGTCTCTGCTTCGAGAACAACAACCCAGTCCTCATTGAAGTTGATCTTGGAGGATACATCTTCCATGTAAACGAGCTTGCCGTCGTAGAAGTAGAATGTGCCGTCGGAATCAGCTTTGAAGTTTGTACCGTCAGCGATATCCTTGTCAGCGTTTGCAAGAACGAGCTTTGCGTTCTCAAAGTAGTGCTTCTCGCCTGTAGCGAACTTAGCGTACTTTGTAGCTTCGCTGCTTACATAGGTCTCTGTTCCCTTAAGAACTGCCTTGATGTCAGCAAAGTTAGCTGCTGTGTTAACGTATGCGATTACCCAATCCTCATCAGCAGCCTTCTCGCCCTTAACGATTGTTCTGTCGATGTAGAGAGTCTTGTCAGCGTCGAAGTCAGCGCCCTTGTTGTCGGAGAGGTATGCATCCTCTTCGTCGTTAACCTGTGCGAGGCTGTAAGGTCTGTAGTCGATGAGCTCGTAACGACCGTCGCCGTCGATATCATATACAACTACTTCGTAGAGAGAAGAACCAACGTAAGGAGCCTTGAAGTTTGCAAGGAATGCAGCGTCTGTGTCGTCCTTAACGTAGTTATCATTGAGGTCGCCGTTGAAGTTGTAAAGGTAGTTCTCTTCGAGATCCTCGTCCTCTTCTTCAGCGTTGCCGTCGTATGCGCCAAGGGAGATGAACTTAGCGTTATCGGAATCGATATCAGCAAGCTTCTCGGGTTTAGCGTAGGAGTAAGGAGCGTTGAAGATGTAGGTTGCAACGCCGTCGATTGTCATAAGACCGTTGAGTCTCTTGTAATCGGACTTAGCGTCGGGTTCTGCATCCTTATCTCTGTCGAGCTTGAGAGTGTCGAACTCAGCGTTGGTGTAGTACTTCTTGTCTGCTGTGCCGGAAACGGTACCGAACTTAACGTCCTTGCCGTTAACGGTCTTCTTTGTCATGAGAGAGGTTGCGCCGATAACCTTCTTGTCGGAACCGTCCTTCTTGATGAAGAGCTCGATACCTGCCATGAAGTAGTCGTCAGCCTTGCCTTCGAGACCGAGGTCTGCAAACTCGATAGTGCCGAGAGCGTACTCGTCAACATTGAGTGCATCGTCATCGGGATCCATTGCAAATACGCCGGTCTTGTCGGGAGCGAATGTTACCATTTCGCCGTCCTTCTCGTCGATTGCTTCATAACCGTCGAATGTGTAGCTGGGGGTTGCAACGATGTACTGTGTAACCTTTTCTACGTCGAAGATCTTGGAAGCAACTGTGTCGTACTTGTTGTACGGTCTTGTGCCCTTGGAGTGAACGCCGATTACCTTGTCGGGATCGTTAGGATCGTAAACTACATCGTAGCCGAGGGACTCATATGCAACTTCATATGTAGCCATGTCAGCGTAGAATGCGTTTGCAAGGATTACTGCAACGTTGCCTCTTGTAAGAGCGTCGGTGTAGCCGAGTGTGGAGGGAAGATCCTCGTCAAGGCCGATTTCCTCTGCCTTCTGGATGTAACCGAAGGGGTAGGACATTGCGCCGTCCTTCTCGTACTCGAGAGCTCTGGTGATCATTACGTAAGCGTCCTGGAGAGTGATGTTGCCCTTAGGGTTGAATCTTGTCTCGGAAACGCCCTTGATGATTCCGGTCTGGTTAGCCCAGGAAATCATGTAGAAGTATGTGGAGTCTTCGAGGTCGGTGAAAGGAGTTGCGTTAACTCCGCCTTCCTGAGACTTGCCGGCCTTCATCAATCTGTAGATGAAAGCAGCCATCTGCTGACGGGTAACAAGCTCGTCTGTGCCGAACTTGGTCTCCGTTGTACCCTTGGTGATACCGAGGGAAACGAGAAGATTTACCGCATCGCCTTCAGCCGTTGTATAGTCAACGTCTTCGAAAGCTGCGGACGCACCTGTGGCAAACATGGAAACTGTCATGAGTACCGCAAGTACGAGTGTGAGAAACTTTGTTGTTTTTCTCATAGTGCTTTTTCCTCCTAAAAAAATATTCTTGTGTCAAAACTCGTTTTGACTACGCTATTATAATAGCACAACGTTTCTTATTTTGCAAGGGGTTTTTGCGTTTTGTAACCTAACTGTAACTTATGTTACGTTTGCGAAACACGGTTTCTCTGTGAAATATTCGCTGTGATCATGCCAAATGCACGTCTTCGCTGAATTTCTCCCTGTGAGAGTGCTTGTCCGACAGTCCCTCAGGCGGCTTTGTTATCGCCATGCTGCACACTTGAGAAAGTGCTTATCCGACAGTCCCTCAGTCCGACGACTGCGTAACGACTTCGTCGTGACAGCTCCGGAGGTTGCTCTGCAACCGGTTGCACAGGGGGATGCCTCCGGAGTTGACACGGTCAACTCGAGAGTAAATTGCTTCGCAATTTCTCTGGCGGCTTCGCCTCCTCCATGCAACACCCATTAGGAAATGCGAACTTTAAGCTTCGCACTTTTTCATAGCATCGTGAAAATCCGTCTTTCCGTCCTCGCACAGCCCCGAATCCCGCACCATATAATTATTGAAGAAAAGCGACTTTAGGAGCTTTTCCACGTCAATTCTCCATTCTCCACTCTCAATTCTCAATTTCAAAGCGACTTTAGGAGCTTTTCCACGTCAATTCTCCATTCTCCACTTTCAATTCTCAATTCTCACCATGCGTCCGCTTCGTTTATGATGCGCATAAGAGTAAGCCTGTTGCGGACGAGGAAAGCGTACTTACGGATGAGCGGAAGCTTTTCGGACGGGACGCCGATATCCTCGAGGGACGCTTTCATGCCGAGCTTTTCGTAAAGCGGCGCAAGCTCTTCGACGGTCGGTATGCCGTCAACAACCTTTCGGATTTCGTCCTGCTTGCTTTCGATGAGGCTTGCCGTGATGCCGGCGCAGGCGTCGTTTTTGTTCTCTTCGATTATCGATGCGGCAAGTCTTTCGCCGAAAAAGGCGGCAATATATGCGTCGTCCGGGCGTCGGCAGTCGTGCCACTCACGGGTTTCTTTGACGAGGTCGTGATAAACCTTTGACGCTATGAGCGTACCCACGCCGACCTTTTCTCCGTGGAGTGCGTCGGAGCTTGCGCCGAGACCGTCCGGGCGCATTTCGATGAGGTGAGAAATGTGGTGTTCTGCGCCCGACGCACAGCGTGAGTTTCCGAGAAGCTGCATTGCGAGTCCCGAGAGTACAAGACCGTACATGAGCTTTTCGTATGCGGACGTTTTACCCTCGGCAAGGTCCTCTGCGGCGTTGACGACCTCTTTTGCGGCGTCGAGGGTCATGCCGTAAACTTTTTCGCAGAAGTACTCGTCCGTGAGGATTTTGCCTATGCGCCACTCGGCGAGAGCGATATATTTGCCCACCATGTCGCCGACTCCGGAAGCTGTGAGTCTTGCCGGTGCTTTCGAGATTATATCGAGGTCGGCGACCACTATTTTCGGAGACACTGCGGTAAAGGTTTTCTTGAAGCCGTACCACGTCATTGCGGCAACCGACGAGCAGAAGCCGTCAACCGAAGCCGCAGTCGGACACGAGACAAACGGTATGCCGAGCTTATACGCCGAGAAGCGTGTGATGTCGTGAACCGTTCCCGAGCCTACGGCGACGAGGTAGTCCGTTCCGTGCGGTATTTTTTTGAGAGCTGCGGCGACTCCGTTTTCGTCGGCGTGCAGTCCCTCGGGCGGCAGGACTATCTCGCAGTCGGTTTCCGGTCTGCGGTCTGCGGTTGCACGGTACGTATTCTCGTCGTATATCGCCGCCGATTTGCCGCAGAGTCCGTACTTGTCTGCGTACTTGCGGTACCCGAACATCGCTCCGCTCTCTATTACGCAGAACTCCGTTGTCATTGCATGCTTTCGTCCGCATTCGCACGCTCCGCTTAATTTCTTGCTGTCTGTTATCATTTTCTTCACTCCTTATCGGTTTATCTTGCGCAAGCCGCTCGCCGCGGGGCTTTACGAGGGCTTACGGGGGTGTTCTTTTCTGAAGAAAAGAACCAAAAGACTTCAAGTCGCAAAGCTTCGCTTTGCAGGGGACTGATTATATTGTAATTTGGAGGCAGTACCGAAGTCGGCGCATATATGCGCATCATAGGCGACACCGCCGACTTAGATGGGGCAGGACTCATCTTATCGAAGAGAGTGCCGTTCAACCTCGACGAAGTCTCGGTCGAAGGTGGGGTTGGCATCAGATTTTGTGGGGACTTAATCCGAGGTTCACCCGTTCGCAATGAAACGCCTCGCACAGCTCGACAATTTCATTTTTGCGAAGAGGGGCTTTTTTGGCAGTGCGTGAATTCAGGTTGGCACTCGCTTATGGGGGATTCGGTGAAAATCAAGCTTCCTTGAAAGTGCGAAGCTCGAAGATAGGCACTTGCTTATGGGTGTATTGGAGGCGGCAAAGCAGGAGTTGGCTTTGCCAACTTTGGAGGCATCCTCTTGTGCAACCGGTTGCAGAGCAACCTCCGGAGCTGTCACGACGAAGTCGTTACGCAGTCGTCGGACTGAGGGACTGTCGGATAAGTACTTTCTCTATGGGGAATTCGGGGAAAATCAAGCTTTCTTGAGAGTGCGTAGTTCGAGGTTCGCACTCTCTCCATGGTATGTGGAAAAAATGCGAGCTTGCGAAGCATTTTCTTTGCGAAAGCAACTTTGTTGCGTCGCCTGAAAGTCGCTTGCGACGTCACATCGTAGGGCGGCGGCTTGTCTCCCGCCGCAAGAACCGCACGCACGGTTATCGTTTCCGTACCGTAGAAATGCGACAAACGGTAAGCACCATATAATCAAAGAAGAAAAGCGAAGCTTTTCAACCCTAATTCTCCATTCTCCACTCTCAATTCTCCACTCCAAAGCGACTTTAGGAGCTTTTCCACGTCAACGTTGCGAAGCAACACATCACGACGGCGAAGCCGTCACTTCACGCAAGCGAAGCTTGCACTTCACTCGTTCCGAAGGAACGACATAACTTTGAAAAGCGAAGCTTTTCTACCTTAAAACGTGCCGCAGGCACATTTCACATCGAGCGAAGCGAGATATTTCACACGCCGCAGGCGTATTTCGTGTGTTCCGCAAGGAACACATTTCACTGCAAAGCTAAGCTTTGCTCTTCCCTTGCCCGTAGTACGCATTCTTGCCGTGCTTTCGCAGCCAGTGACGGTCAAGAAGCTCAGACTGAAAAGCGGCGTGCGGATTGAGTGTGAGAGTGTGAAACGCCATCATTGCGACCTCTTCGAGTACGACCGCATTCTCGACCGACTTGTTTGCGTCCGCACCCCAGCAAAACGGACCATGCGAGTGAACAAGCGCCGCCGGAACTTCAAGAACCGTCTTTTCGTCGAAAAGCTCCGCTATCACCTTGCCCGTTTCGGCTTCGTAGTCTCCCTCTATTTCCGCCGCCGTCATTTTCCGTGTACACGGCACTTCGCCGTAAAATGCGTCTGCGTGGGTCGTGCCGAGAGGCGGTATACCTCTGCCTGACTGTGCGAAAACCGTCGCATAGCGTGAGTGCGTGTGGGTTATTCCGCCGATTGACGGGAACGCACGGTAGAGGAATGCGTGTGTGGGTGCGTCCGACGAGGGCCTGAGCGTTCCCTCGACAACATTTCCGTTTTCGTCGATTATCACTATGTCCGACGGTTTCAGGCTGTCGTAGTCAACACCTGAGGGTTTAATTGCAATGAGTCCCGTTTCACGGTCACGTTCGGACACGTTGCCCCAGGTAAGGGTTATGAGTCCGTGCGCTTTGAGCGCAATATTCGCTTCGCAGACTCTTTCCTTGAGTTCCGATAACATTTTTTCTCTTTTCCTCACTTTTTTCGCTTCGGCTGTTGACATTTCGTCCGCCGTCTGTTATAATTATACCGTGTTCCCATATTATTGCAATACTCGGCGCAAAAGCAGGTAAATACGCACGATTATTTGCAAAATGCGCAGAAAATACAGCGAAATGCGCAGGCGCACACGATGCAGAAAGGAAAGGAGAGCGGCGTAAAATGGAAAAGAAGCGTCTGACCGACAGGCAGAGCGAGATGCTTGACCTCATCAACGACCACAGTTTTCTGACGGTGGCGAAGCTTGCGGAGCTGACGTACACCTCGGAGTCGAGCGTGCGCAGGGATTTGGCGAAGCTTGAGGGTTTATACTGCATAAGGCGCACTCACGGCGGAGCGTGTGCTCTTGACGACGTGAACCGACCGGCGAGGCTTGACGACCGCATGAATAAAAACACTCTTGCGAAGCGTGTGATAGCAAAAAAAGCCGCCGCAATGCTGAGCGACGGGCAGAGTATAATGCTTGACAGCTCGACGACGGCCGGGTTTCTCATACCGCACATAGCGAAGCTTCACGACGTGACGGTATTCACGAACAACATGATAACCGCCGTGAACGCCGTGAATTTTTCGATAAACACCCACTGTCTCGGCGGACATTCGATAGGCGGAAACGCCGTACTTTCCGGCGAAGAGACCTATGCGGCGATAAGCCGGCTTCGTCCGGACATACTGTTTTTTTCGTCGCAGAGCATTGACCGTGACGGAGTCATAACCGACCCCACGCCCGAGGAAAACTACGCACGGCGTCTCATGCTCGAGTGTGCGAAGAAGAGGGTATTCCTGTGCGACAGCGAAAAGTTTGGCTCACGCTCGCTCTACGTTCTGACCTCCGCCGACAGTCTCGACGCCTGTATCTTCGACTCGCCGCCGAAAGACCTCCGCACACGCTGCGACGTAAGGTAGCAAAGCAATTGACGATTGACGATTGACGATTGACAATTACGGGAGCCGCTCGCCGCAGGGGCGTTCTTTCTTAAAAGAAAGAACCAAAGAATTTTAAGGAGCAAAGCTGACGCTTTGCAGGGACGGATTTAATGTAATTTTGAGGGGGTACCGAAGTCGGCGTCCATAAACGCAAGCCGCCGACTTAGATGAGGCAGGACTCATCTTATCCGAGGTCGGAGCGTTTAAGCTCGGCAACGCCTCGCTCAAAGGGTGCATTGGCATCAAACTTTGTTAGGACTTAATCCGAACTTCTCCCGTTCACCGATTTTACGCCTCGCTCCGCTCGACAGCAAAATTCGGCGAAGATGAGGTTTTTGGGCGGTGCGAAGCTTGAGATTGGCACTTCCTCTTGGGTGTTTCATGGAGGAGGCGAAGCCGACTCACTCCAATACACCAATACCCTCGGCAAAAATCCGACATTCCGTCACCGCACAACCTCAACTCCGCACCATAAAAATTATTGAAGAAAAACGCTTAGCGTTTTTCGACATCAATTCTCCATTCTCCACTTTCAATTCTCAATTTTGAAAAGCTCCGCTTTTCAACCCCAATTCTCCGCTTTCCATTTTCCATTTTCAATTACCGCAAGCTTGCTTGCACTTCTCTCGTTCCGAAGGAACGACATCACTCTTACTCCGGGAGGTAATTATGAATCTGAAAGAAAAGAAGCTGTTCTTACTTGACATGGACGGCACGATATATCTTGACAACGAGCTGTTTGACGGCACGACGGATTTTCTTGCGAAGGTTCGCAAGCGAGGCGGAAAGTACGTCTTCATGACGAACAACTCGTCGAAGAGTGTGGACAAGTACATAGAGAAGCTGGCGTCTCTCGGCATAGAGTCGGACAGCGGCGACTTTCTGACGTCGGTTGACGCAACTGTGGCGTTTCTGAAGCCGAGAAATTACAGGAAGATTTACGCATTCGGCACGGCGTCGTTCCGTGAACAGCTTTTGTCGGCAGGACTTCCGGCGGTTGACCGCATCGAGGGAAAGGGCGAGGACATCGACTGTCTTTGCATGGGCTTTGACACGGAGCTTTCGTTCCGCAAGCTTGAGGACGCCTGCATACTTCTCGGGCGGTCTGAGGTGGACTACATAGCGACGAATCCTGACCTTGTTTGTCCGACGTGGTACGGCTACGTCCCGGACTGCGGCTCGGTGAGCATAATGCTCGAGAATGCGACGAAGCGCAAGCCTCGGTTTATCGGCAAGCCGGAGCCTGAGATGGCATTGTCGGCAATGGCGAAGTTCGGTTTTACGCCCGGCGAAACGGTTGTTGTGGGCGACCGCCTTTACACGGACATTGCCTGCGGCGTGAATGCCGGCATCGACACTGCGTTCGTCCTGAGCGGCGAGGGTACGCTTGATGATATCGAAAAGTACGGCGTAACTCCCGACCGTGTCTACAAAAATATCCGTGAAATGGCGGACGAGCTGTGACGCTTACGGGAGCTTACGGTGGCTGCTCGCCGCGGAGGCGTCTGCGACGCATTCTTTCTTGAAAGAAAGAACCAAAGAACTTTAAAACGCAGAACTTCGTTCAGCGTGCAAACCTTCGCTTTGCAGGGAATTAAGCATAGGCTGTGTAGAACATGGAAAGAAATGCGAGCTTGCGAAGCATTTACTTTCGTGCAGACTACGAAGTGTGTCTGCACAGGTATCGTTCAACCTCGACGAAGTCTCGGTCGAAGGGGAGCTTTTGGACGGTGCGAATCCAAGATAGTGCGAAAGTCGGTGACCATATACGCAAGTGACCGACTTAGATTTTTGTAGCATCAAACTTTGTGGGGACTTAATCCGAACTTCTCCCGTTCCCGGAATTTGTACCTCACTTCGTTCGACGACAAATTACGGAAAGATGAGCTTTTGGGAAAGTGCGAAGCTCGGGAGTTGGCATTCTCCATGGGAAATTCGGTGAAAATCAAGCTTTCTTGAGAGTGCGAAGCTCAAGGTTAGCACTTTCTCCATGGTGTATTGGAGGCAGCTCTGCTGCCGAGGTTCCTCTTTTGCAACCGGTTGCAAGGCAACCCATGGAGTTGGCGGCTTTGCCGCCTGAGGGGCTGTCAATTTAGAACCAAACGTAAGGTTACATATATCGCACCGTAGAAATGTGGCAAACGGTTATTGCAAATGCGTGTTATCCAAGGTCGGCGGTTATCGGAGCTTCCGGAACGAGCAAGCCCGTTCCCTACAAAACACCAATGAGCTTCGGAATAACCGCACAGGCTCAAACACCAACAACCTCATCAAAAATCCGCCTTTCCGTTGTCGCACAGCCTCAAACTCCGCACCACATAATTAATGAAGAAAAGCGAAGCTTTTCAACGTCAATTCTCCATTCTCCACTCTCAATTCTCAATTATTTAAAAGCTCCGCTTTCCCACGTCAATTATGCATTATGAATTATGAATTATGCATTAAACAGTAATCGTCAATCGTCAATTGTCGATCGTCAATTTTTGAAAAGCCTCGCTTTTCCTCTCCTCACCCAATAAATCTGCTCACGGCGAGCATAGTGAGGGGTATAGTGAACATGGCGAGGAAGGTGGAGAGTCCGACGCAGCGTGCGGCAGTGTCACGGTCCTTGTGGTAGAGGTCGGACATTATGGCGGTGTTGCTTGCGCCGGGCATCGCACACATCGTCACTATGACATATGCGTAAAGCTTCGGTATCGGAAAAATCACGCAAACCGCAAGTCCTATCGCCGGGAACACGAGAAGCTTTACGAAAGAGTAGAGCCAGAGAGCCTTGTCGCAAAGCATAGCCTTGAAGTCAACCTGCGACAGCAGACTTCCCGTGATGAACATCGACAGCGGAAACGTCATATCGCCCACCATCTTGAATGCGTCGTAAAGCACGCCCTCCGTGAGCGTAATCGGAGATATAAACAGCAAAAAGCCTATCACCGTCGCAAGTATGCCCGGGTTCAAAAATACCTTTTTCATAAGCTCACGCATCGGGAGTCCCTTGCCGTTGTTCATGAGGTAAACTCCGTAGGTCCAGCAGTATGCGTTGAAAAACAGCGTGAAAAACGCACCGTAAAAGAGTCCGTTTTCGTCCCCCATCGCACCGAACAGCGCCATGAGCACCGGGTAGCCGAGAAAGCCGCAGTTTGAGAAAATCGTGCCGAAGGTGAGCGTCGTGCGCTTGTCGATTCCCTTAACGGGACGCAAAAACAGAAACGCAAGCAGAGTTGCCGCTATATGTAAGATGACCGACGAGGCGAAAACGATAAGCCCCCTCTCCAAAAGCACCGGCGTGTACGGCTTCTGAAATGCGTATATCGTCAGAAGCGGATTCGTTATGTTCACGAGCAGTGCGGAGAGCGCCGTGGTCGATTCGGCGTTGAGAAATTTGCGTTTGCGTGCGTATATACCGCAGAGCATCGCTATAAACAGTACGATGACTTTCTCGGTTACGGCTGATGATGAGTTCATTTCGATGTTGTCCTTTCGGAGAAATTGAAAATGGAGAGTTGAAAATGGAGAATTGGGGTGGAAAAGCTCCGCTTTTCTTCAATAATTATATGGTGCTGAATTTTGAGGTTGTGCGATAATGGGAAGCTAAGATTTCATCGGAGCGGAGTTGAGGTCGAAAAAAGCTCTGCCGTTCTTCTTCATTGATTATGTGGTACTGATTTTGATGATGTGCGACAAAGAACAGACAGAGTTTTGCCAACATCGGACAATGCGTATCTTCTCAAAATCACGTGCATAATTCTCCATTCTCCACTTTCAATTTTCAATTAAAAAAGTGCCGGCTTGTACTTGACAAATCCGCACCGATGTGGTACAATATAGGTGAAAGAGGCGAACCTTAACGGTTATGCCGCTTCGGATGTATCTTTAATCTAAAGATGACCCCTAATGGCCGTTGGGGGTTATCTTACTGTTTGCACAGGAAGTGCAAATGAAAAAATGTAAAGCACTATGATAACGGCTATAGCCAGTTTCCATATGCGTTCGTATTTCTTCATTGCAATCACCTCCTCTCTCGACAA
>CAKSCN010000078.1 GCA_934444485.1 uncultured Eubacteriales bacterium | reverse complement strand
AAACTGTGATAAAATAAAAAAGTCGGGCGAATACCCGGCTGAAAGAGGATGAATTGAAACAGTTTTAAACTGGGCGGTTATGTCGCTTCCCTACCGATTTTGAATCGGAGAGGAGGTGATTGCAATGAAGAAATACGAACGCATATGGAAACTGGCTATAGCCGTTATCATCGTGCTTTACATTTTTTCATTTGCACTTCCTGTGCAAACAGTAAGATAGCCCCCACTGCCAAGATCGGGCTATCTTAACTCAGATAAATCCGAGGCGGCATAACCGTTAAGGTTCGCCTCTTTCACCTATATTGTACCACATCGGTGCGGATTTGTCAAGTGCAGATTCGCACTTTTTTGTTGTGAATAGAAAACGGGGAATTAGGCGGAAAGGTTTGAGAGAATGCGTATTACACGAGATCGGCAATTGTCGGAGGTTTTCGGAACGGAGCATATATGCTCGTCAAGCCCGTTCCCTACAAAAGACCAAAGAGGTTTTAGATAATCGCACCACCTCAAACACCGACACCCTCGGCAAAAATCCGCTCTCCCTTTATCGCACAGCCTCAAATTTCGCATCATTCAATCACGCACAAACGCTGTGTAGAGAGCGGAGAGAAATGTGAGTGCGAAGCACTCAGCGAAGCGTACATTTCCTCTCAAGTTGACCACGTCAACTCCGTTGGCTTTGACAACTCTGCGAAGCTTTTCCACGTCAACTTGCCCGAAGGGCAAACATCACGTTTTGCGAAGCAAAACACTTCACTTCGGCGCAAGCCGAAACTTCACTCGTTCCGAGGGAACGACATCACTCGGGAAGCTCTGCTTCACAACCTTTTTCTCCCAAAAATCACACGGCACGGTATATTTGTTCACAAAATCGGAGTATACTGTAAGCAGATAGTTAGTTAGTAAACTATTTTTTTGATGTGTGCCGAACCGCAGCGGAAATCGCCGAAAGCGAGTGTGTGAATGTAACAAAAGCGAAAAGGCACGGAAAAACGAAGGAAAGGAGACTTGCATGAAAAACGGAAAATTCAGAGAGCTTTCCCCCGAGGAAATGCCGCTCAATATGCTAATAGGCGATATATCGCACATAACCCGAGGTAAGGCGAAGAGCGTTAAAGACCCGCCGGACCTTACGCCGAGCGGACGCAACATTCTTTTCTGCCTGTGCCACGAGGACGGGCTGACCCAGCTTGACCTGTCGAATTACACCCACCTGAAGCCGCCGACCATAAGCGTGACGCTTCGCAAAATGGAGGAGGACGGCTACGTTCTGCGGCGTGACGATGCGAAGGACAGACGGCAGACGAGAGTCTACATCACCGAAAAGGGACGTGAGTTCGACAATAAGGTGCGCCGTGTCTTCGAGTTTCAGGAGAGGGCAATCGTCGAGGCGCTTTCGCCCGAGGAACAGGACACCCTCAAAACGCTTCTGCTTCGTGTGCGCCAAGCGGTCATAAACTGCAAGACCGACTGACCTGCGGCACAAAATTTCGTACATATATAAAAGGAGACAACTATGGGTAAGATACTCAAATATTTAAGGCCGTATTGGCTTGTGGCGCTCCTCGCACCGCTGTTTATGTTCGGCGAGGTGTGGGTTGACCTCAAGCTTCCTCAGCTCATGATAAGCATTATCGACGAGGGCATAGGCAAGGGCAATATGCAGGCGATAGGAATATACGGAGCGCAAATGATTCTCTATGCCGTCCTCGGCGGTCTGTGCGGCGTTGCGTCGGCAGGCTTCGGAAGTGCGTCGTCTCAGTACTTCGCAAATGACCTGCGTTGCGACGCATTTTCGAGAGTTATGTTCATGTCGCCCGAACAGACCGATAAATTCACGACCGGCTCTCTCATCACGAGAATAACCAACGACATTTCCCAGGTTCAGAACTTCGTCTCGATGGCGCTGAGAATGTGCGTGAGAACGGTTCTCCTGTTCGGCGGCAGTATCTACTACGCACTCAAGCTCGACGTCAACTTCGGTCTTGTAATCCTCGTGTCGCTCCCCATTCAGCTCATTATCGTCGTGTTCTTTATGGGCAAGGCAAGTCCGCTCTTCGGCGTCGTTCAGGATAAGCTCGACCGTGTAAACTCGGTTGTGAGAGAGAATATTTCCGGTGCGAGAGTCGTCAAGGCGTATGTCAGAGAGGAACACGAAATAGACCGCTTCGACAAGGCGAATAAGGATCTGTGCGACATGACCTACAAGGTGTCGAAGATTATGGCGACCATGATGCCGCTTGTAATGATAGTGATGAATTTCACGGTCATTGCGATTATCCGTGTCGGCGGAGGTCTTGTCGCAGAAGGCTCGATGCAGGCGGGCGAGGTCATGGCGGCGATTACATACGTAACGCAGATTCTGATGTCGATAATGATGATATCGATGATGTTCCAGATGGTGTCCCGTGCGATGGCGTCGGCGAAGCGTATCGAGGAGGTTCTCGACACATACCCCGTTATCGCAAGCGGAGAAGCGGAGCTTGACGGCAGTATCGACAAAATCGAGTTCAGGGACGTTGACTTCAGCTACCCCGGCTCAAGCGGCAGACCCGTTCTTTGCGGCGTGAACCTCGAGATAAAGAAGGGCGAGACAGTCGCAATTCTCGGTTCGACGGGTGCCGGCAAAACCTCGCTTGTAAGCCTTATCGCAAGATATTACGATCCAAACGGAGGCGAGATACTCGTAAACGGACGCGACGTCAAGGACTTTACCCTCGATTCGCTCCGCTCCAAGGTCGGCTACGTTTTGCAGAAGAGCGAGCTTTTCTCGGGAACAATCGCCGACAATATCCGCTGGGGCAAAGCGGACGCCACCGACGAAGAGGTGCGTGAGTGCGCAAGAATAGCGCAGGCGGACGACTTCATCACCTCGTTCAATGAGGGTTACGACACCGTCATCGGCGAAAAGGGTGCGTCGCTGTCGGGCGGTCAGAAGCAGAGACTTTCTATAGCACGCTCCATAATGAAGCGCCCGGAGGTTCTCATTTTCGACGACAGCACCTCGGCTCTCGACCTCGGCACGGAGGCACGTCTGCAAAAGGCGCTCAGGGACGACCTCGCCGGAACGACGGTAATTCTCATAGCGCAGAGAATAGCGAGCGTCATGAACGCAGACAGAATAATCGTCCTCGACAAGGGCGAGGTTGCGGCGTGCGGCACGCATGACGAGCTTCTCAAAACAAGCTCGGTTTACCGTGATATCTACGATTCCCAGATGAGAAAGGAGGACGACGGCAATGAATAATCAGCCCAAAAGAGACGGCGCAAACCGTCAGGCAGGCGGCTTCGGTCCGGGGCGCAGAGGTCCCGGCGGTCCTCACGGTGCGATGATGACCCGTGAAAAGCCGAAGAACATGAAAAAAACAGTCGTAAAGCTCATAAAATATATAGGTTCGAGCAAGTATCTCGTTGTGGGACTGCTGTTCGTCATGATTTTCACGACGCTCTTGAACCTTGCCGGTCCCGTTCTCCAGCAGAAAGCAATAGACGCACTGTCGGTCGATTTCGGCTCGGGCAAGGTCGGAGTTGACTTCGGCACTCTCGGAACGGTTCTTGTCCTCATGGCGCTTACCTACGGTATGTCGTCGCTTCTGACGTATTTGCAGAACATCTACGCCGCAAAGCTCTCGCAGTCAACGGTGTATGTAATGAGAAAGGACCTCTTCAAAAAGATATCCTACCTCCCCATAAGGTTCACCGACACTCATCAGCACGGCGACCTTATGAGCCGCATGACCAACGACGTTGAGAATATCTCGCAGACGATTTCGCAGTCGATAGGCTCGCTCTTTTCGGGAGTCATCACCATAGTCGGCACGCTCTTTATCATGCTTTGGTACAGCCCCTTGCTTACCCTTGTGAGCATGGTCACGATACCGCTCACAATATTTGTGTCGATGTATATGTCAAAGTTCATGCGCAAGTACTTCAAGGCGCAGCAGGAAATTCTCGGAGAGCTTAACGGCGAGGTCGAGGAAATGGTCTCGGGCTACAAAACCGTAATCGCTTTCGGCAGAGAAAAGACTGCGGTGCGTGACTTCACCGATATCAGCACGAGAATGCGCCGTGTCGGCATAAAGGCGAACATCTTCGGCGGCGTCATGGGACCTCTCATGAACGTCATCGGAAATATAGGCTATCTCTGCGTTGCCGCCGCCGGAGGCTACCTTGCAATCAAGACCTACGGTACGCCCGGCGCAATTTCGGTCGGCGTAATACAGGCGTTCATCTCGCTCTCGAAGCAGTTCACAAGACCTATCAACGAAATAGCGAACCAGTATGCCTCGATTCA
The DNA here is from genome assembly GCA_934444485.1 of uncultured Eubacteriales bacterium. Classification (GTDB taxonomy): domain Bacteria; phylum Bacillota; class Clostridia; order Oscillospirales; family CAG-382; genus CAKSUT01. The sequence continues at coordinate 7,297 of CAKSCN010000078.1, read as the reverse complement.
GACCGCAGTCGCAGGTGCGGAGAGAGTTTTCGAGATAATGGACTCCCCGTCCGAGATTGACGAGGGTACATACGACATTACCGAAAACGGCGTCGTCGGTGCGCTTGAGTTCAACAACCTCGAGTTCTCCTACGTCGAGGGCGAACCGGTGCTCCGTGACTTCAACCTCAAGGTAAAGCCCGGACAGAAAATAGCGATAGTCGGAAAGACCGGCGCAGGCAAAACCACCGTCGCAAACCTTCTCACACGCTTCTACGAGATAGACGGCGGCGAAATTCTCCTTGACGGACGCAACATCACCGAGATAACCAAGAAGTCTCTTCGCCGCAATATTGCAATCGTGCTTCAGGACACCGTCCTCTTCTCGGACACCATCGAGAACAATATCCTCTACGGAAACGAGTCGGCGTCGCATGAGGACGTCGTGAAAGCCGCAGCAACCGCAAACGCCGACGCTTTTGTCGAGAGACTGCCGGACGGCTACAGCACCGAGCTTGCCGAGTCGGGCAGCAACTTAAGCCAGGGTCAGCGTCAGCTTCTCGCAATAGCACGTGCGGTTCTCGCCGACCCCAAGATTCTCATTCTTGATGAGGCGACCTCATCGGTCGATACCAGAACCGAGATGCACATACAGGAGGCGATGATCGAGCTTATGAAAGGCAGAACGAGCCTCATTATCGCTCACAGGCTTTCCACGATAAAGGACGCAGACATGATAATCGTCGTCGCCGACGGCAAGGTCGCAGAGTCGGGAAGCCACGACGAGCTTCTCGCAAAGAAAGGCTTCTACTACGACCTCTATAAAACGCAGTACGCAGGGTTTGCGACTTAAACGAACGCCGTGCGTTCAAATTGAGAATTGAAAGTGGAAAATGGAGAATTGGGGTGGAAAAGCTGCGCTTTTCTTCAATAGTTATACGGTGCGGAGTTTGAGGCTGTGCGATAAAAGGAGAGCGGATTTTTGCCGAGGGTGTTGGTGTTTGAGGTGGTACGATTATACAAAACCTTTTTGGCGTTTTGTAGGGAACGGGCTTGCTCGTTCCGAAAGCATCGATAATCGCCGACCTCGGGTAATTCGCATTTTCTTAATCGTTTGTCGGTTCTCTACGGTGCGGAAACGATAATCTTGTGTGCGATTCATGCGGAACAGAGCATATATGCTCGTCAAGCCCGTTACCTACGGTATACCATGGAGAGAGTGCCAACCTCGAGCTACGTACTCTCAATAAAGCTTGATTTTCACTGAATTTCCCATGGAGAAAGTTCTTATCCGACAGTCCCTCAGTCCGACGACTGCGTCGTGACAGCTCCAGAGGTTGCTTTGCAACCGGTTACACAGGGGAGCCTCGGTAGCTCCGCTACCTCCATGCAACACCCGAGAGAAAATGCGAACCTCGAGTCAGGCACCACCCCAAAAGCTCATCTTTCCGCAATTTGTCGTCGAACGGAGTGAGGTACAAATTTCGGGAACGGCAGAACCTCGGATTAAGTCCCCACAAAGCCTGATGCCAATCTCCCCTTTGAGCGAGGCGTTGCCGAGCTTAAACGCTCCGACCTCGGATAAGATGAGTCTTCCTCATTTCACGACGGAGTCCTCGACGATGTCGTGCGGTACTGCCTCTAAATTACTATAGGATAAAGTCTTTTGGTACTTTTCTTTCAAGAAAAGTACACCCCCGTAATCGTCAATTGTCAATTGTCAATCGTCAATTCCCCTGCGCCCCCGTAAGTCCCATGTAAACCAGCGTAAAGGAGAGCAAAATGGAATACATTACATCGAAGCTGTTTGAGCGGTACGGGATACCGCACGGATTCATGACACGCCGAGGCGGAGTGAGTGTCGGTGAAGCGTTCGGAAGCCTGAACGTAAGCTCATCGAGGAAGGACGCCGACCTCCGCACCGACTCGACCGCAAACGTCGATGAAAACTACCGCCGCATATTCGCCGAGTTCGGCACGGTTCCCGAAAGGTGCGTAAACGCAACGCAAACGCACTCCGACATAATATTAGAAGTAAAAAGCGAGGACGGCGGACTCGGAACGATATATTCGCACGGCTTCATGCCCGAGTGCGACGGACTTCTTCTGCGCCCGAACTCCGGAATTGACGCCGTGTGCGTGAAAACCGCCGACTGCACTCCCGTGATTTTCGCCAACACGAAAACAGGAAGCGTCTGCGCCGTCCACGCCGGGTGGAGAGGGACGGTCAAGGGTATAGCCGCAAAGGCGGCAGCGCTCCTCGCCGAAGAAAGCGATGTCCGGGACGTCATCGCCGCAATAGGTCCGTGCATAGGCAAATGCTGCTATGAGGTCGGCGAAGAGGTGAGAGGTGCGGCGTACGAATACTTTGCGTCAGAGACGAACGACCCGTCACTCTCCGAAGCGCTCACCGAGAAGTGCTTCGCACCCAAGCCCGGCGGCAAATTCATGGCGGATCTCGTCGCACTCAACCGTGAAATAATCGCCCTGTGCGGCGTGCCGGAGGAAAACATCGACTCCGTCGGACTCTGCACCTGCTGTACACGCCGTGACGGCGAACCGCTCTTCTTCTCCCACCGTGCAAGCGGAGGTCATTCCGGGGGAGAGCTGACGCTGGTGAAAACAGGGCTTCTCAAAATTGACGATTGACGATTACGGGGGCTTACGGGAGCTTACGGGGGTGTTCTTTTCTGAAGAAAAGAACCAAAAGACTTTATCCTATAGTAATTTGGAGGTTATACCGCACTACGTCGTCGAGGACTCCGTCGTGAAGTGAGCAAGACTCATCTTATCCGAGATAGTACGGCGACCCGACGCCATATACGCAAGCGTCGGGTCGTGATTTTTTTGGCATCAGATTTTGTGGGGACTGTATCCGAACTTCTCCCGTTCCCGAAATTTGTACCTCACTTCGTTCGACGACAAATTACGGAAAGATAGGGCTTTTTGGAGAGTGAGAAACTTGAGATTCGCATTCTCTCCATGGTGTACCGTAGGGAATGGGCTTGCTCGTTCCGTATAAACCGCACACACGGTTATGTATATCGTACCGTAGAAAACAAGCAAACGGTAAGCACCCTACAATCAATGAAGAAAAGCTCCGCTTTTCCACCCCAATTCTCCATTCTCCACTTTCAATTCTCAATTTTGAAAATCCGCTCTCCCGTCGTCGCACAGCCTCAAACTCCGCACCACATAATTAATGAAGAAAAGCGACTTTAGGAGTTTTTCCTCCCCAATTATGCATTATGAATTATGAATTATGCATTAAACAGTAATCGTCAATCGTCAATTGTCAATCGTCAATTTTCCCAAGCCTCTTCTGCGTTTTTCCGCATTTTCAACAAAAAAGCACCTACAGAAGTAAGTGCTTTCAACTTGGTGCTCCTGCGGAGAGTCGAACTCCGGACAACTTGATTAAAAGTCAAGTGCTCTACCTACTGAGCTACAGGGGCAAACATATTCGGTTCAGACGGCTTTCGGGCAATATTTCAGACTCCGTCACTAAGTGATAGTATATCACAAAACATCGGCGTTGTCAAGACCTTTTTTTAACATTTACGTTTTCGATAAACAGAACGGTGCAAAACGCCGCACTGCTGTGTAATTGCAACAATTATACATATTATGCTTGACACGGCGGAAAAAACGTGCTACAATAGTATCGGATAAGTGTGCGGTGCATTATGGCGCCGCGGCGGTTTGGTACGCCTTGCCGAGGTGCGCCGAGCTTCGCTTTGCAGTTGCTTCGCCGAGCCGTACATTTAACCGAGCCGCACCGGCATTCCCGGTATTCCCGACATGCAGTATTGGTGTAACGGCAGCACGCCGGCTTCCCAAGCCTGAGGCGCGGGTTCGACCCCCGTATACTGCTCCAAAAGGTTTCCGTGCGGTTTTGTGCCGACAGCGAATTGTCCGATTCTTCAAGGCGGAGGTGATTAGCCGTGCTCGCAAGTTATATTTGCGCATTTATCTTTTATGCATTGCCCCTGTTTACGGCGGTTTCGATGGTCGTTTTTGCCATATGCCTTGCAAGGTTCATTTGGGCGAAAGTCAAAAACAAGAAAGCTCCCGGCACGTTTGACTGTGCTGTCATGAAACGGAGAAAAACGGCGTCCATTGTGTCGGCTGTCGTTGCGGCAATTCTCGTTGCGGTGTTCGGCGGCTTTGTCGCTCTGCTGATGGCGGCAATCTCCCATATGTGAGGTGCGGCGTGAAGGAACGTACTTTTACACTGCTGTTGCTCACGGTCATAGGCATATGCCTTGCTTTGACGGTCGCTCATTTTGTTTACGCCGTATACGCATACGGTCACAGCTCGATAATTTACTTCATCGGAAAGGAGCTGTGGTGAGGATGAGGCTTGCGAAGCAGATTTCGGTTCTCACGGCGGTCGTTCTGTTGTTTGCGTTGTTCAATTTCAGCGCATATGAGCTTCTAACCAAGAGGCTCTCGAACAATTTCGGTGGTGCGTCAAGCGCAAAAATGATAGACGTAGGAAGTTATCTTCCGCACAGCAGTGAGTCGGCGCTTCCCGATATCGATTCTTCTCTCAAACTTAGCGGCTCTCTTCCCGTTCTCGACGGCGCTGCCGCACTTGTACCCGTTTACGCCTCGGTTATCGACAGCGTTTACCCCGAGGGGTGCGTCACGTTTGAGGGCGGAGAGTTTTCGGACGACAATTTTTACGGCGAGAACTTCGCTTCCGACAGCGCCATGCAGTACAAGAACACCGTCCGAGGTTACAAGGCGATAGTTGACGGTGCAACGGACATATTTTTCAGCGCCGCTCCATCCGAGGAACAGAAGAAATACGCCGAAGAGTGCGGAGCCGAGCTTGTATATGTCCCGATAGGTCTCGAGGGCTTCGTGTTCTTCGTGAACGAAAACAACCCCGTTGACAACCTCACTGCGGAACAGGTCAGAGGAATATACTCCGGCGAATACAAAAACTGGCGTGAGGTCGGCGGAGCGGACAGAATAATCAATCCCGTGACACGCATTGCCGGAAGCGGAAGTCAGACGGCGTTTGAGCGTTTCATGGGGGAGCGTAAAATCGGCAGAAAGTCGCTTCTTGCAATCACAGGCGCATCCGTAGGATTTTCGTTCAGGTATTACATGGACGGCATTGTCGGCAACGACGGAGTGAAAATGCTTTCGCTTGACGGCGTTTATCCGAGTGCCGAAAATATAAGAAACGGCACGTACCCCATAATTGCGAAGTTTTACGCAGTATACCGTGCGGACAACGACAACGAGAATATTCCCGTTCTCATAGATTGGCTGCTCTCCGAAGAGGGTCAGACTCTCATAGAAAAGAACGGCTACGTCAGGATAAAGTAATTTTTCCGAGGAGATGAAACCATGCCCAATCTATGCGAAACGATACGAGAGAGGTTAAAGGTCGGCGGCACGTTCACGGTACAGTGCGTCGGTGACAGCGTGACGCAGGGAACTAATCACTGCCGCCCGGAGGAGACCTACACCGCAAAGCTTGCGTCGTGCTTTGCGGAAAAGTTCGGGGATGCGTGCGTTATGCGGTACGACGGCAGAGTCGTAAATGAGTTGGCTCCCCTCGACGGTTTCGACGGACCGATACTTGTCCGCTTCGGCGAAAAAGGCCGCATAAACGTGATAAGAAACGGCGTCGGAGGAAACACCGTCGTAAGGCTTATGAACAGAGCGGACGACTTCACCGGCGAGGTTGCGGGCTTCCGTCCGGATATCACGACCGTTATGTGCGGCATAAACGACGCTCTCACCGAGGACCCGAAAAAGTACGTCACGGACGCCGTGTTCAAGGAAAACTACAGCCGCCTTATAGATATGATACACAAGGGTAATCCCGACACCGAAATTGTGCTTCTCACCCCGTCCTACAACGACGCAGGCGACAGTTCCGAGAGTCGGCTTGACCCGTATTGCGCTCGTGTGCATGAGCTTGCGAAGGAGTACGGACTCGACCTTATAGACGTTCACGCTCTCTGGATGAATCATCTTGAGGTCGGCGGAGAACACTACGGTCAGGGCGACTGGCTCAGCGACTGCAAGGGCGATATGTGCCATCCGTCGCCTAAGGGAGCGGAAATGACGGCACGCTTTATATTTGAAGAACTCATGAAACTTTGAGATAAATTATCAGTTGAAAGGAAGTAATCGAAATGGCAAAGACAATACTTGTAACCGGCGGCACGGGCTACATCGGCTCGCACACCTGCGTTGAACTTCTGAAGAACGGCTACGAAGTCGTAATTGCGGACAACCTCTCAAACTCCAAAATTGAGGTTCTCGACAAGATAAAGACGATAACCGGCAAGGAGTGCAAATTCTACGAAGCGGACATACTCGACAGAGCCGCAATGGATAAGATTTTTGAGGAGAACAAGATTGACGCCGTAATTCACTTTGCCGGACTCAAGGCGGTCGGCGAATCGTGCGCAAAGCCGCTTCTCTATTATCACAACAACATCACCGGAACTCTCATTCTCTGCGAGTCCATGGCGGCTCACGGCTGCAAGAACATAGTGTTCTCGTCGTCTGCGACCGTTTACGGCGTACCGAAGACCGTGCCGCTCAAGGAGGACTTCCCTCTTTCGACAACGAATCCTTACGGAAGCACGAAGCTTTTCATTGAGGGTATACTCAAGGATATTTACAAGGCTGACAATGAGTGGAATGTGACGATACTCCGTTACTTCAACCCGATCGGAGCGCACGAGAGCGGACTTCTCGGCGAAGACCCGAACGGCATTCCGAACAACCTCATGCCCTATATCACTAAGGTAGCGTCGAAGCAGCTTCCGGTTCTCAACGTGTTCGGAAACGACTACCCGACTCCCGACGGCACCGGTGTGCGCGACTACATTCACGTTGTTGACCTTGCGGTCGGACACATCAAGGCTATAGAGCACATGGGCGGCTGCCGTGTATACAACCTCGGCACGGGCAAGGGCTACAGTGTTCTCGACATCGTTCACGCTTTCATCAAGGCAAACGGAGTTGACGTTCCGTACGTTATCAAGGAGCGCCGTCCCGGAGACGTTGCGGAAAACTACGCTGACGCCACAAAGGCAAAGGAGGAGCTCGGCTGGGTCGCAGAGCATGATATCGACGATATGTGCCGCAGCAGCTGGAACTTTACCAAAAAGTCGATAGGTCTCGAGTAAGGGGTACGAGGGCTTACGAGGGTTACGGGGGTGTTCTTTCTTGAAAGAAATAAGCGACGCCGATAACGGCTTTCGCAAAGAACTTTATCCTATAGTAATTTAGAGGCTGGCTCGCACGACGTCGTCGAGGACTCCGTCGTGAAATGGGCAAG
>CAKSCN010000077.1 GCA_934444485.1 uncultured Eubacteriales bacterium | reverse complement strand
TATCGACGGCGGTGCGGAGATTATCCCCGAAGCGAAGCTCAACGTAAACGGCGCACCGCTCAACCCTGCCGCACGTGACTACCCGGCAGAGTTTATCCAGACGGGCGTTTCGGCGATAGACGGACTTAACACGCTTGTAAGAGGTCAGAAGCTCCCGATATTCTCCGGCTCCGGACTTCCCCATGCCGAGCTTGCGGCGCAGATTGCACGTCAGGCTAAGGTAAGAGGCACAAAAGAACCGTTTGCCGTTGTTTTTGCGGCCATAGGCATCACCTTTGAAGAAGCGGAATTCTTCGTCGAGGACTTCAAGAAAACCGGCGCTATAGAGCGTTCCGTCATGTTCATGAACCTTGCAAACGACCCGGCGGTAGAGAGAATCTCAACTCCCCGTATGGCGATAACCTGCGCGGAATACCTTGCGTACACCCTCGGAATGCACGTGCTTGTCATAATGACGGATATCACGAACTACGCCGAGGCTCTCCGTGAGATTTCCGCCGCAAGAAAGGAAGTCCCCGGAAGAAGAGGTTATCCCGGATATCTCTATACCGACCTTGCGTCCCTTTATGAGAGAGCGGGACGTATAAGAGGCAACAAGGGTTCGATTACGCAGATACCGATACTCACAATGCCCGAGGACGACAAGACTCATCCGATTCCCGACCTTACGGGATATATCACCGAGGGACAGATTATTCTTTCGAGAGAGCTTTATATGAAGGGTATCACGCCTCCGATTGACGTTCTTCCCTCGCTTTCGAGACTTAAAAATAAGGGTATCGGCTCCGGAAAAACACGTGAGGATCACGCCGACACAATGAACCAGATATTCTCGGCATACGCACGAGGAAAGACGGCGAAGGAGCTTGCAGTGGTACTCGGAGAGTCGGCACTGTCGGATATGGACAAAAAGTACGCCGAGTTTTCGACCAGGTTCGAGGAAAAGTATGTTTCGCAGGGCTATTACAACGACAGAAGCATTGAAGATACTCTCGCTATCGGCTGGGAGCTTCTCAAGATACTTCCCGAGACAGAACTCAAGCGTATTCACCCCGAATATATCGAGAGGTATATGAAAAAGGACGGTGAGTGACAGTGGCTGTAAGAGTCAACCCCACCAGAATGGAGCTTACAAAGACCAAGAAAAGGCTCAAAACAGCCGTCCGAGGTCATAAGCTCTTGAAGGATAAGCAGGATGAAATGGCAAGACGCTTTATGATATATATCAAGCGCAACCGTGAACTGCGTATCGAAATAGAAAAGCTGCTGTCGGACGCAATGGGCAAAATGTCGCTCGCAGAAGCGCAGATGGGTTCGTCGGCTCTTGCCGAAGCGCTTCTCGTGTCAGCGTCAGGAAAAGCTCCCGAGTGCGGCACGCAGAATATCATGAGCGTAATTGTCCCCGAAATATCCGAGTACAAGGCACGGACGGGTATTACCTACGGCTTTGCTTTTACATCGGAAAAGCTTGACAGTGCCGTTATGGCGATGAACGACCTCATGCCGAAGCTTTATGAGCTTGCATCGGTCGAGAAAACCTGCGATATGCTTGCGGACGAAATGGAACGCACACGAAGACGTGTAAATGCTCTCGAACACGTAATGATCCCCGAAATGGAGGAGACCATAAAGTATATCACCATGAAGCTCGAGGACAACGAAAGAGGCAACCTCACAAGACTCATGAAGGTCAAGGAAATGATGGCGGCGGAATAACCGAATAAAATGATAACCTCCGAGGTCGCAGTGATCCCGGAGGTCTTTTTGTCCGTTATTTATTTGTACAAGCACCGAAGACGTGGAAAGCGCTCCGACAGTCTCACGATGAGAAACGACAGCACGCACGCCGACGCAACGGCAAATATGTAGTTTGAGGGGCTTCCTCCCGGAAGACTGCGCAGAGCCGGTACTGCTATGAGAAGCTCCGCCGGAATCATGTGTACGAAGTAAATAAGCGACGACAGAGTGCGTATCTTTTTGTATATCGGACTGTCCGGAAGCTTTACCGTGACCGAAATGTAAAACATAAAGAACACCGTCGGAATAAGTCCGATGTACATATCGTATTCTCTTATCCAACCGAGCTTTGCGAGCGCAAATACCTCCGCACACAAAAGAAAGAACGACAGAGCAAGAAACAGCACTGCTCTTTTGACGCTCAGTTTGAACGGTCGAACCGCAAAGAACATACCTATCATGATAAAAAGGAGACCTTCGCACAGTCCGTTGCGTGCAGTCCCGAAGACCGATTTCAGAAACAGAAGTGCCGAGTGTACCTGCGGATAGTGCGTGAGCGGCTCAATAAGTCCGTACCAGCTCTGTGTGAGAACGCCGAGACAATAGAGCGTGAGCGAGAATACGGCAATTGTTCTCGGTTTTATCCTGAGCGAAAGCAGTGCAAGGAGAATGAGGTAGGCGTAAATAACCGCACCGAGATACCAGAGATGACCGTAGCTTGCCCCGCACAGAAACTTTAACGCATAGTGCAGGATAAAATGCGGAAAGTCCATGTCTGCCGCCGCATTCCGATACGCAAACGGCAAATATACAACCGACCATATTCCGTACAGCCGCAGTATGCGAAGAACGTATTTAAGTACGGCTCTTTTGTCAATTGCACAGGTCTTGCTGTCGTATGCTTTCAGAAACACAAAGTACGCCGACGAAACGAAGAAAAAGGGTACGGCAATGCGTGCAACGAAGTTTACGACTCCGAAGTTGAGAATCCAATTTACGCTTGAAAGCGGCGGAACGTGTATCGCTGCAACAAGGAGCGCACATACAAGCTTCACCGCATCAAGCAAATTACAGTATCTGTCCGCCGACGCCCTGACAGAGATTTCCGTCATGCTATCACTGAATGAGAGACTTCAGAAGATCACCGTTCAGAACGTACTTCCAGCAATCGTGCATCTGCTCTTCAAGGGGAGTGAATACAACGTTCACGCCTGCCTCTTGGAGAGCCGCAATTTCTTCCTCAATCGCACCTATGCGAACCTTTACGTCGTTTGTGCCGTGGTAAGCGTAGATAACGTCAAGCGGTTTTACCGCCTCGGCATGGGTTGAGTCAAGACCGCCGCAGACAACAGCTGCACGTTTGAAGAGATTCGGATGTCTCATCGTGATGTCCCATACCGCCGTTGCACCCTCGGAGACGCCGACCGCAGATACATTCTCGGAGTCCGCACCGAAACGCTCCGCAACAATCGGTATAAGCTCTGCTACCGCACGGAGATGACGGCTCTCGCCTACTTCATCCATGGAATAGGAGGGGGCAAGCTTTGTGTTTACCCACTTGTAGCCGTCGCGGCACTGCGGGAAGAGGAATATGCACTTCGAGCTTCCCTGACTCCAGAGAGAGTATGCCGCATAAACAATGTCAGCGTTGAGTCTTGCCTGCTCACGGTTGTCGTTTCCGTTCTGATATTCGCTGTGAAGAACGACAACCATGGGAAGCTTGTCTTCTTTTTTGTAACCCGACGGATATACGACTCTGAAAGGTATAAGAGTTCCGTCCTCGGAAACATAGGAATAAGAGGGGAGACTGTCGAGATAATCGTCGTAGCCGAGAAGAGGAGCTATTACCGCACCGCCCTCCACAGGCTTTGCGTAGTATATCTCGGCGTTTTCGTCTTTGATATAGCCCTCTCTTATTGCGGTCTCGACGTTCTCGTCAAAGACTACCTCTTCCGGATTTCCCGGTCCGAACATACCGAGCTTTGCGCTGTAGTACTGAATGTAGATGTTGCCGTCCATCTTCGGAAGATGCTCTTCATAAGTCGATGCTATGTGAAGAAGTCTGTGGTAACCTCTGTCGAAGATGTTGTCGGAGATAACGAAATCCGTTGAGGGATTGGACGACGACCAGCTCTTGATGTGAGCCGCAGAGCCTGTGTCGGGTCTCTGCTCACCCCAGCCGTTGCCTGCAAAACGAAGAAGGTTGTCAGTCATGTTGATGTTCGTCATCATACTCGGGTTGCCCTCGGGTACGCCGCTTAAGAAGTACTCGATGTTGTAGGTGCAGTACTCGACGAGGTTGTTTGTGTAGTACACGTCGTTCATCATGTACACTCTGTCGCTGTTGTCAACGCCGACCTGATGCGTAATACCGGCATCGTATATCTGATAAATGTAGTTGTTGTTTACATAGAAGCCGTCGCAGCCGCCGTATATCTCGATGGCGTTGCCGTAACGGGTGACTCTGCCTGTTGTGTCGCCACGGAAATTGTAGGTCTGTATGCCGCCGCCTATCCATCCGAATTCGCAGTTCTGCACAGTGAGGTCAGCGCACGTGCCTGCACCCACGCCGTGAGAGCCGACGTACTTTACCGTGAAGTTGTCAATCGTAACGCCCTTTGCGCCGCCTATCTGGAAGCCGTTCTTTCTCGGGAGAAATTCTATCGACTTGAATACCTCGCCGGGGTTGCCTTTGTCGCAGCGCAGATATATGTATCCGACGTTTGTGTCGTTGCCGACCTGAGGCTTTCCGTCACTGCCGAGAAAGCTGTCCGCCGCCTGGAACATTTCGAGGTCGTTGTCAAGCTCCTTTTTGTAGTCGAACTCAACCGAAATGTTTCGGCGAAGCATGAACTTTCCGTCAATGTAGTTGGGGACTTCCTTATACGCACAGCCCTCATCGCCGTCGTCGAAAACGAGAGTGCCGGAGTCCATCATCTTGTTTGAATATTTCCAGATTTTCTTTCCCGTGACCTTGTCCTCATAATCGAGAACCCACTTCGACGCATCCGCACCGTTTTCGGGAGAGCCGTAGAGACACGGCTTTTTGCCCTCGCCGTATGCAGTGTAGGTAACGCCGTCCTTTGCGACAAGCTGACCTCTCCAAACGCCGCCTCTTTCAAAGTAAACGACCGTTCCCGGCTTGAGAAGAGGGGAGTTGTTGACGTTCTTCAGAGTTTTCCATGCCGACGAGGGAGTAAGACCCGTGTTTGAATCGTCGCCGCTATCGGACACATAGAAACCGTAGCAGCCGTCGTCGGGACGGAGTGCGCCATCCTTGGTGTTAAGTATGCTCTCACGCATGGTGTCCGCCTTTTCGTCGATAGACGCAAGATATTCGTCGGACACATACTCAACCGGTACCTCCGGGGCTTGGTATTCCGCTGTCGGAGCGTATTCCGTGATACCCTTTTCGGACGAAAACTCAAAACCGTCGTCACGGACAAATATCTCCTCGTAATTTTCCTCAACCGTGTCTGTTTTTTCGCTGTCGGGAGTTACTGTACCGTCGGGAGTGTCCCCGTTGGGAGCGGTGTTCGGTCCGCAGGAGGCAAGGCTTACGGAAAGCACAGCCGCAAGGAATGCGCAGATAAGTCTTTTCTTGTTCATTCGTTTGTTCCTTTCTTTATGTTAAGTTTGTTTTCAGACTGAAAAAAGTCGAACTCCGGAGTTTTACTGTCCATGTTCGGCTCTTTTCACACTGAGCCGCACCTTTTTGAGAATGCGGCCCGTAGTCATTGAGTGTTGCGTGACTGTCAGTCTTTCTTTACAAAGTAAATCTCGGCGGTCTTGTCTCCGTAAATATCCTTGATGACGTGTTCGACGTTTTCGTCAAAATTGTAGACGGTTCTGTCGCCGAGGTTGCCGAGAAGGTTGCCCTCATACTGAATGTAGGTGTTGCCCTCTAACTTTGCGGTGTACTCCGGCTTCATACAGCCTGCCTGAAGAATGTTGTAGCGGCTTCTGTCGAAGATGTTGTTTCTGATGATGTAGTCCTTCGAGGGACTGTCGGAGTTCCAACCCTTGATGTGAGCGGGAGTGTCCTTGTCGGGACGCTGATCACCCCAACCGTAACCTGCAAAGCGGCAGAAGTTGTCCTCGATGAGAAGTCCGTCCATAATGCTCGGAGTGTCTCCGACTGAGCTTAAAAAGTATTCTATCGAGTAAGAGCTTGTCTCAATGAGATTGCCCTTGTAGAGAACGTCCTCCATAATGAAAGTCTTTTCTTTGCCGCAGTTTACCTGATGGGTTATAGCTGCGTCATATACCTGATAGAAGTAGGAGTCGGTGACGGAATAGTGCTTGCAGCCGCCGTATATTTCAACAGCATTGCCGAAACGGGTCGGGTGCTTTCTGCCGAATATAGACTCGCCCTGAATGGAGCCGCCTATCCAGCCGAATTCGCAGTTCGTTATCTTGAGTCCCTCGTTCGTGCCGGAGCCGACACCGTGAGAACCGCAGTACTTGAGGCAGAGGTTGTCGATGTGCGCACCGTTTCTCGCACCGATGAGATTGCCCTTGGGGGAGAACTCTATAGACGCAAAACGCTTTGCGGGGTTGCCCTTTACGGAGCAGAGGTACACCTTCTTTTCCTCGTCCTCACGGTATGCATGCCAGAAATCAAGGTCGTGCTTGAGGTCACGGTAGGAGTTGAAAGGCTCGTTTGTTTCAAGGTTGAGGGCTGTGCCGTCGTCGTTTCTGAGCTTCATAACTTTTCTTGCACAGCCGTCTTCGCCTTCATTGAATACTATCGCACCGATGTCGTTGTAAAGGTCGGCGTCGTACATATAAACATTCGGAGTGTCTGTGAGAATCCACTTCGACTCGTCCGCCATGTTGAAAGGAGAGCCGTAGAGCTTCGGTTTTTCGCCCTCGCCGTATGCGGAGTAGGTAACACGCTCTTTTGCAATCATGTTGCCTCTGAAAAGGTCGCCTCTCTTGAAGAATACGGCGTCGCCGGGATTAAGCTCGGCGTCTGTTACCTTTGCAAGGGTCTTCCATGCGGTTGCAGGTGTAAGACCGTCCGCATTGTCGTCACCGTCCGCAGCAACATAGTAAGCTTTTCCTGTGTAGGTTACGTTTGTCTTGGAGTTTCTGATTCTTTCTCTCATCTCGTCCGCTTTTTTATCGAGCGAGGCGAGAAATTCTTCGCTTGCGTATCTCATAACGTGTCCTTTCTTTGAGAGTATTTCTCAATGTGAGCTTTTTGCTCAGTATGCAATGTAGAATTTGCCGTTCTGTTCGCCGAATTTTTCTTCGACTATTTTGTCGCCCTTTTCGATGTCAAAGTAAACAAGCTCCGTAGGCGGTACGCCTATTCTGCCGAACTTTGCGTTCGGATACTGAATGTAGGTGTTGTTTCTGAGTATGGGGTTTCCGCCTCTCTTCGACGCTACGTGAATTAGCTTGTCGGTGCTGCGGTCGAAAATATTGTTCTCGATTATGTAATTCTCGTTCGGGTTGTCGGAATCCCAACCCTTGATGTGTGCGTTTGCGTGACCTATTCTCTGACGTCCCCAGCCGAAGCCGCAGAAGCGCATGATGTTGTCTCTTATGAAGAAATTCTTCATCGTGCAGGTGTTTTCGGGGGTGAGACGGGAGAGGAAGTACTCGATGCTGTAAACGCAGTTTTCGATAAGATTGTGTTCATAGGTTACGTCAAACATATCGAGGTGCTTGTCCTCAGCGGCAACCTGATGCGTAACTCCGGCGTCGTAGCACTCGTAAACCCAGCAGTTCTTGACCGTGTATCTGTGACAGCCGCCGTATATCTCGACGCCGTTTCCGAAACGGACAACGTGACCGTCGGTTCTGCTGTAGAACTGTATGGAGCCGCCTATCCAGCCTATCTCGCAGTTCTGAACGGTGAGATCGTCAACCGTACCCGAACCGATACCGTGGCTTCCGGCGTGCTTTATGCAGAGGTTGTCTATCGTTATTCCGTTTCCGGTTATCTGAATGAGGTTGTACTTTGTGTTAAGCTCTATCGAATCAAACACCTCGCCGGGGTTGCCGCCGGAGTATCTGAGATAGAGATTGCCCGTGCAGTTTGGGTCGCCCACATTCGGAAGTCCCGCATCGTTGAGAACCTTGCAGTTGTCCTGGAAGAACATGAAATCCTTTGTGAGATGCTCTCTGAAGTCATATTTTTTGGTTTTGTCCTCAAGGCATCTGAACTCACCGTCGATAAATGAGGGAATTTCCTTGAGACCTACCGCTTCGCCGTCGTTGAAAACGAGTGTGCCGGCGTCAAGAATTTCGTCCGTGTATCTCCAGATCATTCTCTCCTTGTCGAAAAGCTCCCATTTTTCCGGCTTTGCGGCGTTTTCGCAGTAAGCGTAAATCTTCGGCTTCGGACCTTCGCCGTATGCGGAGTAGGTAACTCCCGGCTTTGCGAACACACGTCCTCTGAAAAGGTCGCCTCTTCTGAAGAACACTGCGTCGCCGGGGTTAAGCTCCGCTGCGGAAACCTTTGCGTTTGTCTTCCATGCCGTTTCGGGGGTGAGACCGTCCGCTTCATCGTTTCCGTCGTTGCTCACATAGTGCGCCGTTCCCGTGAACGTTACCTCGGTTTTTGTGTTCAGAATACTGTTTTTCAGTTCTTCCGATTTTTTGT
This sequence comes from uncultured Eubacteriales bacterium, assembly GCA_934444485.1. Classification (GTDB taxonomy): domain Bacteria; phylum Bacillota; class Clostridia; order Oscillospirales; family CAG-382; genus CAKSUT01. The sequence continues at coordinate 3,280 of CAKSCN010000077.1, read as the reverse complement.
CAAGCTCGTCATAAAGCTTTTTTGTTGCGTATTCAAGCATATATACTGCCTCCTTTTAGCACAACTATATGTAATATACTTCTCCGTTCTTTTCTCCGAATTCCTCGGTTATGACCTTTTCGGCATTGTCGTCGTATACGTGATATACCGCCGCACCTTCACCGACGATGCCGAAAGTGCCGAGCTTTGCGCCTTTTTCCTGAATGTAGGTGTTGCCGTACATATTCGGCGCACTGTCTTTGTCCGCAAACGCAATGTGAAGCATACGGTAGGTCGATCTGTCGAAAATGTTGTCGTGTATGTTGTAATTCTCGGCGGGATTGTCGGAGTCCCAGCTCTTTATGTGCGCCGGAGTGTCGGGATTGTACCTCTGACGCCCCCAGCCGTAGCCGGCAAAGCGGAGAATGTTGCCGCTTATCTCGAAGTTCTTCATGAGACTCTTCGTTCCCTTTGTTGCGGAGAGGAAATACTCAATGTTGTAAACGCAGCGTTCGATGAGATTGTTTGTGTACCTGACATCGTACATTTTTACGTCTCTTTCGCCGCCGGCGGTTGTCTGCTGCGTAACTCCGGCATCGTACACCTCGTATATATAGCAGCCGTCCACAACGTAGTCTTCGCACCAACCGTAAAGCTCGACGCCGTTTCCGTACCTTGTGACAAATCCGCAGCGTTTTGGGTTGTTGGGGTTATAATTCTGCACCGAACCGCCTATCCAGCCTATCTCGCAGTTTGTGACGTGAACACCCTTGCTGTCACCGCCGCCTATTCCGTGCGCTCCGCAATACTTTATGCAGAGGTTGTCGATGCGCACATTTTCGATTTTTCTCACGACAAACGTGTTTCTCTTGGGAAGAAGCTCGATTGAAGCGAACACCTCGCCGGGATTTCCCCTGTCGCACCTGAGATAAAGGTCGCCGTACATATCCTGCGTCACAAGAGGAACTGGGAACAGCTCGGGTGCGTCGGAACTCGGGTTTGACAGCTCCTGCCTTACATCACAGAAAATGTCAAGGTCTCTTATCATTTGCTCGTCAAGAACAAAATCCTTCTCCGGTTCGTTACGGAGAACATACTTGCCGTCCCTCGAATACGAAGGTATGAGCTTTACCGAATGGTACTCACCCTCATTGAAAACGAGAGTGCCTGCATCGAGAGTCTTGTCGGCGTACTTCCAAATGTGCTTGCCCGAGTTTACGGGAAGCCACTTTGACGGGTCGGCAAGATTTACCTCGTAACCATATATCTTCGGCTTTTCGCCCTCGCCATATGCCGCATACGTGACGCCCGAACGTGTGACTATCTGTCCTCGGAACAGCTCTCCTCTCTTAAATAGAACGGCGTCTCCCGGGAGAAACTCTGCCGCCGTGACACGGGAGGGAGTCCTCCACGCAGTTTCGGGGGTCAGACCGTCCGCCCTGTCGTCGCCTTTTTCGGAAACGTAGTAAGCGGTTCCCGTATACGTTATTTCGTCCTTGGAGCGGAGAATTTTCTCCTTCATTTCCTCTGCCTTTCCGTCGATCATCGCAAGAAAAGCACTGTCAGCCGATTTCATACCGTCACCATCCTTTCCGCAAATACATTTCATTGCGTGAGCATTGTATCAGCCGATTCGTTCCATTTTACCATAACCGAATACCTACGTCAATAGATTTTGCAAACTTTGGTTAAAATGACGAATTATTCGCCAAACGGTATATTTTTAACGTGGATATAAGTCTAATTTTGTACAAGATTTACAAAAAACCGCACTGCAAAAAAGCGGTGCGGCAGGTGCGGTAATGTATTATTCTATGGAAAAATGTCATTTTCTGCTGTGATGGTATGCGCTTATCCATACCTTCATGTCCCGTTCCCCTCGGTTTGCAAACGTGCTGTAGGGAATGAGGTCGAGAGATGTCGGTGTAAGGCTCTGTTTGCCGTATTCTTCGTAAAGCGAACCCTGCTCGCATTTGAATGCGCCGGCACGAAGCATGGGGAGTCCGCCGAAAAATTCGGAGAGTACCTCAACGGGTGCGGCAGGGTCGAGCAAGAGCGAGTCAAGCTCGGGAGTACTGTCACCGCCCTCGGCACAGTATACGACAGGTCCGCGCATAACCGCAAGCTTCCCGGAATCCGCCAAAACTCTCGGATCTGCGCTCACAAAAACGGGAGTCGTGTCGAGGGTGAGCGTGAAGGAGATTTTGCCGTCGGCGTCGGCGCTCACTGCGGCGTAACCGTCACTGTAGGTGCAGTCTGCATTTATTTCGTGCGACTTTGCCCATGACGGTATTCTTATCATTATGCGCTCCGCACCCTTTGCCGTGACTTCTATCTTTCCGTTCACGGGGTAATCGGTCTTTACCGAAACGGTTATCCCACCGTCGGAGTACGTGCTGTCCATAAACTGGTTTATGTAAATGTCCCTGCCATCGACGCCGTAAGCGTACTGACCGATTGACGGAAGAACACGGTTTATATTCGGAGGACAGCAGGAACAGCCGAATACCTCAACTCTCTGAGTTATGGGGAAATACTCGTTTGTCTTTGTCGAGGTGTGGCGTTTTCTCATCCTGAGATTTATTTCGAGAGGGTTCGTGTAGAAAAACTTTCTGCCGTCAAGCGACAGTCCCGAAAGGAAGCCGTTGTACATTGCTCTCTCGACAATATCTGCGTAATACGAGCTGTTTTTATACTGAAGCATTCTGTTTGCAAAGAACATGAGCGATATTGCGGCGCAGGTTTCGGTGTACGCCTTGTCGTTCGGCAGATCATACGGAACGGTGAACGCTTCACCCTCGTTTGTCGAACCGACGCCGCCCGTTATGTACATCTTCTTTTCCGTCACGTCGTGAATAAGATCCTCACACGCCGCCCAAAGCTCGTTGTCGCCCGTCTCGACGGCAAGATCCGCCATGCCGCTGTAGAGGTAAAGCGCACGGACGCAGTGACCGAGTGCCTCATGCTGTTCTCTTACGGGCAGATGATGCTGGTCGTATTCCGGACGATCAGACGGCTTCATGAGAGCGGGGTTCTTTTCCTTTTCGTTGTTTCCTCTCTTGTCGATAAAGAACTTCGCAAGGTCAAGATACTTCTTCTTTCCTGTGAAACGGTAAAGCTTTATGAGAGCAAGCTCAATTTCCTCGTGACCGGGAGTCGTGAACGCCGCAGAATCCTCTTCGACGAATATTCTGTATATGCAGTCCGCATAGTCCCCCATGAGCTTCAGAAAACGATCCTTGCCGGTAACACGGCAGTATTCAACCGCTGCCTCGATGAGATGACCGGCGCAGTAAAGCTC
>CAKSCN010000076.1 GCA_934444485.1 uncultured Eubacteriales bacterium | reverse complement strand
TTTTTGTCATGCGTGAGAGCGGAGTAGAGTACGTCCGCATCGGCGTCAAGCGTTGTGGGGAGTCCGAACCTGCAAAGGAGGTTTTCTATGCGCTTCTTCGCCTCCCCCTCACTCATAAACATCATACCGAGTGCGACGCATTCGCCGTGATACCGTCCTCCGAGTGCTTCAATTGCATGACCGACGGTATGTCCGAAATTGAGTGCCATGCGTGCGCCGGATTCCTTTTCGTCGTTCACTACGTACTCGATCTTTATCTTGAGTGCTTCCGCTATGATATACTCCATGCAGTGAGTCTCTGAAATATCGCAGCTTTCGAGATACGAGAAAAACTCCGCATTGTCGGTCGCCGCCATTTTTACGACCTCCGCAAAGCCCTCGGCGAGTATTCTCGGGGTGAGCGTTTTCAGGGTATCGGGGTCAATGAGAACCTTTTTCGGCTGGTAAAACGCACCGACGATATTCTTTACGCCGCCGAGGTTCACGGCAGTCTTTCCGCCCACCGACGAATCGACCTGTGAAAGGAGCGTTGTGGGGATATTGTAAAATCTGACGCCCCTCATATAGCTTGCCGCCACAAAGCCTGCAAGGTCTCCGACCATTCCTCCTCCTACAGCAACGACGCAGTCACGACGTCCGAAGCCTTTTTCGAGCATGAAAGCGCATATTTTTCCGAAAGAATCGAGAGACTTGCTTTTTTCGCCTCGAGGCACAGTATAAACATACGGTTCTGTGCAAGCGTCCGCAACGGCTTTCACGTACTTTTGCGGTACGCCGTCGTCGGTGAGGACAAGAACCTTTCCCGAAAGCTCAAGCTCACTCCCTGCCCTTGCAAGCACTCCGCATTCAATAACTATATCGTAGCTTTTGTTTTCGTCGTCAAATGCGACTCTCAATGTCATTGCCGTCTACCTCCCGTAAAATATGTGTTCAGTCAAGTTTTGCCGGCACGAACCGTCCCACGACACGGAGTGCGTCGCAGAATTCACCGAGTTCCTCGAGCATTGTCACCCCGGCTCCGGTGTCTATATCGCCCTCCGCTTCGACGTAGAAATAATACTGCCATGCAAGAGTTTTCATGGGTCTGCTGCAAAGCATACGCATATTGTAGCCTCGGTTTCCGATAACCTCAATTGCTTTTGCAAGCGAGCCGGCTTCATTGCGCACGGTGAAATTGAGTACGCAGTGAGCGTTCTTTGAATGTACTCCGTTTGCGCTTCGGCAAAGCACGGCAAAACGTGTTGTATTTCCTCTGTCGCTCTGTATGTTCCTCTCGGCAACACGAAGACCGTAAAGCTCGGCGGTCTCGTCGCTTCCTATTGCGGCGATTGTCGGATTCCCCGACTCACTCACAAACTTCGCCGCAGCCGCCGTGTTGAAGTACTGGCAAGGCTCATAGCCGTGTTCCTTTATGTAGTGTGCGCACTGCGACAGCGCCTGAGGGTGGCTGTACACCTTCTTTATTCTGCCGAGGTCGGCTTCGGGAAGCGTGAGCAGGTGCTGATTTACCGGAAGCTCATACATTCCGTTTATGAAAAGGCTTCCGGAGAATATGAGGTCCATTACCTGACCGACGTCGCCCGCAAAACTGTTCTCGACCGGAAGCACAGCGGCGTCCGCTTCACCGTTTGCGACTGCCTCGTATGCGGCGGAAAAATCGGAGTAGGCGACAGCCTGACCGTCCGGGAATATTCGCCTTGCGGCAATCCATGCAAACGCACCCTCGACTCCGCTGTAGGCAATTCTTGCGCCCTGCGTTATAAGTCGCTGGTAGTCCTTCGAGACGTCCATCACGCTTTGCTGGAACTTCACGTAGCAGTCTCTTATCTCGCCCTCGGGGACTTTCTCGGAATTGCGTGCTATGAGCGCCGTTTCCCGTGCCTTGTCCTCAATCGGGAGTCCGTGTTCCTTCTTGTACTCTCCGATGACCCTTGCCGCCGCCATGCGCTCGCAGAACAGCTCTCTTATTTTATCGTCAAGCTCGTTTATCTTGAGTCTCGCTTCTTCTCTTTTGTCTGTAGCCATACAAAACCTCACAGAATTTCATTGCAGGTTATCAGTGATAATTAGGGTGCGGTTATCAGTGATAACTTCTTGCGTTTTCAGCATTATATACCCATTTTCTCACTTTGTCAAGTACTTTTTTCAAAAAATGCGATTTTTAAATAAAGTTAACGACTTTGCCGTTATTTGTTTTCATGAAGTAACGCTCAAAACCTCTTGAAATCTGCGGCGGTATGTGTTATACTTTAGTAAACGTGCATACGCATCGGAGGTATGAAAAATGCAGAGTGAAAAGAACACAAAGGAGAGCAGTGTGAGAGAGCAGCTCATACTCGCCGGGATAAACGAAATCAAGGAAAACGGCATAATCGGTTTTTCGCAGAGACGTGTTGCCTCCGCCTGTCACCTGTCGTGTGCGACGCCGTACAAGCAGTTCGGGAGCCGTGACGGTTTCGTTCGTGCAATTCTCGACTACATCGACAGTCAGTGGGAGATGTTTGCGAGAGAGATTATGGCGGCGCATGACGGCAATTTAAAGAAGCTGATACTTGAGCTGAGCGTCGGATATCTCCGTTTTCTCGACGCAAATCCGAAATTCCGTGCGGTAATCTTTTTCTGCGACGAAAACGGAATGCACCGTTCGCCTCTCGCACCGTCGGAATGCGCAAAGGAGGCAATCGACGCCTATGCCCGTGAGCTTGGTCTTGACGAAAAAGAAAAAGCACGCCGCTTATTTGTGGCGTACTCGATAATACTCGGTGCAACGCTTCTGCCGAGAGAGGGATCGTCGCTTTCGGAGGAACAGCTCGGGATGGTGCGAAAATCGGTCGAGCTTGCGATAACAAACGGGACATAAAACGAATGGGAGGGCGCAAAGGCTCTCCCTTTTCATCTGTTATGTCGTTTCACGCAAACACAGCACACATTCTTTTTATCGCACGTGAAAAGGTATGTGCAGTTTCCTCTGCGGCACAGAGCTTATCCGCCGCACAGACAAGCCAGCTCTCCTTATACTTCGGCGGTCTTATGTTAAGCGGAAACATATGGCGTGCAATAATGTCACTCTCGACGGCGTTTACGTCAAAATCACGCTTTGCGTTCGAGAGAGCCGTCGCCGCATGACTGAAGCCGTGAAGTCCGGAGGAGGTTTTCTCGATGTGCCAATCGTAGAGGAAATAGTCGTGGAGAAGTGCGCCTCTGACGAGCGAACGCATATCCGCCTTAATTCTCAGGAATTTCGCAAGCCGCACGCTCATTTTTGCGACTCTGACGGAGTGTTCGTATGTAGTCACGTTTCCGTGCTGGATGAATTTTCTCTCTTTTCTGAAGTTTTTTGACTTGAGCACCTCAAGCCCGTAGGTTTTTATGATATTCAATGCAGGTTCGCCTTTCGTGTCGGTTCACTTCCCTATTGTACACCCAAAAATGCGGTGAGTCAAGAGGAAATTTCGGGAATTTTTTGTTAAATCGGGGTAAAATTAAACTCCCCCGCCGCACCTTTCGATACGGCAAGGGCATTGTCATTTCATATCAGCAGAGACGGTAGAAAATCTCCGTGAGCTTTTCCAACCCCTCGCTTTTCACATCGGGATTTCCGATTTCGGTTAACAGTTTCCAAAGAAGCTTGTTGTCGTTGTCGGATTTTTTCGTTTTCGGTTTCACATCTTGATATATTTTCTCGTAAAAATCGATGAGTCTGCGGTTGGTTTCCTCTCTTGCCTTCACCATTTCTCCGAAAGCACGGGCTTTTTCCTGCGCTCCTATGTCTCCAGGTCCGCTTATCTTGACATTTGCGAGTTCACTTATAGCACTCGTAAGAAACGCACCGTCGGTCGATATATCGTCAATTCTCTTCAGAATTTCTCTGACCGTGATATTTTCTTCCGCCGTTTCTGCCGTTTCCGTCTTTGTTTCCGGCTCTGTACTCTCGGCAAGGTCGGATGCGCCCGTATTCTCATCAATTATATTTGTGTTTTCCGATACGCCTATATCTTCTGTATTTGCATCTTTGTATGTATTCTTTTCTTCTGTCATTATCGAGTCCTCCGATATATTGTCAGGCGGACACGCAAGGCATATTGTACTTTCATCGATGAAGCGTGCCCTGCCTTTTTTAACAAGACCTCTTGCCCTTTTGGGGTAGGTCGCCTCATATTCGTTTCCGTTTTCATCCACAACAGCAATGTTTTTTGGCATGGGTGTCTTCCCCCTATTGCAAATGCGTTTTGTGACGCCGTTTTTTCTTATGGGTGCCGTCCCCTATCACGTTTTCATTATAGCATACGGTAAATGAAATGTCAATACTGCCGAGAATTTTTACAAATAATCCTCTCCGACAAGAGCTTTCACAAACGCTTCGCCGGTACTTTCGGTAGGAGTAATCGGGACTCCGAGTCTTGCGGAAAGCTCATCAAGGCTCATGTTATCGAGGAAAAGGTCGCCATCGTGGCGCAGCATTACAGACGGAATAAACAGCTCTTCTCCGAGGTCCTTGCCGTCGAGAGCGGTGATAAGGTCGCTTCCCGTAAGGAGTCCGGCGACGGTGACAGTGCCGCCGAAAAAGTAATTCTTTGCGCAGTAAACGTCGCATTTAAGTCCCGGTACGGCATCGCAAACCTTTTTTGCCGACTCTGCGATAAAATCATACGCCGCCTCTCCGGTGACTACCGAGACGTGTCGTTTATTGCCGAGCGCAAAGCCGCTATCCTTTATGTAATCGAGTTCGTCGTCTATTTCGTCGCCCATTGAGCGGATCATGCCGACGCCGTTATCAAGCTGGGGAAAGTCCTCGTAATACTCCGAACACGGCATTTCACGTTCAGCGGTGAGGTACCATTCATCAGAGGCATAAACGATGCGCTGACCGTGCTTTTCAAGGTTTTCTCTTCCGAGACGTTCGACGATATCAATTACCTCTGCGGCGTCCTCTTTGGTAAACGGCGTGAGCGGATAGAGTCCTTCACGGTACTTTGTGAGTCCCGACGGCACAACGGCGATACTCGAAACATACGGGAAACGTGCCGAGAGGTCGGTTATCGTTCTCTCAAGCTCTTTACCGTCGTTTAGTCCCCGGCAGAGTACTATCTGGCAGTTCATCTCTATCTCGCCCTTTTGAAAATCGTCAAGGAAACGAAGCGATTCACCGGCAAAACGGTTGTTCATCATCTTCACACGAAGCTCCGGGTTTGTGGTATGGACCGAGATATTCACCGGAGAAATGCGCATTTTTACGATTCTTGCAACGTCCTCATTCTTGAGGTTTGTGAGGGTTACGTAGTTTCCGAAGAAGAACGAGAGTCGGGAGTCGTCATCCTTGAAGTATATGCTCTCACGCATTCCTTCGGGATTTTGGTCGATGAAGCAGAACACGCACTTATTGCGGCACGAATGCTTTTCGTCCATGAGGTACGTCTCAAACTCAAGCCCTATTTCGTCGTACTCGTCCTTTTTGCGGATACTTAACGTAAACTGCTCACCGTCACGGCAGATTCCCAAGGCAAGCTTTTTGTCCAACATATAAAAACGGTAATCGAGGACATCCGTGATGTTGTTTCCGTTTATCGACACGAGTACGTCGCCGCTTTTTATCCCGGCTTTGTCCGCATATGTACCCTTTTCAACCGACTTTATTTTTACCATCGGGTGCCTCCCATTTCTTTAGTATTTCCGTAGAACATTTCAACCTTTACTAAATATGTTTTCAAGCATATTCAGAGTTTCTTCACTCCCTATTTCTTCTTCAGCTGCTACAGCTACAAGTTCGCACCACTGCTTAATTCTGTCATCACGTAGTTTTGTAACATTCCAATACTCTCGCAAAACATTCTCATCTGTTTCCAAAACGGTCTGTTTAATCAATTCACTGTTTTTCTCAATTCTTCCAAAAGCTGCCGGCATTTTTACATAAATTCCGTTAGAGCATTTAATATCAACCTTTCCCCCGGCAGAAAACTGATCTCTAATATTTGTGTTGATTATTCCACAATTTGTTGCCAACCATAAAGCATATCGTTGATATTTTTTTGAACTGGATTTGCTCAGTATTTCAGGAAACAATGCATATCCGCAAACAGTATAGTATGTATGTTCATCACATGTCAAAGCATTCCAAAGTCTCACCGTCGGTGGTGCTGTGGTTTCTTCTATGTTTGTTCCGGACGCCCACCAAAGACTCTCTCCTGGTTTCAATTTGCTTTTGTAATACTTTGAAACTGGTAATACAGGGTCATCCATTTTTCGCAATTCGTCATAAGACACACCCATTTTATCAAATATCGTTTCCCCATCTTTCAATTCCATATCTATCTGATATCGCGGGTAATGCGTTACAGAAATGCCGGATAGGCACTGTTCATACGGACGACTCATAAACGCAACAGGAGCACCGAGTTTACCAAATGTTAAGTATATTCTTTCCACTTCTTGATTTCGTGTAGACTCCAAAATACTGCTTCCAATTGACTTCCAATGATTCTTATTAGTACTTTTGACCTCTACTCCATAATACTTATTTGCAATTATATCAGGAAAAGATGCACCCGATACAAGCTGGAGCGTACCATCAAACTCTGTATCTACTGCACATCGTGACATTGCATCAAAGACATCTTCTTCCAATTGTGTTCCGTTTCTTTTAGAGTAATACGTTCCTCGCCCGGCAGCTTCACTATTTAACATTTCATCGACGTTTCTCATTAATTCTCTGAATTCATCAATACTCGGTGTTCTATTTTCAGAAACGATCATTGTTATTCACCTCGAAAAATAATTATTCCATTTTTCCGACAGATTCATAGCTATATTGTAAGCCAGCATACATGGAACTGCATTACCTATTATCTTGTATGCATCGCTCGACGATACCGAAACATTTTCTGCTGTCTTGGGCTGTATAAATTGATAGTTATCCGGAAAAGTCTGTATTCTTGCGCATTCTCGAACTGTCAGTCTTCTTTCCGGCATGCCACAACTTAATTCCTCAAATATCTTTCCATTGTGTTCGGCACACAATCGACGGAATTCAATGTTCCCATGGTGTTCAGAACGAATAGTAGGCGAAACAGAGTTCAAATCTATCTCAGTCTGCCCCTGACAATGCTTCCCCATATATTTTGCTTTAGAGAACTTTTTCTGTGATAAGTCAGAACTGTCATCCGGCTCAAGCAAATCAACAAATGCTTCTCTGCAAGTTACCGGATCATATAAATTTCCACGCTTTGCTACTGTAAATGCGTGTGTTTTAACAGGGTACGGGTCATACTCCGGTGATATTTCCTTCTTGGACAATTCGGATAATGCTATTTGAGATAAAGCAGATTTTTTAAAGCCAAAGAATATGACTCTTTCCCTTGATTGCGGAACACCGTAATCGGCAGAATGCAGCACCTCAGCCGGAATCACAATATATCCGCCATCAGCCGACGAAGAAAAATCCTCTTCAATAACACTTTTAACGTTCTCCAGATTAACCAATCCCTTAACGTTTTCAGCAACAAACATTTTAGGTTTTACAATGCTTATTACTTCTCTCATCCATATGTATAATTTCCCTCGGTTTTCAACTGATGGTTCATCTACATTCATCTTTTTTCCATCGTGCGACGTTTCGGAATTAAAGCCTTTCCTTTTTCCCGCCACCGAAAAATCTTGACAAGGAAACCCGCCTGTTACAATATCAATATTTTTAGGGAAAACATTCTCACCATTTCTTGCTCGCTTAACCAAATCAACAATACTGTCGAGATGATAAATTTGATTTGCATCACGGTCTTTTTGAGCAAAATAAGACACCCACGCCGCCTTTGCATCAGGACGTATATCATTAGCAAAAATTGTCTTAAACCCCGTGCGTCTAACTATAGACCATGGTCCTCTTGATGCCTCAATCCAATCGCTATGTATTGAAGCATTAACAGAGCGACTTAAGCACTCAAAACCGCCTTCGAATCCTATATCCATACCACCACAGCCGGAAAACAATGACAAGACATTCATAAAAAACCTCACGCACAGCAATATATTTGTTCGATCATACTTCAGCAAACATTGTTTCGTTGCACTAAAACAAAAGCACGGAAACCGAAACCGGCGACCGTGCAGCTTTGTTTTGAAGATTCTCAAACCGATCAGTTCTTCTTTTCTTCGGTAGTTGCTTTTGCAGAGTAATCCTTACCCTTGTACGTTCCGCAGTTCTTGCAAACTCTGTGAGAGAGGATGAACTCGCCGCACTGAGGGCACTTTGTGATACCCGGCAGAGAGAGCTTCCACACATTGCTGCGTCTCTTATCTCTTCTGGCTTTGGATACTTTTCTCTTCGGTACTGCCATTGTGGCACCTCCTTTGTTTTACCGCCTCGGCGGTGGATATATTCTTAACCCTTAAAGAAATTCTTCAAGGCGGAAAGTCTCGGATCGACTTCTTTTTCCGTGCAGGTACACGGCTCTCTATTGAGGTTCGCACCGCATCCCTGACATATTCCCTTGCAATCCTCCGAGCAGAGAAATCTCGACGGAAGATTCAGAAGAAACAGCGTTCTTGCGACCGAAGCAATATCGAGAAGTCCCTCGTCGGTCATGATGCAGGTCTCGTTTTCCTCGGCGTTTTGTAAAAAAGGCGTTACACCGTACTTTGCGGTGATTGTGTAATCGCTTTCGACATCGTCGAGGCATCTTGCGCAATGAGTGCCGATTTTCGTAGAAACCGTGAGCGCAAGCTCAACGTATCCCTCACTGTCGCCGTTTCCGGACACAGTTTCCGTAATGCTTCCGGAGGCGGTCACAGGTGTGAGAAAGCTTATATCGTTTCCGACGGCAACGCTCTCGGGCGGAAGCTCGTATGAAAACTCAATGCTCTTCTTCTCACCGCAGTACACCGGTGTGACATCGATTGTAAACTTTGCCGTATTCTCCGCCATATCGGTTCTCCTTTGCGTTATGTCCGTGCTGCGCAAGCGTCATCTCACGCAACAGTCATATTATACACTCAACCAAAGCGTTTGTCAAGGGGTTTGAGTGAAAAAAAGTCGTTTTTCGGGGTAAAAATACAGTTATTTTTTAAGAAAGAGGTGCGTTGTTGAACAAATGATGAACAGAGCTGCGTTTGCGATTATGACACTCGCCCCTATCGGAGTGTCGAAAGCTATCGACATCGCAAGTCCTGCGGCAAAGCAAAGAAGTGAAATCACCCCGGAGGCGACCACGACTCTCTTGAAAGTTCCGAAAAGCTTCATCGCTGTGAGCGACGGAAAGATGATGAGTCCGGATATGAGAAGAGTACCCATGATTTTCATGCCGACAACTATAGTAAGAGCCGTGAGGAGTGCTATTGCACTGTTGTAGAGCGAAACATTCACTCCCGAGGTTTTTGCGAAGGCTTCGTCGAAGGTGACAGTGAAAATGTTATTGTAAAGCAGAACAAACGCCGCAATTATGACAACGCACAGCGGCAGGCAGACGTAAAGCTCCGTCTCACCCACGGCGGCAATACTTCCGAACATATAGTTGCTGACCGAAACGGAGGAGCCGGCAAATTTCATTACAGTGATACCGACAGCGAGCGATGTGCAGGCGATAAGCGCAACGGCGGAATCTCCTCTTGCGCCGTCATCGTTTCCGCAGAAGCGAAGAAGCACAAATGCCGCCGCAACAACCACGGGTACGGCAATCCAAAGAGGCGCAACCCCGACCGCCGCCGCTGCCGCCATTGCTCCGAATGCGACATGCGAGAGTCCATCGCCGATCATCGAAAAGCGTTTGAGGACAAGCGTTGTACCGAGAAGTGAGGCACAGAGTGCAACAAGCGCACCGACGGCAATTCCCCTGACAACGCCCGGGGCTATATCAAAATAGGAAGACAATGCGTTAATCACCGAGTGTTCCTCCCTCCGTAAGCGTATTGTAAAGTCTTGTGTGGCGGTAATCGTCGAGCGTACCGAAGAATTCGACCGTTCTTCCCATATGGAGAACCTTATTTGCGCATGACGCCGCACTTCCGACAAGGTGAGACACCATAATAACGGTCATGCCGTTGTCCCGGTTGAGCTTCTTTATGGTATTGTAAAGCATACGGTTCGCTATGGGGTCAAGTCCGTTCGACGGCTCGTCGAGAATCAGAAGTCCTCCCATTCCGCAGAACACTTCACTGCAACCGCAGTCGGCACGCTCCGGCATTATCGCCGCACACAGCGCACGTGCAAGCAGCACTCTCTGACGTTCTCCGCCGGACAGCTCACGGTACGACTTCTTTGCAAGTCCCGGTATGCCGAGGTAGCTCAGAATTTCGTTACAGCGTCTTTTGTCGTTAGCGTTATAGAACGACAGCGGACTCTTTTTTGAGATGAAGCCGGACATAACGACCTCTGTCACCGAAGCCGGGAAATCTTTTTGAAGCGGCGACTGCTGCGGAAGATATCCTATGCACTTTCTGTACGAATCCGCAATCTCCACCCTGCCCGACTTTACCGGCGCAAGTCCGAGAAGTCCTTTGAGAATGGTGCTCTTTCCGGCACCGTTGCGTCCGACAATGAGCAGACTGTCGCCCTTCTTCAGCTCGAAAGTTACGTTCTCTGCAGACGGAGCCGAGCCGTTATACTGAACCGTCATCTCTTCGCATTTGAGGACGGTTTCTCTTTCGGAAATATCTGTCATATTATCTCCCCCGTTTCACGACAATGCTTTCTCGATATTATCGAGGTTTCGGGACATTAGCGAGAAGTAAGTTTCGCCGGCGTCGTATTCCTCTGCGGTGAGGTTGTGGCACGAGTGAAGCTCGAGAACCTCCGCCCCAACGGTTTCGGCAAGCGACACCGCAATCTTTCCCTCCGACCTTTCGGCACGGAATATCACTCTCGGCGGTGTGGGTTCTGCGGCAATAAGCTTTGTGACCTCGGAAATTCTCGCAATCGACGGTTCGACGTCGTCACTGCACCCGGGAAAAGTCGAAACATACTTAAAATCATAGTCTTTCATGAGGTAGAGGAAAGCAAAGGCGTCGCCGAAGAAAAGCGTCTTTCCGTTTTCGCTCTGTTTTGCCGAAAGTGAGCGTGTGCGCTCGTCAAGCTCTCCGAGCAAAGCATTGTACGAATCGTAGAGTTCTTCGTCGGCAAGACCTATCTCATTGAGCACATCGTATACAACAGCCGCCATTTTTATCATGTTTTCCGGACTTGTCCAAAGGTGAGGGTCTGCGCCGTGCGTATGCCCGTGGTCATTGTGGTCGGTATTTTCGCGGTCGCCGCTGTCCTGATACATAAGCTCTGTTCCGACGCTCACATCAACCGCAGTCGCTTTTCCTCCGGCACTTTCAAAAAGGCTCTCCGCCCATTCTTCAAGTCCGTTTCCGCAATATACGAAAAGTGCGGAGTCGGCGACGTTGCCTATATCTTTAATAGACGGGTCAAAGTCGTGGCTCTCCGCTCCCGGTGGAAGAAGGCACACAACCTCGGCATTTTCGCCGACAAGGTTTTCGACCATATCGTAAAGCGGAAAGGACGTCACGGTTATGAGCGGAAGCCCGCTGTCACGTTTATTTCCGCCTGCGGCGCACGACGACACAAACAGCACCAGAACCGCCGTTAACGCCGCCGCAATTCGTTTTACGTTCTTTGCAATCATTTTCTCTCTCCCCCGTTTTCTTCGTTATCGGCACAGTGTTCGCCG
>CAKSCN010000075.1 GCA_934444485.1 uncultured Eubacteriales bacterium | reverse complement strand
GCTTTTCAAAAATTGAAAATTGAGAATGGAAAATGGAGAATTGATGTCGAAAAACGCTGAAGCGTTTTTCTTCATTAAATTGTATGGTGCGAATTTGAATGCTGTGCGGTAACGGGAAGACGGATTTTTGCCGAGGGTGTTGGTGTTTGCAACAATACGATTATTCCGAATCTTGTTGGTATATTGTAGGGACGGGGCTTGCTCCGTCCGCAACATACGGCAATTGCAAGCCTCGGATAATACGCATTTTCAATAACCGTTTGCCGCTTTTCTACGGTGCGATATACATAACCTTACGTTTGGTTCTTGCGGAACGAGCAAGCCCGTTCCCTACAAAGTGTCATTGAGAGAATACGTATCTCAATCACGCACCGCCCAAAACGCTCTCTTCACCGAATTTCGCTGTCGAGCCGTGCGAGGCGTAAAATCGGTGAACGGGAGAAGTTCGGATACAGTCCCAATAAAGTCTGATGCCAATGTTCCCTAAGTCGGCGACTTGCGTTTATGGTCGCCGACTTTCGTATTTTCTCGGATTAGATGAATCCTTGCTCACTTCACGACGGAGTCTTCAACGACGTCGTGCGGCAGTATCTCCAAATCACATCAAAAACTTCCCATTTCAAAACGCAGTTTTGAAATCGATAAAGTTCTTTTGGTCCTTTTCTTTCAAGAAAAGGACACTCCCGTAACCTTCGCCCCTGCGGCGAGCAACCCCCGTACCCACGCTGTTATTCTTTGCCGTCGAGTTCCTCGAAGATATCGTTGAGGGTAACGACGGCGTTAGAGAAGCGGTCGAAGTCGTAGGGATCGACGGTTTTTTCGATTTTGTCGCATAGCTTGCTTATGTAGCCGAGGTTGCGGCACGAGAGGTAATCCTTGCCACGCTTTGACAGCGACACACGGGTCACACGCCCGTCCTCGAGACTCTTTTCACGAGAGATCATTCCCTTTTCCGCAAGGCGGTTCGCTGTCTTTGTCATCTGCTGCTTCGATATCTTCATGCGTGTCGCAAGCTCTTTCATCGTCAGCGCACCGTAGTTCTCAAGCAAGCAAAGCGCATTCGTCTGCATCGACGAAAGTCCCGTCTGCCCCATGCCGCCGTCACTGTCCCGAAAGCTGTCTCTGAACGGCTTCATCAATTTCTCGTTTGCGTATACTATCATCTTGAGTACGTCAAGCTCTACCTGTCTCTTTACATCTGCTGTCATTTCTGATTCTCCTCTCTGTTGTTTTTTACCGGCGTCCTGCCCTTGCCGTTGCGAAGCACACTTCACACTTTGCCAAGCACACATCACGTTTTGCGAAGCAAAATACCTCACGCTCGGCTATCGTTCTCGCTCCGTGGAAAACCGCCAAAAGATAAACACCGTACAATTATTGAAGAAAAGCGACTTTGGGAGCTTTTCAACACCAATTCTCCATTCTCCACTTTCCATTTTCAATTATTAAAGCTGTGCTTTTCAAACAAAAAAGGGCGTGTTCACCGAAGGCACTCCCGTACCCACGGCAAACACACCCCATTGTGCGTTCACATATTAACTATGTCAACCCGAACCGAAAGTGAATTACTTTACAAGCTCGATTATAGCCATCTCGGCGCCGTCGCCCTTTCTGGGACCGGTCTTGAGAACTCTTGTGTAACCGCCGTTTCTCTCTGCGTAAGCGGGTGCTATTTCGTCAAAAAGCTTCTTGACAACATCTTCCTTTGTGATGAATGCAAGTGCCTGACGGCGAGAAGCAAGAGTGTTTTTCTTGCCGAGTGTGATCATTTTATCTGCGAGTGCTCTGACTTCCTTTGCTCTGTAAACGGTTGTTTCCATTTTGCCGTTTTCAAGAAGGAAGGTAACAAGTCCTCTGAGCATTGCATTTCTGTGCGCAGTCGGACGACCGAGCTTTCTTGTTCCTGCCATTGGTTTTTCCCTCCTTGTAGTGGTTTGCGAAGAAGTATATTATTCTTCCGACGACTTGAGCTTGAGTCCCAAATCGTGAAGCTTCTTGATAACTTCCTCGAGAGATTTCTTTCCGAGGTTTCTGACCTTGATCATATCTTCCTCAGTCTTGTTGACCAAATCCTCAACAGTGTCTATGCCTGCTCTCTTCAAGCAATTGAAGGAACGAACAGACATGTCAAGCTCCTCAATGGTCATCTCAAGAACTTTTTCCTTTATGGTTTCCTGACGCTCAACCATGATATCCGCCTTCTTCGCTTCGTCCGAAAGGTCTACGAAGAGGCTGAGATGTTCATTGAGAATCTTGGCCGCAAGAGATATTGCCTCTTTAGCGGAGATAGTGCCGTCTGTCTTTACCTCAAGTGTGAGCTTGTCGTAGTCGGTGATGTTGCCGACACGGGTGTTCTCAACGGTGTAGTTGGCGGTATACACGGGTGTGTATATCGAATCGGTGTAGATAACGCCGATTACGGGGTTTGCGGCGGCGAGCTTGTTCTTCTCGCTCGATACATAACCTCTGCCGTGACCGAAGGTGAGCTCCATTCTGAGGGTTTCGCCGTCAGCAACATATGCTATGTGATGATCCTTGTTGAGAATCTCTATATCGGCGTCGCTCTTGATGTCGCCTGCCGTGACTTCGCATTCACCGTGCGCCTCGATGGTGACGGTCTTTGTCGTCTCTGCGAAAAGCTTTGCCGTGATGCCCTTGATGTTGAGGATTATCTCGGGGACGTCCTCCTTGACGCCGGGGGCTGTCGAGATCTCATGGAGAACTCCGTCGATCTTAACGCTCGTTACCGCAACGCCGGGCAGAGAACTGAGAAGCACTCTGCGAAGCGAGTTTCCGAGAGTCATGCCGTAACCTCTTTCAAGAGGCTCGATAACGAACTTGCCCTGCGAACCGTCGGGACTTATCTCCACTGTCGCTATGTTCGGTCTTTCTATTTCGATCATTTAACAAAAACCCTCCTTGCACTGTACCGCCGTCACGAAGCGAAAAGGCTCTGTGACAAATGACGGTATGAATATTCTTCTTGCTGTGTATGCCCATTCCGACGGTTGTACCCGTAAGCGCCCCGCACGGAATGCGGCGAGGATTTTCTTACTTGGAGTACAACTCGACGATGAGGTGTTCCTCGATCGGGAAGTCGATGTCCTCTCTCTTGGGGAGAGTGTTTACGGTAGCCGTAACGTTTTCCTTATCGACGGTGAGCCATGCGGGAGCCTGTCTGTTGGAAAGGTTCTCGACGAGAGTCTTGAACTTCTCGGACTTCTTGCTTGTGTCCTTTACGGTAACAACGTCGCCTGCGTTAAGAATGATCGAGGGGATGTCGGCCTTCTTGCCGTTTACGAGGAAGTGACCGTGAACAACAAGCTGTCTTGCGTCGCGTCTGCTCTCGCCCATACCCATTCTGTATACTACGTTGTCGAGACGGCGCTCGATGAGAGTGAGGAGGTTTTCACCGGTCATACCCTCTTTTGCGTCTGCCTTTTCAAAGTAGTTTCTGAACTGCTTCTCCTGGATGCCGTAGTATCTCTTTGCCTTCTGCTTTTCACGGAGCTGGAGTCCGTATTCGCTTACCTTCTTGCGAGCCGCACCGTGCTGACCGGGAGCCTTCTGCTCTCCGCGTCTTGCTATAGCGCACTTGGAAGTGAAGCAACGGTCGCCCTTACCAAAAAGCTTTTCGCCTTCTCTGCGGCAAAGTCTGCACGCAGGGCCTGTATATTTAGCCATTTTCGTATCCTCCTTTTATGGTTTACAATGTAACAGTCTCGCCGGGATCAAACACGTCTTCTCTTGGGAGGACGGCAGCCGTTGTGCGGGATAGGTGTTACATCCTTGATGAGGGTGATGTCAAGACCTGCGGTCTGGAGAGCTCTTATTGCGGATTCTCTTCCCTGACCGGGACCCTTAACGAATACCTCAACGGACTTGAGTCCGTGTTCCATAGCTGCCTTTGCCGCCGTTTCGGCTGCTGTCTGTGCAGCGTAGGGAGTGGATTTTCTCGAGCCTCTGAAGCCCATTTCGCCGGCGGACGCCCATGCGAGGGTGTTGCCGTTTACGTCTGTAAGCGTAACTATGGTGTTGTTAAAGGACGACAGGATGTGAGCCGAACCCTTTTCAATGTTCTTACGCTCACGACGTCTCTTTGTAGCTACCTTTTTTACTGCTGCTTTAGCCATTGACGTTAGTCACTCCTTCCGATTACTTCTTCTTGTTCGCGATGGTCTTTGCCGGACCCTTGCGAGTTCTTGCGTTGGTCTTGGAACGCTGACCTCTTACGGGCAGACCCTTGCGGTGTCTCTGACCTCTGTAGCAGTCAATTTCTACAAGACGCTTGATGTTGAGTGCGATTTCTCTTCTGAGGTCGCCTTCAACGGTATATTCGTGTTCGATTGCTTCACGAAGCTTTGCTACGTCGTCCTCTGTAAGATCCTTAACTCTTGTGTCGGGGTTGATACCGGTCTTCTTAAGAACCTCATTGGAACGTGTGCGGCCGATTCCGAAAACGTATGTCAAGCCTATCTCGACACGCTTCTCTCTCGGAAGATCTACACCTGCTATACGAGCCATTTATAATGCACCTCTTTCCGTAATAATGGGGCTTAGCCCTGCTTTTGCTTATGCTTGGGGTTTTCGCAGATAACCATCACCTTGCCGTGTCTCTTGATTATCTTGCACTTCTCGCATATTTTCTTTACTGAAGGCTTAACTTTCATTTACATATACCTCCTGTTCTTGTCGGCGAAATACCTTACTTCGCCCTCCATGTGATTCTGCCCTTCGAGAGGTCGTAGACGGAAACGTCAACCTTGACCTTGTCGCCGGGGAGAATCTTGATAAAATTCATACGAAGCTTTCCTGAGATGTGAGCGGTTATTACGTGCTCGTTGGAAAGCTTTACTTTAAAGGTTGCGTTTGGCAGAGCTTCAAGTACGATGCCCTCAAACTCAATAACGTCATCCTTTGCCAGAACAATCCCTCCAAATCAAATTACACGGTGTGTTTAGTCGAGCTTTGTGAGTATCACGGGACCGTCCGCCGTTATTGCGACGGTGTTTTCGTAGTGAGCGGAAAGTCCGCCGTCGAGGGTCTTGACCGTCCATTCGTCGTCAAGCACCTTCACCTTTTCCGTGCCCGTGTTTATCATAGGCTCAATGGCGATTACCATTCCCTCGCACAGGCGGACGCCTCTGCCGGCTCTGCCGTAGTTGGGAACGTCGGGATCCTCGTGGAGAGCACGTCCGACGCCGTGACCGACGTATTCGCGCACTATCGAAAATCCGTAGGAAGTGACGACCTCTTCGATTGCAGCGGAGATATCTCCTATGCGGTTGCCGGGAACAGCCTTAGCCATGCCGGCGAGGAAGCCTTCACGTGCCGCTTTTTCAAGAAGCACCGCTTCGTCGCTCACCTTGCCGCAGAAGAAGGTTCTCGCACTGTCTCCGTGCCAGCCGTCGAAATAAGCTCCGACGTCCACGCTCACGATGTCGCCCTCTTTGTAGGGGGTGTGGTCGGGAATGCCGTGGATAACCGTGTCGTTCACTGAGATGCACGCACTTCCGGGGAAGCCGCCGTAGCCCAAGAACGAGGGTCTTGCACCGTGACTTTCGATGTATCTTCTCACTGCCGCGTCGGTTTGCAGCGGCGTTGCGCCGGGACGGATGTGTTCACGTGCCGCTTCAAGAGCTCCTGCCGTGATCCGTCCGGCTGCCTTCATTTTTTCAATGTTTTCACTTGACTTAAGCTTTATCATACCGTGTGCCTTTCAGTCGGAAACGCCTAATGCCGCAAGAGTAAGCTTCGTGGTGTCGGCAAGTTCCTCCTGACCGACGACCGTCTTGAGAATACCCTTCTTGGCGTAGAAATCTCTCAAAGGCTCTGTTTCGGAATGGTAGGTATCGAGACGGGACTTCACAACCTCGGGCGCATCGTCCTTGCGTGTTGTGAGCGCTTCGCCGCAGATATCGCATATGCCTTCCTTTTTGGGAGCCTTATACACGATGTGGTATGTAGCTCCGCACTTGGTGCAGGTGCGTCTGCCGCTCATTCTCTCGATTATCTTTTCGTCGGGAACCTCAAGATCCAGAACAATGTCGATTGCAACTCCCATACGGTCGAGTGCTTCGGCCTGAGGGACTGTTCTGGGAAAACCGTCGAGGATGAAACCGTTTTTGCAGTCGTCCTCTGCGATTCTCTCTCTGATAATGCCGATGACAACCTCGTCGGGGACAAGCTCGCCCTTTTCGATTTTGTCCTTAGCGGCAATACCCATGGGGGTGCCGTCCTTGACGGCTTTTCTTATGATTGCGCCGGTAGACACGGCGGGAATGCCGAGCTTTTCGCTGACTATCTCCGCCTGAGTACCTTTACCTGCGCCGGGTGCTCCAAAGAATACAAGCTTCATGTTTAGTTCCTTTCAGTTACCGTTATCAGTCAAGAAAGCCCTTATAGTGACGCATTGTGAGCTTGGAGTCGATCTCCTGAACAACCTCGAGGATTACGCCGACAACGATGATTGTGGACGAACCGCTGAAGGTGAGGACACCGAAGTTCGGGTTGATCGCGGATACTGCGATAGGAAGCACTGCGATAACGCCGAGGATAAGAGAACCGATAAGAGTTACTCTGTTGAGTATCTTAACGATGTAATCCGTGGTAGGCTTGCCGGGGCGGATACCGGGGATAACGCCGCCGTTAGCCTTAAGGTTGTTGGAAACCTCGATCGGGTTGAACGAGATTGCAACGTAGAAGAAAGCGAACGCAACGATGAGTATGAACATCAATACCGCATAGAACACTCTGTGTGTCACGAATCCGTAGAAGCCTGTGTGCTGGAAGTTCGGAACGAACATTGCGATTGTCTGCGGAAGAGTTACGATAGAGCTTGCGAAGATGATGGGCATAACGCCTGTCATGTTGAGCTTTATCGGAAGATGCGTGCTGTGTCCGCCGTAGAGTTTTCTGCCGACCTGACGCTTAGCGTACTGAACGGGGATTCTTCTTTCGGAATCCGTGAGGAAGATAACCGCATATACGATAGCGAGAGCGATTACGGCGAGAATAACAAGAGCGAAGATACCGATAACCTCGAATCCCTGACCGAACGCAGAGAGAACCTGCGGAACGAGGCTTGCAAGGATGTTGGCAAGAAGTATAATGGAAATACCGTTGCCGATACCGTGGTCGTTTATCTTTTCACCGAGCCACATGATGAGCGACGCACCTGCGCAGTAGCAAGCGATTATAACGATTGCCGGGAAGAAGCCCTTGCCTGCGTCGGTGAGGAAGCCCGTAGTACCCGTGAAGTTCTGACCGTATCTCAGGTAGGTGTAGTAACCGTAAGCTGTGATAAGGGAGAGAGCGACGGTTGTGTATCTTGTGATCTGGGTGAGCTTCTTTCTGCCTTCTTCGCCCTGCTTTGCGAGGTTTTCAAGGGGAGGAAGAGCAACTGTGAGAAGCTGGATAACGATGGATGCGGTGATGTAGGGTGAAATGGAGAGCGCAAAGAGCGTTGCTCTCGAGAATGCGTCACCCGAAAGAAGGTTGAAGTACTGGAACATTGACTGAGAACCGAGCTGGGAGAAGGTCTGAGCCAAAGCAGCTCCGTCAACATAAGGAATCGGGATCTGCGCACCTATGCGGTAAAGCACAATGATGAAAATGGTGAAGAGCATACCCTTTCTGAGTTCAGCGTCTTTCCATGCGTTCTTCAATGACTGCAGCACTTCAAATCACCTCTGCCTTTCCGCCTGCGGCTTCGATTTTCTCCTTGGCAGCTGCCGAGAAGACAGTCGCTTTAACGGTAAGCTTCTTTGTGATTTCGCCGTTGCCGAGGACCTTTACACCGTCGCCGATCTTCTTTACGAGACCTGCGCCGACAAGTGCCTCTGCGTCAACAACTGCACCGTTTTCAAACTTATCGAGTGCGGAAACGTTGACTATCGCATACTCCTTCTTGAACATATCGTTTGTGAAGCCTCTCTTGGGGAGTCTTCTGTAAAGCGGAATCTGACCGCCTTCAAAGCCGGGACGTACACCGCCGCCGCTTCTTGCGTTTTGACCTTTGTGACCTCTGCCGCCTGTCTTACCGTTGCCGGAGCCGGGACCTCTGCCCTTTCTCCAAGCCTTTTCCGAAGAACCTGCAGCGGGTGAAAGCTCATGAAGTTTCATGATTATACCTCCTCTGCTTCTATCAAATAGGTGATAGCCTTGATCTTGCCCTCTGTTGCTTCGTTCTTGGGCTGAACGGTGACATCACCGATCTTGCGAAGTCCCAAGGAATTCGCAGTTGCTATGTGACCCTTGTTGCGGCCGATGAGGCTCTTTACAAGTGTAATCTTAACCTGTGCCATTATCTGCGACCTCCTTTATTACTTTCTCATATCTTCAACGGCCTTGCCTCTGATCTTTGCGACCTCTTCTGCGCTTCTGAGCGCGCGGAGACCCTCAAAGGTAGCCTTGACGACGTTGATCTTGTTGTTCGAGCGAAGGCTCTTTGCACGGATATCTCTGATACCTGCAAGGTCGAGTACCGCACGAACCGTACCGCCGGCGATGACACCGGTACCTTCGGGAGCGGGCTTGAGGAGAACTCTTGCCGCACCGAACTCGCCGATGATTTCGTGAGGAATGGAAGTTCCCTTAAGAGAAACTTCGATCATGTTCTTCTTTGCGTCCTCGATTGCCTTTCTGATTGCTTCGGGAACTTCGGCGGACTTGCCGAGACCGTAGCCGACGTGACCGTTCTGGTCGCCGACGACAACTACTGCCGCAAAGCGCATGATACGACCGCCCTTAACGGTCTTGGAAACTCGTCTTGTGACAACGACTGTTTCTTTAAGATCAAGTGTTGCGGGATCTATATTGAAAGCCATTTGTTTATCCTCCTCTTAGAATTTCAAGCCGGCTTCGTGAGCACCCTCTGCGAGAGCCTTTACACGACCGTGGTAGAGATAACCGCCTCTGTCAAATACGACTTCGGTGATTCCCTTATCGATAGCGCGCTTAGCTGCGAGCGCACCGACCTTCTTTGCGTCTTCGATATTGCCGCCGGCTGCACCGAATTCCTTCTCGGTGGAGGAAGCACTTGCAAGTGTCTTTCCGCAGGTGTCGTCGATTATCTGTGCGTATATGTTGTTCAGCGAGCGGTAAACGCAGAGGCGGGGTCTTGCTGCCGTGCCGGATACCTTGGCGCGAACTCTCTTATGTCTCTTTAAACGCTTGAGGTTGCTGTCTTCTCTTGATACCATAATTTTGCACTCCCCTTCCTAATTATTTACCGGCCTTGCCGGACTTACGTCTGATGTGTTCGTCAACATACTTGATACCCTTGCCGAGGTACGGTTCCGGAGGTCTCTTGCCTCTGAGCTCGGAAGCGACCTGACCGACTCTCTGCTTGTCGGGTCCCGATACGATGACCTTGTTTGCGTCGGGTACGTCGAAGGTGATGCCGGGTTCCTCTTCCATAATCACCTTATGGGAGTAACCGAGATCCATAACGAGCTGCTTGCCCTGCTTCTGCGCACGGTAGCCGACGCCGTTGATCTCAAGCTCCTTCTTGTAGCCCTCGGTAACGCCCGTTACCATGTTGGCTATAAGGCTTCTTGTGAGACCGTGAAGAGCCTTGTGTCTCTTCTCTTCGCTGGGTCTCTCGACGATAATGTGGCCGTTCTCGACCTTGATTATCATCTCGTGATTGAACTCCTGTGTGAGTGTGCCCTTAGGACCCTTTACGGTGAGGACAGCTCCGTCGAGCTTTACGTCAACGCCTGCGGGGATTGCAACGGGCATTCTGCCTATTCTTGACATAATGTTTCTCCTTTTATATTTATTGCGGTCTTGCCGCTGCACGCCTTTTCTGTCAATTCCGACGTGCCTTGCCCAAACGCACCGAAAGTCTCAAAGCTCGGTGCAGGCGGAAGGTGAACCGGTTAACCGATTACCAAACGAACGCAAGTACTTCGCCGCCGATGTGTGCGCGTCTTGCCTTCTTGTCTGTCATGATACCCTTGGATGTGGAGATGATAGCGATACCGAGACCCTTCATTACCACAGGCATATCCTCGCAGTTTGTGTAGATACGAAGACCGGGCTTGGAAACACGGCGAAGACCCTGGATTACCTTGGACTTGCCGGGACCGTACTTGAGAATTATTCTGATGATTCCCTGCTTACCGTCTTCAATTATCTGAAAATCGCTGATATATCCTTCTTCCTTGAGGATGTCGGCAATTGCCTTCTTTACTCCGGACGCAGGAATATCAACAGTTTCGTGCTTGGACGAGTTAGCATTGCGGATACGAGTGAGCATATCTGCTATAACGTCTGTTATCTGCATGAAATGTGACCTCCTTGATGAGTTTTTTTAGTCTTCTGCAAACTTCGCTTACCAGCTTGCCTTTCTTACGCCGGGAATCTCACCCTTGTAAGCAAGGTTTCTGAAGCAGATACGGCAGATGCCGTACTTTCTCAGATAAGCATGGGGGCGGCCGCAGATCTTGCATCTGTTATATTTGCGAGTGGAGAACTTCTGCTCTCTCTGCTGCTTTAAAATCATAGCCTTCTTTGCCATTTTGTTTCTCCCCCTTTATTACTTTGCGAACGGAGCGCCCATGAGAGTAAGAAGCTCTCTTGCCTGCTCGTCGTTTGTTGCCGTCGTTACGAAAACAATGTCCATACCGCGGATCTTGTCTATCTTGTCGTACTCGATTTCAGGGAATATAAGCTGCTCCTTGAGTCCGAGGGAGTAGTTGCCTCTGCCGTCGAACGCATCGGGGTTTATACCCTTGAAGTCACGTACTCTGGGGAGTGCGAGGTTGAAGAGTCTGTCCATGAACTCATACATTCTCTCGCCTCTGAGAGTTACCTTTGCACCGATCTTCATGCCCTGGCGGAGCTTGAAGTTTGCAACGGACTTCTTTGCTACGGTCGCAACCGCCTTCTGTCCGGTGATGATGCCGAGGTCGTTTATGATGTTGTCGATAACCTTGGAGTTATCCTTTGCCTCGCCGGCGCCCACGTTTACGACGATCTTATCGATCTTCGGGATCTGCATGGGGCTCTTGAACTCGAACTTTTTCATGAGAGCGGGGGCAACATCGTTCTTGTAAATTTCACCAAGTCTTGACATTTTTCGTTACCTCCCTGTCATTAAAGCTCTTCGCCGCATTTGCTGCAAACACGGATCTTTGTGCCGTTATCGAGGATCTTGTGACCGATCTTAACGCCCTTGTCGCACTTCGGGCAAACGATCATAGCCTTGCACGCATAGAATGCGCCCTCAGCCTCGATAATGCCGCCTGTCTCGCCCTGTCTTCTGGGCTTAACGTGCTTCTTTACCATGTTTACGCCTTCAACGATTATCTTGCCTTCTCCGGGGGCAACCTCGAGAACCTTGCCCTTCTTGCCCTTATCGTCGCCGGAGATTATTACTACGGTGTCGTCCTTGCGAACGTGTACCTTCTTCTGGTATTTTGTCAATATCTTAGCCATCGTTAAGCTCCCTTCTTAAAGTACTTCCGGAGCCAAGGAAAGTATCTTGAGATAGTTCTTTTCGCGAAGCTCACGAGCTATCGGTCCAAAGATACGGGTTCCTCTCGGGTTCTGATCGTCTTTTATGATTACGGCTGCGTTTTCATCAAACTTGATGTAGCTGCCGTCCGCACGGCGAAGGCTCTGAACCGTTCTTACGACTACTGCCTTAACTACGTC
>CAKSCN010000074.1 GCA_934444485.1 uncultured Eubacteriales bacterium | reverse complement strand
ATAGGCTTTATATCGAGAAGCCTCGACAAAATAACCGCAATTTCCGCACGGCTGAGTGCCTTGTCGGGCTTGAATGTGCCGTCGGCATAGCCGTTCACGACGCCGGCACTGCTTGCCGAATATATTGCGGACGAAAACGGCGTATCCTCTTTCACATCGGTAAATGTTCCCGTCGGTACTGTTTCGGAAAATCCCTTTGCCGCAAGAAGCATTCCCACAAATTCCGCACGGGTTATCGGGGCGTTCGGGCAAAACTCGCCGTCGAAATCACTGAGGACTCCGTTGCCGTCGAGAAACGCTATGTACCTGTAATACCATGCGTCGGGCTTAATGTCGGTAAAACGTGAGGCGGCACCGCTTGAAACTCTTTCGGAAATCTCCGTCTCACTGCCCATAAGACGCGCAAGAACCGTACACGCCTCCGCTCTCGTCATGCTCTTGTTCGGCTTGAATGTGCCGTCGGGGTAGCCGCTCATGAATACAATTGGCTTTCTCGACTTTGCGTCAAGAACCGACCGCACAACCACGGCTTCGGGAACGGAAGTGCTTTCGATATCGGCAAGACCCGTGAAGTTTTGAGCCTCCTCAAGAGTTGAAAACATCGCCATGTAGTCGAAAAGATACTCCGAACACTTCTCCGTGCCGGCAAGACTCATCGCATGACCGCCGAAAAGAGAGTTTACCTCATTGCTGAAAGGTGTTGCGTAGACGGGTGTGTATTCTCCGTCGGCGTTCTTTAATGTCCAGCCGTTCTTATCGGAGAAGTCGAGAATCACCTTCTGCCACTTTCCCGTGAAATTGACGCTCCAGGTTTTCATATACTTTCCGTCGAGAGTTCTGAACGTGATAAATCCGTCGAACGCATTGTCCGCCTTTACGGCAAAGGTGAAAAACGGCTTTGAGTAGTCCATGTAATAGCTCTTCGGCGAGGTGTCAAATGTCACAGACATCATGTCGCTCTTTCCGGGGGAAAACTTGACGTAGTGCCCCTCGACACCTATTTTTCCGCTTCCCCATGTGTAAAACTCCGGGCGATCCTGACCGCAGCCTCTTGGGTAGTAGCAGTCGATGTACTTTCCCTTGCCGAACGGTATTTCGTCCCCCTTTTCGGGACGCAGTTCATAAACAAAGGCGTCGGAGAGCCGTTCCTTGTAGTATTCGACCTCGGACATTGTTTCATCTGCCGAGAACGCGGTAAAAGTCGGAACACCGGTGAGAGCGATGGTGGCAAGAAGCACCGCCGCAAGAATTTTCTTCATCATTGCAGTATTTCCTTTCGTCGGTTGTGTTTTCGTTACTGTTATTATACACCTGTCCTCCAAAAAAATCTATGGTGTATTTTTGAAAAATATGGGGGTATTTTGTGCGGTGTGCGGCTTGAGGTTAGCACTTTCTCTATGGTATGCTGTAGGGCAAGCGAAACGCAGACTGCGCTAGCGTAATCTCCCGCCGCAAGAACCCAACGCACGGTTATGTATATCGCCATGTAGAAAACCGACAAACGGTAAGCACCATATAATCAATGAAGAAAAGCGAAGCTTTTCCATCCCAATTGTCAATCGTCAATTGTCAATTATTGAAAAGCCGCTTTCCGTCACCGCACCCGAAAGTTAATAAAATGTATGTAGATAAGGCGCCGAAAGTGTGGTATAATCTGCAAGGACAGTTCTGTAAACGGAACAATAAAGGAAAGTAATCAAGGAGATGCGAAAATGAAATTAGGTATAGTCGGACTGCCGAACGTCGGCAAGAGCACGCTTTTCAATGCGATAACGAACGCAGGAGCCGAGGCGGCGAACTACCCGTTCTGCACGATTGACCCGAACGTTGGCATTGCGCCCGTTCCCGACAAGAGACTCGACGTTCTCGCCGAGATGTACAACCCCGAGAAATACACGCCGGCGGTGATTGAATTTGTTGACATTGCGGGTCTTGTCAAAGGTGCGTCGCACGGCGAAGGTCTCGGAAACAAGTTTTTGTCGCACATACGTGAGGTTGACGCCATTGTACACGTTGTCCGCTGTTTTGAGAACTCCGACATCATTCACGTCAACGGCAAGGTTGACCCGGCGAGCGACGTCGAGACGATAAATCTTGAGCTTGTGTACTCCGACATCGAAATTCTCGAGCGCAGGCTTGACCGTGCCAAGAAAACTCTCAAGGGCGACAAGTCCGCACAGCGTGAAATAGACCTTATCGAGAAGCTTCTTGCGGCGCTCAACGAGGGTAAGAGTGCGAGAACTCTCGAGTTTACCGACGACGAGCGTGAGCTTCTTGCGGACATACCTCTTCTGAGTCTCAAGCCGGTAATTTACGCCGCAAACATCGACGAAGAGAACATAGCCGCCGACCCCGCAGAGAATCCGCACTACGTTGCGCTCAAAAAGATTGCGGACGCCGAGCATTCCGAAATAATCGTGATCTGCGCCGAAATCGAAGCCGAGATAGCGCAGCTTGAGCCGGAGGAAAGAAAGGAATTTCTCGCCGACCTCGGACTTTCCGAATCGGGACTCGACCGACTTGTCAAGGCAGGCTACAAGCTTCTCGGTCTTATCAGCTACCTCACGGCAGGTCCGAAAGAGGTTCGTGCGTGGACGATCGAAGAGGGTACGAAAGCGCCGCAGGCGGCAGGAAAGATCCACTCCGACTTTGAAAAGGGCTTCATCAGAGCCGAGGTCATAGCGTTTGACGACCTCGTTGCGTGCGGTTCGGTTGCCGCCGCCAAGGAAAAAGGTCTCATGCGAAGCGAGGGCAAAGACTACGTCATTAAGGACGGCGACGTCGTTCTCTTCAGATTTAATGTGTGAAATACGGAGTGCGGAATTCATAATTCATAATGTATAATGCGGAATTGACGTGGAAAAACTCCTAAAGTCGTTTTCTTCATTGATTAAATGGTGCAAATCCGAGGTTGCACGACAACAGGAGACGGATTTTTATCGAGGTTGTTGGTATTTTGTAGGGCGGGTGAACGCAGACTGCGCTAGCGTAATCTCCCGCCGCAAGAACCGCACGTGAGGTTACGTATATCGCACCGTAGAAAACCTACAAACGGTTATTGCAAATGCATATTACCCAAGGTCGGTAATCATCGGAGATAGCGAACGGTGCTTCACCGAATTACTCTCCACACAGATTCAATACGGCAAAAAATAAGTCGGTCACTTGCGTATATGATGCGCATATATGCGCCACCGACTTCGGTATTTCCTCGGATTATAGCACTAAATTGACAGCCCCTCAGTCCGACGCCTTCGGCGTGACAGCTCCATAGGTTGCTTTGCAACCGGTTGCACAGGGGATGCCTCCGGAGTTGACACGGTCAACTCATGCTTCGCTACCTCCATTACTACCCCCACAAAGAAAGTGCGAACCTCAAAGTCAAAGCCCGCACTCCCCAAAAAGCTCATCTTTCCGTAATTTGTCGTCGAACGGAGTGAGGTACAAATTTCGGGAACGGGAGAAGGTAAAAATTACAGTCCCCACAAAATCTGATGCCAAACTTATCTTCGACCGAGACCTCGTCGAGGTTGAACGGTATTTTCTTCGATAAGATGAGTCTTACCTCATCTCGTTCGGTCGCTTGCGTATAAGGCGACCGAACGCGGTATCTCTCCAAACTATACAAAAGACTTTTCATTTCAAAGCGTTAGCTTTGAAATCGATAAAGTTCTTTTGCTTCTTTTCTTTCAAGAAAAGAAGCCGTCGGAGACGCCCCTGCGGCGAGCGGCTCCCGTAATCACTTCGCCACTATGAATCTGACCTTGCCGCCTCTTTCGGGCTTGCGGTCGTAGAAGGCTCTTACCGAAACATAGTCGCCCTCGAGGAAGTCTTTTGCCTTTACCTCGACGTACTTGCTCGTGTCGCTGTCGTAAACGTAGAAGTAAGCATCGTTTCTTATAGCATACTCGACGCCGTCAATCACACAGCTGTTGGCGGTGATGTCCGAAAGGCTAACCTTCGCCTCGTTTATCGCAGAAACTCTGTTGACTGCGCCGCCGTCGTACTTCACGACAACTCCCGTGACGTTCGAGGGATTGGTGTTCGCATAGTTCGCACCGCTGACGGAGGTCTTTCTGCCGTTCATGTAACCCTCGTATACGGCGTTTGCCGAACCCATAACCGTCTTGTCGGTCATGAACATATACGAATGCATATCGCCCGTGAAATCGTTGAGAAGAAGCGTCTCAATCTCGCCGTCATCGTTCAGCTCGTAGTAGAGAATGTCCTTCTCGGTGAGCGTGACGTTCTTCAGCGTCGAAGCATACACACGGAGCGTCGAAGAGCAGTACACGTCGAGAATTTTTGCGTTGTCGTCAACATCGCCGTTATGCAAAAGCTTCGTGAGCGTCGCCGCCGTGCCGGACTTG
Organism: uncultured Eubacteriales bacterium; assembly: GCA_934444485.1. Lineage (GTDB taxonomy): Bacteria > Bacillota > Clostridia > Oscillospirales > CAG-382 > CAKSUT01. The sequence goes on along the minus strand of CAKSCN010000074.1, from coordinate 7,381 downwards.
TACTTGCTGCCCGTTCCGGTTATCGAAACCTCGCCCTTGTCTATCGTCACCTTGACAAGATCTCCGCTCTCAAAGCCTCTCACACGGTGCTTGTAGGTTGCGGTGCTTCCGTTTGTGTAAACGACAGTCAGTGCATCGTGAGTCGTTACAATGCCGTCGCCGTCGGTGAATTCCTTGTCCTTTTCGACGTTCGTTATGACGGCAATGTTCTCGGTCTTTGTCTCGGAGGCATCAAGAACCTTTACTATGCCGCCGTTTCTGCCGAGAAGCACGGTAATACTGTCTCCGAGCTTGAATTCTCCGAGGTTCGAGAGCGAAAGCGCCGCATCGTCCTCTTCCACTGCGTAGGTCGCACCCGAAATGACTGCCGACGTGGGGTTCATTCTCGAGGGAGACGCGGACTCATAGATGCCTGTCACGTTGTCATCGTAAACCCATACCGATTTGAGCGGTGCGGAATAGTAAACAACATTGTAAAGTGCGACGTCGCCCTTCTTTATAACGGCGTTGTCCTTGTAGATTTTCGCCTCGTCAAGGTCAAAGGGAATTTCGTCCTGCCAAGCGGAGCTTTCCGTCATTACAATTATCGGATCGCTTATCGACGCTTCGAGAATCTCCGAGTACTTCGGACTGCCCTCGGTGTACTTCGATATGTCGTCGGTCGTCGCCTCTCTCACGTCAACCGCCTTGCCGTCCTTGCCGAGAAGGAGCGTCACAAAGTCGTCCTTGCGGTACTCGCCGTTGTAGAACTTGAGCTTTATCACGTTTGCGCCGAGAGTATACGTACTTGCGCCGACAGTTACCGCAGACGGCATACCGGAAGAGTAAGCAATATTCTTAACCACGCCCGTTGCGGTGTCACGGTAGACGTAAACGGCATTGAAAGGAACGGAATAGTAAATAATATCGTTCTCGGTAATTTCGGAGAGCTTTATTTTTTTCTTCGACGTGCCTGCGGTAACAATGCTTGCAGAGGAAACGTCAAAAGGAATGCTCTTCTGCCACGAGGTATCTTTTCCGACAACGACAGGACCTTTCACCGTCGCCTCCATTATGCCGAGAATGTCGGTGTCGTCATCGTCGTAGAGAATCTTCGTTATGTCGCCGTCGAGAAGATCCACAGCCTCGCCGTTTCTGCCGAGAATAAGCGTGACGAAAGCATCCTTCTTAAACGAACCGTTGTAAAGCTTCTGCTTCAGCTCGTCGGTAGCAACCGTGTACACCTTTTCGGAAACGGTAACGGTACTCTGTATCTTGCCGGTCGTTACCTCGCCGAGCGTACCCACGACGGTCTTTCTGTAGATGTAAATTCTCTTAAAGGGGTTGGAATAATAGAGGACGTCGTTCTTCTCGAGAGTGCCGAGAGTTACTTTCACGTTGTCGTCGCTCTCATAGGAAATCTCGTACTCCTCAGGCGCATACGCAAGCTCTTTCTTCCAGGAATCCGTGCCGTCGTAGATGTACGGACCTTTGAGCGTGCCGTCGATAACGCCTGTGAGGTCGGTGTCGTCGTCCGAGTAAGAATCTATCATCTCGGGAGTTGCCGGGTACACCGCAAAGACTGCGCCGTTCGCATCGAGAACCGCCATTACAACGTCGTCTTTCTTTATATCGCCGACTGTCGAGAGTCTGTATGCGGCGTCTGCACCGGAAACTGCGTAGCTCTTTGTTCCGATTATAACGCCCGTTGCAGAGCCGCCCGTGACGGTTATCGCACCGACGCTTCCTATCACCTTGTCGGAATAGCACCAGAGAGTGCGTGCGGAATTGCTGTAGCGGACGAAGTCGTACTTCTTCACACTGCCGACGTCGGTCTTTACGTTGTCACGGTAAACCGTACCCTTTGCCGGGTCGAAGGTCATTCTGCCGTCCGAAAGGGTGTCAAGGTAAACAAAGCTTCCGTCAACCTTGGAATCCGTAAGCGCCGCACGGTCAATAAGTCCGTCGCTCGCAACGGTATAGCCGAGGGTTGTGCAGTAGACGGCGCCGCTCTTTGTCTCTGCGGAAAGGAGGTTGTATATAAGGTACATACAGTCGCGACGGGTGATGTACTCGCCCTTTTTCGCCGCAACCTTGGCGTCAAGTCCGAGCTCCGAATACTTCGCAAGCTGTGCGTCGGGGTAAACGCCGACAAGGTCGGACGAAGTATAGCCGAGAAGACGGAGTGCTATTGTCGCCGCCTCTTCGAGCTTTACGTAATTGTCGGGACGGAAAGTTCCGTCGAGGTAGCCGTTTACGAGCTTTGCCGTCGATGCGGCGTAGACGTAGGGGCTTGCCCAGTGCGTGCCTCTGACGTCGGGGTAGGGATTGTACGCCGTGCCGAGGTTCACGCTGTTGCGGTAAGCCGAAGCGTTGACGGTCATCTTGACAAACTGCGCTCTCGTGAGGTTTGAGTCGAGCATGAGGTTTCCGCTTCCGTCGCCGACCATTATATCGAGCATTCCCAAAACGCTTATAATGTCACTGTCCGACGTGAGGAGCGACGCACCCTGTTTTTTCTCCGCGGCAAAGGCTGTCACGGAAAATGCACCGAGAACCGTTAATACCGCAAGGAGTATACTTAATACACGTTTCATGAATATGTTCCTTTCTTTGCGACACGCCTGTCAATCGTTTCTCAGCGCATCTATAGGATTGAGCTTCGCCGCTTTGTTTGCCGGCAAAAAGCCGAACAGAATGCCTATTCCGACAGAGATGCCGAACGACACCGCTATTGCTCCGACCGTCGGTGCGGATTTGATGTCGAGAAGTCCCCCGGCGAAGTCCGCTATGAGTATGCCGAGTATGACTCCGATAACGCCGCCTATCGCACTCGTGGTCGCAGCCTCAATGACGAACTGGCTCTTTATCGAGCTTTGCTTTGCGCCGAGAGCTTTACGAATGCCTATCTCACGTGTGCGTTCGGTGACGGAAACGAGCATGATGTTCATTATTCCGATGCCGCCGACGAGAAGAGATATTCCGGCAATCGCCGCAAGGACAAGCACGAAGGTACTTGTTATAGCCGTGAGGGAGTCGAGCATTTCCGCCATGCTGATAACAACGTAGTAGTCGGACGAACCGTATATTTTGGTGAGCTTCGACTCGACCGCCGCTTTGGCTTTGTCAACCGTGTTCTCGTTGAGAGAGAGTACGGTGTAGGAATTTATGCTTCCCATGAACGACATTTTCTGCGCATTGCTGTAGGGAATGTAGATGTAGTTATCGCCGAGATCCTCATCCGAAGGGTCGTCGCTGTGACCCTCGACAACGCCTATTATCGTGAACTTTGTTCCGTTTATCTTTATGGTCTGACCGAGAGCGTCGCCGTCGAAAACGGTTTCGGAATCGTAGAATTTACCGACCACGCACACATTCTTTCTGTAGGCGACGTCGATATATTCGAGGAAACGTCCGCTGTCGAGCTTATGTGACTTTATTGTGAGGTAGTCCTCGCCGACGCCGGTTATGGTCGAGTTTGTGTAGTCGTCGCCGTTCGCCTTTACAGTGCCGTTTACAGTCACGGTCGGGCTGACGCAGCGGATACTGTCGGGGTTTTCCTCGGCAATCTTATACATATCGTTTACGGTGACGGTACGCGACGAGCCTCGTCCCATGAGGTTTACGGAAATGGTGTTCGTGCCGAGTTCCTCAAAGGCTTCGGTCATCATGTTCTGCATACCGCTTCCGAGACTCATTATGATAATGACCGCCGCAACGCCGATAATGATGCCGAGCATGGTGAGGAACGCTCTCATTTTGCTTGTCGCAAGGCTTTTGAGGGCAAGCCAGAAGTTTACGCCTATATTCATGCTCCGCCACCTCCGACCTTCTGCGCTTCGCTCTGCGCACGTTTTTTCTCCGCTTCCGCCGCAAAGGCTTCCTCACGGCGTTTCTTGAGAAGAGGGTCGTCGTCGAACGAAACATTCGCCTGAACGACAGCTCCCGGTGCGTCGGACGGACCGTCGTAAACGATTCTGCCGTCGTGCAGTCTTATAATGCGCTTCGCCGTCACCGCAATCGAGTTGTCATGCGTAATAAGCACGATTGTGTTGCCCTCTTCGTGGAGCTTCGCCAAAAATTCCATTACCTCACGTCCGGTTCTCGAGTCGAGTGCGCCCGTCGGTTCGTCGGCAAGGATTACCGAGGGGTTGCCGGCAAGCGCACGTGCTATCGAAACACGCTGCTGCTGACCTCCGGAGAGCTGTGAGGGGTAGTTTTTAGCCTTTGAGTCGATACCGACACGGGCAAGCGACGCCATGGCACGTTCACGCCTCTCGCTTCGGTCATAGCCTGCATACAAAAGCGGAAGCTCTACATTTTCAAGCACCGTGAGCTTCGGTATGAGGTTGTACTGCTGGAAAATGAAGCCGAGAGTTTTGTTGCGGAACTCCGCAAGCTCGTTGTCGTTCATGGTGCTGACGTCGATGCCGTTTAAGTAGTAGTGACCCTCGGTCGGTGTGTCGAGACAGCCGATTATGTTCATGCAGGTGGATTTACCCGAACCCGACTGTCCGACAATTGCGACGAACTCGCCTTTCGATATGTGCATATTTATACCGTCCGCCGCACGCACCTCGGTGTCGCCCATGTAGTATATCTTGTATACGTCTTCAAGTCTTATCATGCCGCACACTCCTTTATCGTCTGCCGCATCAGCCCATGCCTCCGGGACCGCCGCCCATATCTCCGCCTCCGGGACCGCCGCCCATGCCGCCTCCGCCCATGCCGCCCATCATCATGGCGAAGCCGTCGGAAGCCTCCTGCTTTTCGACTATAACCACGTCTCCCTCGGAGAGACCTTCGGTTATTTCGACGTAGTCGTCGTCGGAGATTCCGAGAGTTACGTGAACCGTGTCATACTGTGCCGAGGCGGAAATTGTGCCGTAAGAACCGCCGCCGCTTTCGGGCATTGCGGGAGGTGCGGGCATATCGCTCGGCGCATTGTCGGGTCTGCCGTCTGTGGGTGTGACATCGGACTTATCGTCTGCCGTACCGTCGGGCTTGCCGTCTGCACTCTTATCGCCGCTTGCAGGAGTCTGAACATCTGCGTTTCCGGGCTTTGCGCCGTCGGGGAGGTTTGCGGCTATCATATCCGCCTCGGTCGTGACTCCGTAGGTCTTGACGTCCTCCGCCTTTATTACCTTGACGATATTTCCTCTGCCGACCGCATCGACGGGAATTGCCAAAGCGTTCTCAACAGTTTCGAGGACAATCTCCGCATCGACGTTCATGCCGGGAAGAAGCTCCTCGAGAGCGGTTTCGTCGTTTATCGTGACGGTGACGGGGTAGCTCGTTACGCCGTTCTGGCTCGTACCCTGCTTGCTTATCTTGGTTATATGACCGACGTATTCGCTTCCGGTGCGTGCGTCGCAGGTAATCTTTACCTCCTGACCGAGAGACACCTTTGCGATATCAAGCTCGTCGATGTTCATGTCGAACGTGTACTCGGACATATCGTAGATTATCGCAACGATGTTGCCGGTGCTGTTCTGCTCTATGGTCTCGCCCTCGTTGTACTTCGCTTCGATGACCGTACCCTTGATGGGAGCGGTGATGGTGTAGTCGTCGAGTCTTTCGAGTGCGCTGTTGTAGGAATTGCGTGCGTTGTCAAGCTGAATCTCTGCGCTCTTGAGCTGGTTGTCGAGATCCTTCACGGAAACCGCTATGTAACGCTGACCCTCGGTTATGGTTGAACCCTCGGCTATGCCTATCGAGGCAACCTCGCCCGTAACGCCGGCGTAGAGGTCGCAGTCCTCTTTGTACTCGAATGTTCCGGCGTCCGTTCCGGCGATACCGTTTATGACTGCCGTCGCACGGGTGGAATCGGTGATGCTTCCGGGGTTCTTGACCTCGATTTTTACGTTCTTCGTAATTGCGCCGCTGTCGGTAATATCCGTACCTACCGAAATCTCCTTGACCGTGCCGTAAACTATCTGGTAGTAGTCGAGGACGGTGACCTCTGCAAGAGAGCCGACGGTGATATTCGGGATATCGTCCGCAAAGAAGGGAACCTGCACGTAAACCGTTTCGGAGTCACGGACGTGACCTATAATCTGAGCCGACGAAACATTGTCTCCAACCTTCACGTCAAGCTTCGTAACGACGCCCGACACCTTGGACTTTGCGCTGTAGTCGGAGTACTTGTCGAGAAGCTGGTCGTAGGAAAGCTGTGCGGAACGGAGACTGTTCCTTGCGTTCTTTATCGAGGTCTCGGCGTCGGAGGAATCGATAACGTAAAGAATATCGTCCTTTTCAACGTCACTGCCCTCGGCAATGGGAGCGGAGACGATATCGCCCGTGACGGTCGCCGCAACATTGTAGGTCTTGACCGGCTGAACCGAACCCGAACCCGTGAGTACACTCGTTATGCTTCTTCTTCCTGCAACGTAAACGTCCTGCGGAGCGGCATTCACGGTGGAATTGTTCATGATATACTGCCACGCAAAGAAGCCGACGACGCAAAGCACGACAAGAGCGATGACAATCGACTTAATGAGCTGCTTTCTCTTTTTGCGTGCGGCACGCTTTCTCTGATCCGCACGGAGCTGACGTTCGCTCTCGGTGAGGTTCTTTTCCTCCTCGGCGATCTTTTCGAGAGCAAGCTGTTTCTTGGATTTTTTCTTTACCTTTTCCGTGGTTTTGTCATCTGTCTTTTCCTGCAAACTGTTCATCTTATTCCTCCAAACAAAGCAAATACGCGCTTGACATTTTTCTGATTGTGTAATTATACATTATTTTTGTGACATACATCTGCGGTCAATGTGAAAACGAGGTGTAAAATTGCAAAATATTTGTGACAAAACATTGGGTGAAATAAATCACAAAGTTCGGCGGATAAACGGTCTCGGCAAAAGCGACATCATGCGCAACCGCCGCATTGCCGATATATCTTATTCGGGGAAGGGGTGTGCCGCAAAGCTGCGCTTCCCAAAAATGCGCTTCTCAAAAGGAATTGGCGACAGCGACAAAAAAGGAGCTCCGCCTTTCAGCGGAGCCCCCGTGCGAGTGGTAACTATATCTTTTTAGGAGAATTAGTCACGAACGATTACAACGAATGTTACGTTGTAGTAGCCCTCTTCGTCAGCGTCGTCATCCTCTTCTGCAGCTATGAAGGCTCTGAGGTTGTTGCTCTTGAGACCCTTATATCTGTAGGTTGTGGAAGTAGAACCGAGAACGGAAGCGTCTACAGTCTTGAGGTTGGAGTCAGACTGATCCCAGAAGGTTACAACGGTATCCTTGGTAACAGTGTAAACATTGTCATCGATGGTCTTGCCGTCGATCTTCTTGCCCTTAACTTCGATGATCTTGGAGGAACTATCGTAGTTCTCAATCTCAACCCAGCCGAGGTTGCCGTACTTGTCGTCGTCCTTATCCGTGTCAAGGTCAACTGCGCCTGCAG
>CAKSCN010000073.1 GCA_934444485.1 uncultured Eubacteriales bacterium | reverse complement strand
GGAGGACAGAGGAATGACTGCGTCAGGAGAAAGAAAGAAAATCTACATAATGTATCCCGAGAAAATCGGCATGGTATCACCCGAAATATACGGTCACTTCACCGAACACATAGGCGGTGTCATATACGACGGAATATGGGTCGGAAAAGACTCGGATATTCCCAACGAAAACGGCTTCAGAAAGGACATTGTCGAAAAGCTCCGTGCAATAAAAGCACCCGTCATACGCTGGCCGGGCGGCTGTTTTGCCGAGGCATACGACTGGCGTGACGGCATAGGAAAGAACCGTCCGACACGCATTAACTGGTGGCAGAGAGACGACGGCAAAACCGAGTCGAACGAGGTCGGCACTCACGAGTTCATGGACTTCTGCGAAGCTGTGGGGGCAAAGGCGTACTTTGCGGCGAACCTCACGTCGGTCACTCCCCTTCACATACGCAACTGGATGGACTACTGTCTGTCGCCGCAAGGCACGACTACTCTCGCAAAGGAGCGTGAGGCAAACGGTCATCCCGAGCCCTTCGACATACCGTTCTGGGGTGTTGGCAACGAAAACTGGGGCGGTGGCGGAGATATGCTTCCGGAGCATTACGTAAACGAATTCAGACGCTTCTCGGCGCTGATGAAGAACGCCTTTCCAAAGGCAGAGCTTTTCATGTGCGGCGAAAACGCAGAGGACTACCGTTGGACCGATTCCGTAATCAGAGGCACGTGCGGAGTTGCGACGTCGGTTGACGGCTTTGCAATGCACTTCTACTGCGGCTCGACTCCGGGCGAGGTGACGGGCTTCGGCAGGGAGGACTGGGACAGACAGCTCTCTCAGGCGGCGAAGATGGGCGATATTATAAACCGCAACCGTCACATTATAGCCGGTCACGGCATGGAGGGTCACGCAAAGCTTGTCGTTGACGAATGGGGCTGCTGGCACAGAGGCGGAACGGGACCGTCCAAGGGCGAGTTTCTCTTTGAACAGCAGAACACTCTCCGTGACGCCGCCGTTGCGGCACTGACGCTCAACATATTCAACAACAACTGCGACATTGTGCGCATGGCAAACATTGCACAGCTTGTCAACTGTCTGCAATCGCTCTTTCTTTCCTGCGGCGAGAACTGCATTGTCACGCCGACCTATCACGTTTTCGATATGTACAAGGAACACATGGGAGCGGAAGCCGTCCGCACTGTCATTGAGGGCAACGAAGAGCTTTCGTCGTCGGTGTCGGTCTCGGCGTCGGTAAAGGACGGAAAGACTCTCCTCACGCTCTGCAATCTCTCGTACACGGACGACGCCGAAATCACACTCTGCGGAGTAGGCGGCTTCCCCGCTCTGCCGTCAAGCGCCGAGGCGAGACTTCTTTCAGACAGCGACCTCACGGCTCACAACACGTTTGAAAACCCTGACAGGGTTAAAGTTACAAAGCGTGTAATCGACCCGTCAAAGCCTTTCACCGTACCCAAGGGCGGCATACTCTCCGTAAGCTTTTAAGCTCCGTCTTCACACGAAAACCGTATAATAAATCCGCCGCACTGCCCCATTCCGAAGCAGTGCGGTATTCTTTCGGCATTATTTCTTGTTTTTGCGGTTTTCGTAGTCTTCGTCTATGCTTTTGCTCCATTCTGCGGTCATCGGCATACTGTTTCTCATACAACACACGGCATCCGCCACGGCTTCAAAAACGACCTTTGTTCCTTTGCCGTCGGCACGGTAATTTGCGGCACGGTCGGCGTTTATTCCGAAACGCTTGGCGGTTTCCACGGAGTCGATGTTGGCTCCTATGAACAAAAACTCCCAACCGAAATCCTTCTTCTTTTCCTTTATCATTTTCTTAACTTCGTCGCTCGTGTAAATGTGGCTTGCGTTTTCCATTCCGTCGGTGGTTATGACAAAAAGCGTATGCTCCGGTATATCCTCTTCTCTTGCGTACTTATGCACGGTGCTTATGTGCTTCACGGCGCAGCCTATCGCATCGACAAGTGCGGTTGACCCTCTCACGACATAATCTTTCTCCGTCATCGGCTCAATTCTCCGTATATCGACACGGTCGTGAAGCACAATGCTTTCGTGGTCGAAGAGTACGGTTGAGACAAACGCTTCGCCGTTCTCCTTTTTCTGCTTCTCAATCATGGAGTTAAAGCCGCCTATTGTGTCTCTTTCGAGTCCCGTCATTGAGCCGCTTCGGTCGAGTATGAATACGATTTCGGTGAGTCCCTTTTTCATGGTATGTACCTCCAAATAAAATAGTATAAAAATACAGCCGCTCGGTGTTTTTTTCACCTTACAGCCGTATTATACTTCATTATTCGCAAGGTTTGGTCGCCTGCCGTGCGACATATTTCAATTGCCGCCGAAATTGCGCATGAACTCTCTCAGGTTGTACTGCGAAGCGGAATTTGAAAGCACGGCGAAGTCAATATTTCGGAACGCACCGTAACGCTCGAATTCCGCAAGTGCTCTGTAAAAAAGGTCGGAGACGACTCTCGCATCGTTGCCGAAGGCGCCGCACCCGAACGCACCGAGTACAAGGTTTTCGTAACCGCAGTAAGCGGCGCACTTGAGTATTCCGAGAATGCGCTTTTCAAAAATGCTCAGGTATTGGTCTTCTCTCATGCCGCCGAGTCCACGGCAGACTATGGGGGCTGCACACGTTATCACGGCGACGATCTCCGTTTCTTCGAGATAATCCCCGTTTTCGTCCTTTATTATTTCCGCCTTCGGAGTGATTATTGCGGCGTCGGAACTCATGTACGAGTGCAGGCTTCGGTTGTATCCGTAGTACGCCTCGGCGGCTTTGCTCTCAAGCGACAAAAGAAGCGAGCTTTTTCTGCAAAGATCCTCCTCTTGCGCCAGCGCTCCGTCTCTCACGCCTCCGCCGGGGTTCACGGGGTTTGCGAAATTGAGAACCAATATCTCCTTATTTCCCATCTCCGACGGCGAAAGCTCGGCGTACATCCTGCGTGCCGCCGCAAAAGAATCTGCGTTTTCGCACGTATACCGGCATTTTTGCGAGGGCTTATCAACAAGTCTTATCGAGTGAACCTGTTCGGGCAGAAACACTCTCGCCTCCCGTCTTTCCGAGTCCGAAAGCTTCAGATACCTCTTTTCGCCGTCTTTGACGTAAAAGCCGTTTTCAAATACTCTCAGCGTATCGTCAAGCATCATTATTTCATGCATATTATCATCCTCCTTACGCAGTAACGCAAATCACGTTCACACTCCCAGAAGCGTCTGATCGAACGCAAACAGCGCCTCGTTTATCTCGAAAATATTGTAGTTGCCGTTTCTCACGAAGTATTCGACGATAATATCGAATTTATTGGAATGAGAAAGCGCAAAGCCGGCTTTCATGAGCATATTCTGCATTTCGGGAAGCGTCAGCTCCAAAGCAACGGCAAAGGCTATTACCGTCGGCTTTGACGGTTTGTAGTTCTTGTCGGAGCGAATCTTCGAGAAAAGCTTGCGGTCGATATTCGCCTTTTTGTAGCACTGCACGTCGGTCATGCCACGCTCGTCGATCTTCCGCAGAAGCATTTCGGAAAAGCTCTCGTCAAGCATTTCAAGTGCCTCCTCAAGCGACGGACACGCCGGGCAACAGACGGTCGCCGGAATAATTACTTCCGCAGCATCTTCCGCAGCATTCGGGAATACTGTGTTCTCCGTCGGGAAATTCGGCAGCATGGTCGGTGTTTTCCGAGCCGTTTCGTTTTCGTGGTTATTCTGCGTCGGTTCTGACGGTGCGGCGGGAAATCTCGGTCGCTTCGGCGCCGATTCTTTTGTCTCGGGCGGTGCGGTTCGGGGAAAGTTCAAATACCGTGTTGCACCGATGCTTGCGGCGGTTTCTTTGGCATAGTTGTCGTCGATATACTCCGCAATGTCGGAATACAGCTTTTTGCCTATGGCATACGACTTTTTATCGAAAACAACGAGGTACACCGTCATATCGTTTTCGGCAAGAAATCCGCTCACTGCGTTCACCGCAACTCTCAGTGCGATGTCCTTGGGAAACCCGTATGCGCCCGACGAAATAAGGGGGAACGCAACGCTCTCGCACCCATATGCCTTCGCCGCTTCGAGAGAATTTACGTAGCAAAGCGCAAGCTTTTCGCACTTGCCTTTTTTTGTATCAAACGGGTAAAACCACTGAGGTCCTACGGTATGTATCACGTATTTGCACGCAAGATCATATCCGCCCGTGACCTTTGCCTCGCCGACGCCGCATTTGCCGAGAGTCCCGCACTCCTCCGAAAGTCCTTTGCCTGCGGCACGGTGAATGCATCCGTCCGCGCCGCCTCCGCCGAGAAGCCGACTGTTCGCCGAGTTCACTATGGCGTCAACGTGCATTTTGGTTATATCGTCCCTTACTATCCGAAGCGGCAAAGCAATGCCTCCTTATGCTATCAAGTTTTGTATTAACGTAATTTTACATCATTTTAAATCATTTGTCAATGCATTGTGCGGTTATTTTTAAAAATGTTACACATACATTTCGGCAAAAAAACTCCCCTCTTTACCGCAAGGCTCGGAGAGGAGCGTGTTCTTTTTATACTTTCGGCTGTCGTTATTTCACTTTACCGCTTCGAGGATAACCTTTCCTACGTTTTCGTTGCGACGTAGAACCTCTTGCGCCTTGTCGGCATTTTCAAGCGGAAAACGTGCGTAAACAAGCGGCTTCACCGTGCCGTCGGCAATCGAGGGAAGAACCTTTTTTTCAAGCTCTGCCATGACGGCGTTCTTTTCGTCAACTGTTCTTGAACGGAGCGTGCTTCCGATAAGCTTGAGTCTCTTTCCAAGAAGCGCACGGAGGTTTATCGTCGTTTCAACTCCGGCAAGGGTTGCTATCATTACCCAGCGTCCGAGGCGTGCCATCTGCGCAAAATGCTTTCCGAGGTCTGCGCCCGCAACACAGTCGAGAACAACATTTACGCTCTCCTCTTCAAACACCTTGCCGAGATCCTCTTTCTTTGTGTTGACTATTCTGTCCGCACCGATATTCTTTATCGCTTCTGCCTTGGCGTCGCTTCTCACGGTTACGACGACTCTTGCACCCATGAGCTTTGCAATCTGTGTTGCGGCAATGCCCACACCGCTCGCTCCGGCGAAGATAACTATCGTTTCGCCCTTTTTTAGATCCGCCTCATGCACGAGGTTGAGGTATGCCGTCGCATACGCCTCCGGGATGCACGCACCCTGCTCGAAGGTCATGCCGTCGGGAAGCTTCATGCACATTCCCTCGCTCACTGCCGCATACTCGGAGTAACCGCCGCCGCCGAGAAGAGCGCAGACTCTGTCGCCGACCTTGAGCCGTGTGCAGTCCGCTCCCACTTTCTCAACTTCGCCCGATACCTCGAGTCCGCACCACGGAGGACAGCCCTCGGGAGACGGGTATGTTCCGTCCTTCTGCAAAAGATCCGCACGGTTTACTCCGGCGTTGTGAACCTTTATAAGCACCTCTTTGGACGACGGAGTCGGTTTCTCAACATCCGTCCAGAGAAAATCGTTGCTTGCGTCAAGTATCATTGCTTTCATATGCTTTCACTCTCCGTTTTTGTATTTCAACTTAGATTTTATCCGCTATTACGGAAAAAGTAAATGTCAAAAGCGTCACAGTTTGTCTGTTTTGATACTGTTTTTGCTCATATCGACACAAAATGTACTCCGTTCACACTCGCCGTATTGCTTTGTTCAAAATAATACTGTATACTGTAAGCAACGGAATATTGCGGAGGTCTGAAAATGGGAAACAACGTTTATGACGAAATACGCATAAAAAGGATAGCAGCCGTAAACAGGCTCAACATTTTTCTCGACGAATGCCACAACAGAATAAACCGCCCGGTATGCGGCATTGCGCTCAAAACCAAGGGGCAGACCGTCTACACCTGCAACGGTAAAAAGCACATTTCAACGCCGAAGTCGTCAGTGCTTCTGTCTCAGGGGTCGAGCTACAAAATCCACTACGACGAGCCGGGAGAGTGCATCATGGCGGAGTTTGTGCTTGACGACGGAAACACGCTTTCCTGCGGCAACTCGCTTTTCAGCGTGGAGCTTAAAAACCCCGAGGAGGCGCATTCCTGCGCTTACAAGCTTCTTCGTCTCTGGGAAAAATACGGAGAGTGCGCAAAGACCTTCTCGGCACTTTACGAGCTTCTTTCGGTGCTTTCGGAGTCCGCTTCGACCGACTATTCCTACTCCTCAAAGAGCAAGAGAAACGTCATAAAGCCGTCGGTTGAAAGGCTTTTGGCGGAATACACCGACCCGGAACTCAGCGTGTCCGCAATAGCGGCGGATTCGGGTATAAGCGACGTATACTTCCGCAAAATATTCAAGGAATGCTACGGTATGCCGCCGGCAAAGTATCTTTCGTCTCTGCGCATAAAAAAGGCAAAGCAGCTTCTCATAAGCGACGGCATTTCGGTAGGCGAAGCGGCTACGGCGGTCGGCTTTTCCGACATTTACGTTTTCTCGAAGGCATTCAAGCGAATCGTCGGCATTACGGCTTCGGAGTACGTAAGAAGCAATATTGACGAAAGCATATAAATAGAATTTCAGCAACCATCTGTGCCGTTCTTTATTCGGACGGCATATTTTTTATTCTCTTAAGCGTTTTCTCGGGAAAGAAGAAAAAGTCGAGGTACAGCGTTTTACGGGCAATACGTGCGCAAAGCACCGGGAAAAGTATGCCGCACGCCGTGCCGACTGCGACGTGAAGCACCCACGAGGTTATGCCGAGGCGCAGAAGCGCAACCCTTGCGGCGGCGGTAAACACCGTGTGCAAAAGGAACACCTGAAAGGAATACATGCCGAGAAAATCAAGGCTTCTTCCGACGGCAAGGAGTTTTGTCACTTCGGAAACGAAAAGAACGCTCGCCGCAATGCCGAAAAGCATCATCGCCTCTTTTATCACGGCGTTTCCGATAAGTCCGAGTGCCGAAAGAGCGTATCCGGACACAGCATGGCAAATGACAACTGCGTACCTTGCGAAAGGCTTGCACCGCTTTACACCGTCAAAGTCCGCAAGCGTGCCGAGTCCGAAAGGAATTGCGGCGTACACGGCCGACTCAAGACATCCGAACCCCACGCCGAAAAGTGGGAGTATGTAGCCGACGGCGGCGAAAATGAGCGTAATCTGCAAATTCCCCGTAAAATGCGACAGAACCGTCCACGCAAGGAAAACGAAGAAGAGTGCGTAGAGATACCAATACTGTGCCGTAGGTTCGGTGAAAAGCGAGAGAATATCCGAAAGCTCCGACCGTGTATTCGCACCCGAAACGAAGCTGTTTATCACGATATACATCACCGAAAACGCCGTATACGGCACGCCGAGGTTAAGTAGCTTGCGAAGCACGAAGTCTTTACCCGTGCCTTTGAAAAACGAGCCGCCGGTGATTTTGTACACGTATCCGTTCAAAAAGAGGAAGAGCTGAACGTGAAACGACCATATGAAGTTTTCGGCAATATACAGCACCTCGGGAATATCCACGCCGGAAAGTCTTACGCCTCGGAGGACGTGACCGAAAAGCACAAGAAAGCAGGCGTATGCCTTCAGTCTGTCCGCAAGCAGATCCCTTTCCATGCCTATTCCTCCTTTACTCACCGACAAGTCTCCGTATCGTTTTTTTTCTTCTCCGAGCTTTCGCCGACTCCGCACCGAGACGCCACAATATACTTAGGCCGTCCCTTTATTTCCTCGTATATTCTTGCGACGTAATAGCCTATGATGCCGAGGCTTATCATCATTATGCTTCCGATGAATATCATGATGAAGATAACCGTCGTAATACCCTCGAGCGCACGTCCCGAGAGCTTATCGACAAGCGCCCACACGCCGAGTACGACCGCAATAAAGAGCATGACGAAGCCGAGTGCGGTAACTATCTGCATGGGGGCGGCGGAATATGCGGCGATGTTTGAAAGAGCGTATTTCACAAGCTCCGACGCCGACCACTTGGACTCGCCCTCCGTGCGCTTTGCAACCTCAAATTCAACCTCGGCTTTTTTGAAGCCCACCCAATGGGTTATCGCACGGAAGAAGCCTCTTCTCTCAGGTATTCGGTTGAGAATGTCGATGACTCTTCTGTCAACAAGCTTGAAGTCGGAGGAATTTGCCATATCGAATCCCGAGAGCTTTCCGATAACAGAGTAAAAGCACTTTGCGAAAAGCCTGTGACAAGCACTCTCTTCTCCCCTGTCCGTTTTCACTCCCTCGACTATTTCGTACCCCTTTTCCCAAAGTCCGTACATCTCCGCAATTTTTTCCGGGGGATGCTGGAGATCGCAATCCATGACGACCGCACAGTCGCCGGCGGCGTTTGCAAGTCCTGCGGATATTGCGGCTTCCTTGCCGAAGTTTCTCGAGAAGTGAAGTCCTCTGACGTTTTCCGCACTCTCGGAGAGCTTCTTTATTACATCGTATGTGGAATCGAGAGAGCCGTCGTCAACGAATATTATTTCAAAGTCTATATTATTTTTACAAAGAACCTCGGATATTCTGTCGTAAGCTTTTTCGCACGACAGCTCCTCATTGTATGCCGGCACGATAACTGACAGCATCTTTCAGCCTCCTTTGCGGTGATATTCCGATATTTTGTACGGTCTTTTGCGAGACGGATTTATCTTGAAAATGTCGGGAACGTCTCGCTTTTTCCCGTGCGGTGAAGTCCTATTCTCTCTGCAACGGCAATACAACGGTGTCCGTCGGCTCTCGCTCTTTTCTTTCTTCTTGAAAGTTCTCCGGCGAAAAATATCGGAGAAATCCCGGCATTCGCCGCACCGATGATGATTTTCACAGGCGACAGACCTTTTCGTTTGTATTCGGCAAGCACCTCGATAAGCGCACGGTCAAGCGCCTCCTTTTCGAGCGTTCCGCAATTGCCGATGCTCTTTTTGAGGCTGCGTGCAAAACACGAAAACTCTCTCATGCTGATTTTTGCAGAGTCCTTGAAGTACATACCGTCCGTGTAATAATTCTCCGACTTTTCGGACATCGGCGCACGAAGCGACGCAAAGTACCTCTTCTGTATGTCAAGCACCTCGGTTCGCTGTTTCGGCGTCACGGTTGCCGTTATCTGCGACGAATGGAGTCGGTAAATCATGAGGTATTCGCTCTGGATCTCAATTCTCTTTCCGTCCGCCGCCATTCTTGTCCAGAGGTCGAGATCCTCCGTGCAGGTGAGCGCTTCATCGTAGCGGTAGCTTTTCATCACGCCGCTTTTTGCAATAACTCCGGGGTGAAGTATGGGGTTTGCGAAAAGAAGCATTGCCTTGACCGACTCGGCATCGCACGGTCCGCCACCGCCGCCGGAGGATATTCTTCCGTCCTTTTCGGTGAAAAATCTGCACGAGGAAAGGTCAACGTCCCCTCTTGACTCCATGAAAGCAAACTGCCTCTCAAGCCTGTTTGGCAGACATATATCGTCGGCGTCCATACGTGCTATATACCGTCCGCAGGCGTTTTCGACGGCTCTGTTGAGCGATGCGGCGAGCTTCAGGTTGCGTTCGTTTCGCATAACTCTTATCCTTTTGTCACGCTGTGCAAACTCTTCCAGTATTCCGAAGGTTGCGTCGGTCGAGCAGTCGTCAACCGCAATAAGCTCCCAGCTGTCAAAGGTCTGTGCACACAAACTTTCAAGGGCTTCGCCGAGGTACCTTTCGCCGTTGTAAACACTCATGACAACCGATATTTCCGGTCTTTTGCCGTCGCTCATCGTTCATTTCCCCCTATGCCTCTTAATTTTAGCACCGCTCTTTTCATCACGCCGCACGCATACAAAAGAAGGAACGCCGTCCTCACCGCACCGGCTTTCAGGAGAATATGCGTTGCCTTGCTTTTGGGCGATATACGGTCAAACCTTGCTTTTTTTATTTCTCCGTAAAGAGGTGAAGCGAGTATGAAGCGTTTCGCCTCTCCGACGCAACCGAAACAGCCGTTCTCCGCCGCAGACGCCAAAAGCGCAAGACACATAAAGAAAGAATATCTCGATATCTGCTCCGAAAATCCGCCGTTCGCACCGTCGAGAGAAGCATGAAGAGAAGCGGCCGTTCTCTCTATCTGTTCAAATCTTTCCATGCCGAACACGTTTGAAATCGAGGTTTTCCTGACCGTATAAAGGTACGCCGCTTTTCGGCTCACGTACACTCTTTCGGCGTTCAGGAAGCACGGTGCGAGACAGCATATATCCTCGCCGAGCGATATTTTCTCATCGACGGCAAGCTGGTGTTTTTCGATAAGCGTGCGCCTTATTGCTCTGCCCCACAGAAAGTAAAAGGCATGGTGCATTTCACGGTCGAGAATAAGCTTCGGGAATACCTCACTTTCAATCTCCGCTCTGCCGTATTCGCCCTCACGCAGAATATCGTCGCATTTTTCGGTTCTGCGTCCGCTTTCGTCGGTTTTTACGTAGGAGAACGAAACGATATCCGCATTTGTTTCACGCAGAATTCCTGCCGCATTTTCGAGTGCGTCGGGCAAAAGTGCGTCGTCGGCGTCAAGGCACACGACGTAAGCCCCCTCAGCGGCTCTGATTCCGGCGCACCGTGCGCTGACAAGTCCGCCGTTTTTCTTATGTATCACTCTTATTTCGGCGTTTGTGATCTTTTCGGAATACCTGTCGCAAATATCGGGACAGACGTCGGGAGAGCCGTCGTCAACAAGGATAAGCTCATAATCTGTGAAGGTCTGACCGAGAACGCTGTCGATACAGCGGCAAAGATACTTTTCAACGTTGTATATCGGCACGATTACCGAAAAAAGCATTTCCCGTCACCCCTTCCCCGAGTTCAAGTTTTCCCTAAACTTCACCGCAAGCACTGCGAGCGCATAAAGTCTGTATTTCATAAGGAAAGCGAACGCCGCCTGCATCTTCGGCAGTCTGTACCACGGATAGTGTCCGAGAGCCTTTGCAATCTCAGGCGTTTCGCAGATTTCTTTGAGTCTCGACCGAAGCTCTCCGTATTTCATGCCGCACTCTGACGCATACATAATCGTCTGCGAACAAAGCACTCTGCCGAACGCCTGTCTGAGTCTGTCGAGGTATTCCCGGTATTCGCTTTCCGGCATACGGCAGGCAAATCTCTTTTCAACCTCGTTTACGAAAATGACGCTCTTTTCAAGGCGGTTTGCGTCGTAGGATTTCGAGAGCGACTCTCCGTTTCGGCAATACGAGTAGTGAGCGCACGGCAATCCGACTATTCTGTCCGCACATTTTGCAAAGTCGAGCAGGAAGAGTGCGTCCTCCGAAAGGACCTCCCTCTCGGACATAAAGCGCACACGGTTATCTTTTGCCGTGCGGCGTCTGAAAATATCCTTGCACACGCTCATTCCGTATCTCGAATCGAGTTTTTCGTGTGAAAGTGCGCCGACGGTGCCTCGCATAAATTCGTTCATGCCGTCCCTGCCGTCAAATACGGTTTCAGACACAAAGTAATTGTGTTCGTAATCCGACCCGCCGCTTCTGCCTTTCTCGCTGAACATATTTCCACCCACAAAGCGAAGTCCCGACACAGCAATATCGGCACCGTATTTTTCTGCGGCACGGTAAAGCTCGCCGAACATATTCTCATCGACAAAGTCGTCCGAATCGACAAAGCCGACATATTCGCCAACGGCATACTCAAGTCCCGTATTTCTCGCCGCACCGGGACCGCCGTTTTTCTTGTGTACGACCTTTATTCCAAAAATTACTTCCTATATATCCACAAGTTCTTCTTGCTACATTTAATGTATCATGATCTCTATTACCACAATTTGGGCAATACCATTCAAGATTATCATCAATTAAAATT
>CAKSCN010000072.1 GCA_934444485.1 uncultured Eubacteriales bacterium | reverse complement strand
GAGGGAAAACAATGATAGGAATAGCAATACTCGGCTTCGGCGTGGTAGGCTCAGGCGTTGAGGAAGTCATATCGATGAACAACGACTTTTACGCAGAGAGACTTTGCGGCGAAAAAATAGACGTTAAATATATACTTGACCGGAGAAGTTTTCCCGATCATCCGCTTGCGGACAGAGTTACGACTGATTTTGAAAGGATAATAGCTGACCCTGAAGTGCTTATCGTCGTCGAAACAATGGGCGGCTCACATCCTGCGTATGAGTTTTCACTTGCGGCTCTGAAAGCCGGAAAGAGCGTCGTCACGTCAAATAAAGAGGTCGTGTCGAATTACGGCACGGAGCTTTTGAAGGTTGCCTCGGAAAACAACGTAAGTTATATGTTTGAAGCGAGTGTCGGCGGCGGCGTACCCGTCATAAAGCCGATGTGGCAGTGCCTTGCGGCAAACAGAATAGAGTCAGTCTGCGGCATACTCAACGGAACGACCAACTACATTCTCACCGAGATGTTCAAAAAGGAAGAGACCTTTGAAAATGCGCTTGCCGAAGCAAAAAGACTCGGTTATGCCGAAGCGAACCCTGCGGCGGACATCGAAGGACTCGATACCTCGAGAAAGATCTGCATACTTTCGTCGCTTGCCTACGGTCACGCAATTTCGCCGGATAAGGTCAAGTACGAGGGAATGACCGATATAGATTCCGCAGACGTAAAATTTGCCGAAAACCTCGGATATTCTATAAAATTTCTCGGACGAAGCGAGAGAGTCGGGGAGAGGGTCTATTGTATAACCGCACCTTTCTTCGTACCTCTCGATAATCCCATATCGTCGGTTGAAGACGTGTACAACGGTATCACCGTAAGAGGAAACGCCGTCGGCGACGTAATGTTCTACGGCAGAGGTGCCGGTAAACTTCCGACTGCAAGCGCCGTTATGTCGGATGTCCTCGACATCGCAAGACACTGCACCGACAGCGCATCATGGAAAGAGGCTGTCCCCGGAGAGCTTATGGACTGCGAAGATTTCGAGCTTTCGATGTTTGTGCGTACCTCGTCCTCGGAAGAGGAGATTTTCTCGGTCTATCCCGAGGCTTGCGTCACCGAGGCTGATGGTCTTTACGGCTTTATAACCCCGAAAGAGCCGGAGCGCACAATACGCAAAAAGACCGAGAACCTTTCCGACGTGAAAGTCATACGTGTGCTTTGACAGTGCTGCGAACACCCGAAACATTTGAAAAAGTATTGCCCGTCAAGAGTTCTTCCTCCGGACGGGCGTTTTCTTTCGTTATTTAATTGTAAATCTGCGGATTATTCCACCGTTACCGATTTTGCAAGGTTGCGTGGCTTGTCAACGTCACAGCCTCTGAGAACCGCCGTGTAGTAAGCAATCAGCTGGAATGCACAGCACGTCGGAATCGGCATGAAAAGCTCGTCGATGTGGGGGATACGGAGAATATCCGTCGCAACGTCGGAGGCAACGGAGAAGGTCTCGTCGCATATGAGAAGCGAGCTTGCGCCTCTTGCCTTGCATTCTTTGATGTTGCTTATGGTTTTCTCGTAGAGCTTTGACTCGGTTGCTATCGCAATGACCGGCACTCCCTCAACGATAAGAGAAATCGTTCCGTGCTTCAGTTCGCCTGCGGCATATGCCTCGCTGTGAATGTACGAAACCTCTTTGAGCTTGAGTGACGCCTCCTGCGCAAGACAGCTGTCAACCCCTCTGCCGATGAAGAACATATCGTCGGCATCTTTGAGCTTCTCTGAAAGAGCGCGTATTTCGTCCTCTTTTTCGAGAACCTTTTCTATTGCTTTCGGAGCGTCGTTTTGGAGAACGTCCATGTACTCACGAGCCTTTTCCTCGGTGAGTTTTCCCTCGGAGAGAGCAAGCTTTACGGCAAGCATATAGAGTATGCATATCTGCACAACGTATGCCTTCGTGCTTGCAACCGCAATTTCGGGACCTGCCCACGTGTAAATGACACCGTCGGATTCCCTTGCAACACTCGAGCCTACCACGTTTACGACAGACAGCGTGTAAAGTCCCTCGGCTTTCGCCATGCGCAGAGCGGCAAGAGTGTCCGCCGTCTCACCGGACTGGGATATTGCAATGAAGAGGTCGTCCTTGGAAAGAATGGGGTTGTTGTATCTGAATTCGGACGCAATGTCCACGGTAACGGGTATGCGTGCGAGTTTTTCAATCGCAAACTTACCTGCAAGACCGGCGTGCATAGCTGTACCGCACGCAACGATGTGAATTCTGCCGATACTCTTTACGCGCTCGTCCGTGAGAGAATCTATGTCAAAGCTCGGAAGACCGTCCTTAAGTCTCGAATGCACCGTCTTTACGACGGAGTCGGGCTCTTCGTGAATCTCTTTCAGCATGAAGTGATCGTATCCGCCCTTTTCTGCGGCGTCAACGTCCCACGTAACCGAGAGCAGCTCTTTCTTTACGGGTTTTCCGTCGAGGGTGAAAAACGAAATATCGTCTTTCTTGAGAACCGCAATCTCGTTTTCGTCAATACGGTAGTAACTGCGTGTGTACTTGAGTACCGCCGTGATGTCGGAAGCGATGAAAGTGCCGGTGTTATTCTTTGCCGCAATGAGAGGACTTGCGTTTCTTATCGCGTAAACCGTACCGGGTTCGTCGCGGAAGATGATGACGAAAGCATAAGCACCTCTGATTTTCCCGATTGTAGCCTTAATAGCGGCAAATTTGTCGCCGAGAAGCCTGTAATTGTAATCGAGAAGCTTGAGAGCGGTTTCCGTGTCGGTGTCGGAAATGAAAACATAGCCCTTTCCGCACAGAAATTCCTTTATCTCGGTGTAATTCTCGATTATGCCGTTGTGAACTATCGTCACATTCTCCGTTGAGTGAGGGTGAGAGTTTTTGTCGGAAGGCTCACCGTGAGTCGCCCAGCGTGTGTGACCTATACCGCACTCGGATGAAAGTCCGTCGTACTTTTCCGAAATGAGCTTTTCAACCTCGGAAATGCGTCCCTTAGACTTGACTGTTGTAATACCGCCGTCCTCGAAAACCGCAATACCGGCAGAGTCATAGCCTCTGTATTCGAGAGCGTGAAGACCCGACAAAAGTATCGGAACGGCATTTTCACTGCCGCTGTAACCAATTATACCGCACATATATAAATCTCCGCGAAACCGTGCAGGCAAAAGAACTTCAGAAAAACCGTGTTTCGCTTTACTTCAAAGTACAAATTTTTGAATGCTGCGTGCTTTGTTGCAGAGTTGCCCCTGTTTTTACACGAAGCTTACGACATCAATTGTGCCGGGAGTGCATCCGCCGAAAACCTCGATAACACTCCGCCTCGTTAACCGCAAATTTTCTCTGCGGTCTGGCGCTGTTCTTTTTGAAATTGTGACCTTGCGTCATCTCAGTATATGCCGAGTGTGACCGCTTTGTCATGCCGTCAGTGCTTTTTTACGACCGTACCGTCATTTTTCCAAATGCTTTCCGACGGAACGTATCCTCTTACGCAGGACGTGGGATAAACATTTGAATGACGACCTATAACCGTACCGGGATTGAGAACGCTGTTGCAGCCTACCTCAACATAATCGCCGAGCATCGCTCCGAACTTTTTCAGCCCCGTCTCGATTTTTTCACCGTCAGCCTTAACCGTGACAAGCGTTTTGTCGCTCTTTACGTTGGACGTTACTCCGCCGGCGCCTATATGCGATTTGTAACCGAGCACGGAATCCCCCACATAGTTGAAGTGGGGTACCTGAACGCTGTCGAAAAGCACTGCGTTTTTAAGCTCCGTCGAGTTGCCGACGACTGTTCCTTTTCCGATAATCGCACTTCCTCTTATAAAGGCGCAGTGGCGTATTTCGGCGTTTTCGTCGATGATGCAGGGACTGCCGATAAATGCCGTCGGAGCGACTGACGCACTCTTGGCTATCCATACGTTTTCCGAAGGATTGTCGAACTTGTCGGACGGAAGAGTTTTTCCGAGCGCAATAATGAATTCTTTGATTTTGCCGAGTATCTCCCACGGATATTCAACGCCGTCGAAAAGACCTGACGCAATCGTTTTGTCAAGGTCAAAAAGATCCTTTACCTTAAACTCTGCTGCCATGCTGTTTCCTCCTTTCTTTAAAATACCGGTGTCTTTGCACACCGCTTTACAGTATATCACACTTTTATCGTTTTTGCAATAGGCGCAGATTTAAGTTTACATTTCGGTAAGCTTTGCATAATACGTGAGGTCAGTCTTGAGACGGATAATTGAGATTTGGGTTAATTTTTATAAACTTCGGCGCATATTACTTGACAAAAAACAAATAATGGTGTAAAATGACAGGACAGAGAAAGGAATGTGAGCATGGAAGAAAAGAGATTTGCAATACTTATAGACGGAGACAATATTTCCTGCGACTATATAAAGATTATACTCGATGAAATATCGACGAAAGGCATAGCGACATATAAGCGTGTTTACGGCGACTGGACCATTCCGAATCTCTCGGGCTGGAAAAAAGCAAGCCTTGAGTATTCGGTAACGCCCGTCCAGCAGTACAGCTACACCTCCGGAAAGAATTCGACAGACTGCGCCATGATAATCGACGCCATGGATATTCTGTATTCGGACAGAGTGGACGGCTTTTGCCTTGCAACCTCCGACAGCGATTTCACACGCCTTGCATCGAGACTCAGAGAGTCCGGAATGACCGTTATCGGCATGGGAGAGGAAAAGACTCCGAGACCGTTTGTGTCGGCGTGCGACGAGTTCAAATTCGTGGATAAGCTTGCCAAAGACGCCGAGAGTAAAAATGCGGTCGAAACGGCGGCGGTAAATGTCAAGAGTGCCGCAAAACCAACCTCAAAACAGAGCGGAACCGCAAAGGTAAAGACCAAGAACGCAGCGCAGACAAAGATTGAGGACGAGACCTCGCAGACCGATAAGGAGACGCTTCGCCTTGCGATTGAGTCTCTCATAAAGGATAAGGCGGACGAAGAGGGCAATATGTCGGTTAGCGATGTCGGAAACATACTCTCGAAGAGATACCCCGACTTTGACGTAAGAAATTACGGCTGCAAGAGAATGTCGCAGTTTTTGGAATCGTTCGGATGCTTCTCGGTGACAAAGGTAAAAGACCCTGACAACAAGAAATGCCCCGGGGCTATGCTTGCGTATGTCAAAATTAAAAAGAGCTGACAACACTATGACATAAAGGAACTGAATACAATGGTGCTTTTCGGTGCCGCTCTCAACGGAATACTCGTTGCGGTGGGCGGTATAGCGGGATCTTTCATTAAAACGGGACTTTCCGAAAGAGTGTCTGACCAAATAATG
Source organism: uncultured Eubacteriales bacterium (assembly GCA_934444485.1). Lineage (GTDB taxonomy): Bacteria > Bacillota > Clostridia > Oscillospirales > CAG-382 > CAKSUT01. The sequence continues at coordinate 6,639 of CAKSCN010000072.1, read as the reverse complement.
AAAGGACTCTCGCTTGTAATAATATACATAGGAATTTCGGGAACGCTTTCGGGCGAGAATGCGCTTGTCGCAATAGTGTCGCTTGCGGTCGGTACGGTCATCGGACAGCTTGCTGACCTCGAAAGCAGAATAAATAAGCTCGGAGATATACTTCAGCGCAGATTTGCCGCTGGTGGCGGTGTGAGCATTGCAGACGGGTTTGTATCATGCAGTCTGCTAATTTGTGTCGGCGCTATGGCGGTTATCGGCTCGCTTGAGAGCGGTCTCCACGGAGACAATACGACTCTTGCCGCAAAGTCTGTGATTGACGGCATAGCGGCGCTCATAATGGCAACGACTCTTGGAATAGGCGTTGCTTTTTCGGGTGCGCTCGTCTTTCTGTATGAGGCGGCAATGTCTCTCGGCGCACAGTTTATACAGCCTTTTTTGAGTGATTCGATCATAGCCGAAATGGCTTGCGTAGGCGGTGCGACGATTATAGCCGTGGGACTCAACTGCCTCGGCGTGACAAAGATAAAGGTCATGAATATGGTTCCTGCGATTTTCATGCCGATAATCGTGTGCAGATTTGTTCACTGACATTTACGAAAGGAATGAAGAGATTGAAGATAATAATGACCCTTGCGTGCCTCGATATCGGCGGTGCGGAGACTCACGTCACGGAGCTTGCGAAGGAGCTTAAAAGAAGAGGTCACGACGTTGCGGTAATTTCGGGCGGCGGAGTATACGTAAAGGAAATCGAAGCCTGCGGCATAAGACACTATACCGTTACCGTCAACAGCAAGAACCCTGCGGCGATGCTCGGAGCGGTTATGAGCATGGAGAGAATAATAATGTCGGAAAAGCCGGATATTGTCCACGCTCATGCAAGAATACCCGCTTTTCTCACGGGAATAGTTCATCGCAGACTTATGGGGAAATGCCCCTTTGTGTTTGTCACGACCGTACACGGTGCCTACAATACAAGCTTTCCGTATAAGCTTCTCACCGATTGGGGTCAGATGAGTCTTGCGGTGAGCGAGGATTTGAAGAAGTATCTCGTTGACAATTACGGAATAAAACCCGGAAACATATCTGTCAGCATAAACGGAATAGACGGCAAAAAGTTCTCTCCCGATATCGACGGTGCAAAGGTGCGTGCGGAGTTTTCACTCAGTAAAGACGCCAAGGTTGTTGCCTGCGTGACACGTCTCGACCCGAGAGTCTGCTCTCATGCCTTTGCGATGATGGATATAATGCCGGAGCTTGACAGGGATGTCCCGGGAATTGTGTATATGCTCGTGGGAAACGGCGAGGCGTACGACGACCTTGCGAAGCGTGCCGAAGAAATAAACGCAAAGCTCGGACGAAGAGCGGTAATACTCACCGGTGGCAGAACCGACGTAAACGAAGTGCTTGCCTGTGCGGAGGTTTGCGTGGGTGTCAGCCGTGCAATCCTTGAACCGATGTCCATGAAAAAGAAGTGCGTTGTGGTCGGAGAGTGGGGATATATCGGTATTCCGAGTGAAGAAAACCTCGAAGAGGCACGTGCCTGCAACTTCACCTGCCGTGACTGCGCACCGGTAAACAAAGAAACTCTCGAGAGGGATATCGTTAAGCTCTTTAATATGAGCCCCGAGGAGAGCGAGAGGGTTGCGGAGTACGGAAAGAGCGTTGTCGAAAGGTACTATTCCGTGGGGAAGATGGCGGACGACAACGAAGCGATGTATAAGCGTGCGATGCGTATTTTTGCCAAGGATGCGGTCATTCTCGGCTACTACGGCTTCGGCAACACGGGAGACGACGCACTTCTTGAGGCGGTGATTGCGGATCTGCGCAGTGTTGACGAAAATATGGGTATTGCGGTGCTTACGAATGACGTTGAGAAACCGTCGCAGTTTCATGACGTCAGCGGAGTCGGCAGATTCAGAATGCGTGAAGTGAAGAAAGCGATGCGCTCCGCAAAACTCTTCATACTCGGCGGAGGAAGCCTTATTCAGGACGTTACAAGCACAAAATCGCTCCTGTATTATCTGTACTGCGCACACCTTGCAAAAAAGCTCGGACTTCGCGTCATGCTATATGCAAACGGTATAGGACCCATAACAAAGCCCGGAAACCGCCGACTCGCCAAGAAGCTCCTTGACCGTGCCGACTGCATAACGCTGCGTGACCCGGATTCACTCGGAATGCTCGGAGAACTCGGCGTCGAAAACAAAAATGTAGAGCTTACGGCAGATCCGGCATTTGACCTTGAAGTGAAAAACGATGCAATTGCCGACGAAATAATGTCGGAATTCGGGATACATGAGCCGTTTGCCTGCATATCCGTCCGCAGTCTTTGCACCGACGTCAAGGGCGGGAAAACCGTACCCGAGGCTCTTGCCGAGTTTGCGGATACATTGCAAAACAGCTACGGCGTGCTTCCTGTGTTTGTTGCAATGCAGTACTCAAAGGACAGAGCCGCAACGCTTGATGTGCTTTCAAAAATGAAAACGAGGGGCGTATTTGTTGACCGTGCCGCCGATGCGCAGACGATTCTCGGAATTATTTCAAAGTCGGAGTGCGTCGTTGCCCTGCGGCTTCATATGCTGATTTTCGGTGTCGTTTCCGGCAAGCCCGTGTTCGGCATAGAGTACGACCCGAAGGTGAAGAGCTTTTCATCGGTTGTCGGCAATAGGTACAGCATAACTCCCAAGGAGCTTTCCGACGGCAAATACGAAGCTGTCCTCGGCGATTTTATGAGCAACCTCGAAAACGCAAAAAAGAATTTGGAAAGCGTGCTCCCGGAGCTTCGCAAACTTGCACGTAAAAATGCGGAGCTGGCAAAGAAGCTTATAACTTGCGGCGAAGAGCATACGTCGTAAAGGCGAGTGCTTTCGGCAGAAAAGCCGACTTTCGTTAACGAATATAAACGTATATAATGGGTGGATATCGGAGCAGGTAAGATTATGCAGAACTATGACTGTTTTTCCAATTTATGTATTGACTATTTTTACGGCACTTTCACGAATTGCGGCAAGAACTGGTGCGGAATAAATCAAACTCTCCCGTACAGCAAGTTTTACTACGTCACTGGCGGCGAGTGCGAAATAAAGACGGATAAGCTCACCTTCAGAGGCAAGCCCGGACGGCTTATATTTATCCCTGCAAAGACAAGGCATTCGTTTTATCACGTGAGCGAGAATTACGTTAAAAAATACTGGATGCACTTCGATATAAAAACAGCGAACGAGAATATGAACGAGCTTATCGAGCTTCCGCTTTACGTGGACATTCCCGAAAATAAAAGGCGCAGTACCGAGAACCTTTTCGAGAAGATTTTCGCCGAGACAAAAAAGACCGGCGCTGCGGCAAACCTGCGTCTCAAAGCGTATATTGTCGAGCTGTTTGCGCTTTACGTTGAAACTGCGTGCGCCGATAAAGCAGCCGTGCCGCCGACACAGTCGCCCATGGGAGCGGAGAGCAAAAATCCCGACGAATCAAGTAAGCTTTCCGCCGTTATCGACTACATAAACCGCAACCTCGATAAAAGGCTGTCGGTCGAAGAGCTTGCAGGAATGATGCATCTGCACCCGAATTACTTTATCAGAATGTTCAAGAAGAATGTCGGCGTTTCTCCGCTCAAGTATATAAATAAGAAAAGATTCGAGAAAACAATTTCGCTCTTTGTCAACGAAGAGCTGCCGATAACGGATGTAATGACCGAGGTCGGCTTTGACGATTACAGCGCATTTTCGAGCTTTTTCAAGAGCTATTCCGGGTACTGTCCGAAAAAATACAGACAAATATTTATTTACAGAGACTGACTAAAACTCCCTCCTTGTGTCAAAAATAGAAGCACAGGGAGGTTGATTTATATGGCAGAACTTAAAGGCTCAAAAACAGAGGCGAATATCAAAACAGCTTTCGGCGGTGAGTGTATGGCATGGGCGAGATACGCCTTTTACAGTGAAAAAGCAAAAGCAGAGGGATATAATCAGATAGCCGAGTTTTTCTCTCTGACGGGCAAAAACGAAAAAGCGCACGCCGAGCTTTGGTTTAAAATACTGAACGGCGGTATTCCGACAACCGACGTAAACCTCGGCTCTGCCGCCGAAAATGAAAACTTTGAGTGGTCGCAGATGTATGCGTCTTTCGCCGAAACAGCAAAGGCTGAGGGTTTCGACGAGCTTGCAACGCTGTTTTTGAGGGTAGGAGCTGTCGAAAAGGCGCACAAGGAGAGATACGAAAAGCTTCTCGGCAACATAAACAAGGGAAAGGTATATTCAAAGGATGAACCGGCGGAATGGATTTGCCGCAACTGCGGTTACGAGACAAGCTCTGCCGACGCTCCGGATATCTGCCCGATCTGCGGACGACCCAAGGCTTATTTTGAAGTGAAAGCCGAGAATTATTAAGGAAAAAGTGTGACCGCAACAGCACCGCAACGTGACTTCCGATGAGACACTTTGAATCTCAATCCCTATTTTTCACCGCTTTTTGACCGCTAAAATCGAATGAAATGCGTACTAAACAGTAAACAAACAGTTAAAAAGTGGAAATGTTCATATTTTCTGTGATATACTCTACGGTATGGTGACGATGTATACGGACTTTTGACGGTCAGTGTTTTCGCAAATAGGGGTTGAGATTTTTGAACGGATTCGGAATTGAGAATATGTACGGCGTTTTCGCAAACGTTGCAACCGTGCTTTTCGGCGGCATTGTCGGGATACTCTTCAAAAGGTTTATCCCCGAAAAGCTTTCGGATATTTTGATGAAGGCTCTCGGACTCTGTACGATGTATATCGGCATATCCGGTGCGCTGAAAGGTACGAATACGCTTATTCTCATTATTTCAATGACCGTCGGAACTCTCATCGGCTCCGTTGCTGACCTTGATGCGAAGATTGAATACGTCGGCTCACTACTCGAAAAGAGATTCGGAAGACCTGACGGTGAGGCTACAATCGCAAGCTCCTTTGTTACCTCAAGCCTCGTTTTCTGCGTCGGTGCGCTTACTGTTATCGGTTCGCTCAATGCAGGTATATCGGCGGACAACGAGCTTCTGTATGCGAAAGCAATGCTTGACCTTGTTTCAAGTGCGGTTTTCGGTGCGGCTCTCGGAGTCGGCGTTCTGTTTTCGTCGGCAACGGTTCTTGCGATTCAGGGAGGAATAGTTCTTCTTGCGAAAGCCGCATCGCCGTTCCTTACGGACTATGCCGTGGGTGAGATGACCTGCGTCGGCTCCGTTATACTCATCGGTATAGGACTTAACCTTTTGGGAGTTACAAAGCTTAAAACGATGAACTTCGTACCGGCGATTTTCGTTCCCATTGTGCTTTGCCTGTTTATGTAAGCAAGTACGGACGAAAAAAGAAAAGCCCCGGCGTTTTGCCGAAGCTTTGAGCGGTGGTCAGTTTTCCGTAATGCGTTCCGATATCGGAATGTATCTCTTGTACGCTGCCTTTGTTTTGTATGCCGGACGAATTATTCTTCCGCCGGTCATAAGCTCCTCTATTCTGTGTGCGCACCATCCGGTGGTTCTCGCTATCGCAAACAGCGGTGTGTAAAGATCCTGAGGTATGCCGAGCATACGGTAAACAAGCCCGGAGTACATATCGACGTTTGCACACATCATCTTGTTTTTAGTTTCTCCGAAGACTCCCGGTGTGAGTTCCTCGATTTTTTCGAGAAGAGCAAACTCGTCGGCGTAGCCTTTGTCCTTGGCAAGATTCCTTGCGTACTTTTTCAGAAGCTTTGCTCTCGGGTCGGACAGCGTGTATATTGCGTGTCCCATACCGTAAATGAGACCGCTTCCGTCGCCGGCTTCCTTGCGGAGGATTTTTCTCAGGTACGCCGCAATTTCCTCATCGTCTTTCCAATCCTTTACGTTTTCCTTTATTTCGCCGAACATATTTTCAACCTTTATGTTCGCACCGCCGTGACGGGGACCTTTAAGAGAACCTATAGCGGCGCCTATTGCCGAGTATGTGTCTGTACCCGAGGAGGACAGCACACGGCAGGTGAAGGTTGAGTTATTACCTCCGCCGTGTTCCGCATGAAGAACAAGGCAGAGATCAAGAAGCTTTGCTTCTGCTTCATTGAAGCTGCGGTTGTCGCCGAGAATACGCAGAAAATTCTGGGCGGTGGAGAGTCCGAGCTTGGGGCTGTGGAGAAAGAGAGAGTCGTTCTCGAATACGTGCTTTTTTACTGCGTATGCGTGGGCGGCGATAATCGGTATCCTTGCCGTGAGCTGTATGCTCTGACGAATTACGTTCTCGAGGCTGTTGTCCTCAGCGTTGTCGTCGTATGAATAAAGAGCAAGCACGCCCGACTGCAGTTTATTCATAATGTTCTTGGAAGGACAGCGAAGTATCACGTCCTCCGTAAAGCGTTCCGGCAAATGAGCGTAGGAGGATACAAGCTCGTTGTACATGGCAAGCTGCTTTTCTGTGGGCAGTTTACCGAAAAAGAGAATGTAAGAGCATTCTTCAAATCCGTAGCGATCCTCACGGCAATAGCTCTCAACAAGGTCGTCAACGTCGTAGCCTCTGTAGTAGAGCTTTCCGGGAATTGCTTCCTTCTCGCCTTCGTTGAGAATGTATCCGTGAACAAGACCGACCTTTGTAACTCCGGCAACGACGCCGGTTCCGTCGGAGTTTCGCAGTCCTCGCT
>CAKSCN010000071.1 GCA_934444485.1 uncultured Eubacteriales bacterium | reverse complement strand
ATACAGTAGTTACCGGTTGGATAATATACTACTTCGTGCAGTTCCTTACCGGCAATACGTCAGATCTCGGATTTGTCGGAATGATCTCAGATCCCACTCTTAACGTGACCTACCTTGCGGTAACGGTTATTCTTGCCTTCGGCATACTTTGCTTCAGCCTCCAGGGAGGACTTGAGAGAGTGTCGAAGTACATGATGGTGCTTCTTCTCCTTCTCATGGTCGTTCTTGCCGTACACAGTGCAACGCTCCCCGGCGCAAAGGAAGGACTCTCGTTCTACCTCGTCCCCGATTTCGGAAAGATTAACGGAAGCGTTATCGTAGGCGCAATGAATCAGGCGTTCTTCACGCTTTCCGTCGGCATGGGTTCAATGGCTATCTTCGGAAGCTACATCAATAAGGAAAGATCACTTCTCGGCGAGTCCCTCAACGTAATCATCCTCGATACCTTCGTTGCTATCGTTGCAGGTCTTATCATGTTCCCGGCTTGCTTCACATACGGCGAGCAGGTAAACGCAGGACCGAGCCTTCTGTTTGATACAATGGCGTCGGTATTCAACAACATGGCGGGCGGCCGTTGGTGGGGCGCACTCTTCTTCCTCTTCATGGTGTTCGCCGCACTCTCCACGGTTCTTGCCGTTTGCGAAAACATCCTTGCAATGGTTCGCGAAATGTTCGGCTGGTCGAGACCCGTCGGATGTGCAATATGCGCTGTTGTAATATTTGCGCTTGCGCTCACTACCGCTCTCGGCTACAGCACATTCAGCGGTTTCCATCCCTTCACAAGCGAGTCGGCTTGGCTTGATCTCTGGGACTTCATCGTTTCCAACAACATTCTCCCTCTCGGTTCTCTTGTGTTTGCACTCTTCTGCTGCAACAAGTTCGGCTGGGGCTGGGATAACTTCGTTGCCGAAGCAAACGAGGGCAAGGGACTCAAGGTTAAGTCCTGGATGAAGCCGATCTTCAGATATGTTGTGCCGGTTGTAATCATATTTATCTACATTTACGGCATAGCAACCTTTAACTTTGTTGATAAGGTGTAATAGGCATTTTCGGGTACCCCGCAGTTATTCTCTGCGGGGTGCTTTTTTTTGCCGAACGCTGTGAACAAAATGTAAAAATCATACATTCACGAATATAAACCTTGACAATTGCGCCTATCTGTGATATAATACCACCGTTGCGTAGGCGGCGGGTAAATATAATATGTGGGTGTAGCTCAGTTGGTCAGAGCACTTGCTTGACATGCAAGGGGTCGTTGGTTCAAGTCCATTCATCCACACCACAATCGGCATTCTTGTATGAGAGTGTCGATTCTTTTTTGCCGTCGTTTACCGAAGAATGCGGAGCAGACTTACTTTTGCTGTGAGGTATGAGAGCGAGTGAACAATCTGCGGCTTGCCTTACGGAAAATGAAATAAGACGACAGTCGGACGGGGGAGCTTCGGGAAAACGTGACATTTTGGTGAGAGAGCGGTTTATGTCTGCGGATAATTTAAGTGCTGTGCGCACTGCTTAAGAAATATTTGAAAAAATTTCGAAACCCTCTTGCAAAGCGTGAAAATGTGTGCTATAATGTGAGCGTGAACGGGAATATGTGTGTTTCGTCCCTTTTCGGGGACGTTAAATTAAAGTTATCGGTTAGCTGAAGCTAACCAAATGACGGAGGCAATATATGGAGCGCAGAGAAGCGATTGAAAATGCGTATAAGCTCACCGGAAAAGGAAGTTTCTACGACGGCATGATCACCTGCTCGACTTTCCTCGGAAAAGCGGTGTGCCGCCTTGTGTGGAATATGAACCGAAAAGAGTGCGGAGACTACCTTGAAGGCGCACTTTCGGGAATACCGAGCGATTTTAACGGAAGACTTCTCGAGGTGCCGGTCGGTACGGGAGTTCTCACCATGCCTCTGTATTCCGCTCTTCCCGGTGCGGAAATTTCCTGCCTCGATTATTCGGAGGAAATGATGGAGAAAGCACGCAAGAGAGCGGCGAAAATGGGGCTTTCAAACGTGACGTTCCTTCATGGAGATGTCGGCGCACTTCAGTTTGACGACGAAAGCTTTGATACCGTTCTGTCGCTCAACGGCTTTCATGCATTCCCTGACAAAGCGGCGGCATACCGGGAAACTCACCGTGTTTTGAAAAGCGGAGGAGTGTTTTGCGGCTGCTTTTACGTAAAGGGAGAGTGTCGGAGAACCGACAGATTCATTGAAAAGGTGTACGAACCCATGAAGTTTTTCACACCGCCGTATGAAACCGTCGAGAGCTTGAGAGTGAGGCTCGGGATGCTGTACAAAAGCGTCGAGATCGGCAACGTAAAGAGCATTGCATGGTTCGTGTGCAAGAAATAAGGTGAGTGTTTGACTGTGTTTTGTATACCGGAATGAATTTTTGAAAAGAGGTATTGATATGTCGAAGCAAGCAACGGAATTCCAAAGAAAGGGCATGAGCCTTATGTACCGCGGAAAAGAGATTTTCAAGCCGCTCGGCACGGGGTGGATCGACGAAAACGTCGCCTGTGTCCGTGAGTGGGTCGCAAACATTTTCTTTTACCGCAAGGGCGATACGACAATCATGATAGACGCCGGTTACAACTACCCGAGACTCGGTGAAAAAATGAACTGGCTCGGTATAAAGCCGGAGTCGATAAAGCATATTTTTATTACTCATCAGGATACCGACCACGTCGGAGCGGTGGAGGCTGACAGCCCCGAGCTTTTTAAAAGCGCAAAGCTTTATGTAGGCGATATCGAAAACCGTTATCTCACGGGCGAGGTCAGACGGCGGGTGATTTACGGTCTTTATAAACTGCCGCAGGTAACGATTAACAATCAAAAGCTCCTTGTAAAGGACGGAGACATTGTAGATATCGACGGAATAAAGGTTGAGTGCTTCCTCGTTCCCGGTCATACGTGGGGACACATGGTCTACTTTTTCGACGGCAAATATCTTTTTACAGGGGATACAATCTGGTTCGGTGCGGACGGCGGCTACAGCTTTATTTCATCCCTTGCCGAAGACAATAAGCTTGCGGTAAAATCCCTCGAAGCACTCGAAGAAAGACTCAAAAAGGCGAACGTAAGCCCGGTCATCATAACAGGTCACACGGGCTACACAGAGAACTTTGACTTTGCGTTCGCACACAGGGATAAGCTCTGCTCACCGTTCGGAAAACGTGTTCACGACCCGAGCGCACCGTATGATGCCTATGACGAGTCAGATGACACCGAGGCGAAAGCGAAGATCGGATTTTTGAAGGGTGTCGGCGTATGAAATACTTTGAATACGGACGTGAAAACCCGGAGCTTCTCGTTATCCTCCACGGCGGCGGAGTGTGCTATCGTGGTGCGGCACCGACCGCAAAAAGGCTTGCCGAGGTGTATCATGTCATTATTGCAGCATACGACGGCTTTAACCCGGATGAGCCGGAGACGGAGTTTAAATCGGTGCGGTATGAAGCGGAAAAACTCGGAGACTACATTTCGGAGAACTACGGCGGAAAAATAGACATTCTGTACGGCATATCGTACGGCTGTTTTGTTCTTATGGATGTGCTTGCGGACAAAAGGCTGAGCATCGCAACGACAATTGCGGACGGTATGCCGACAATGGATTATCCGAACATCAAAAATAAACTTCTTTGTAATTTGTTCCTGCTTTTTCTCACAGGCTCCGCATACCTTCTCATCGGAAAGGCGGGACCTCTGCGACGCAAGATTGTGTGCGCAATGACAAAAAGGAGCGAGGAATCCTTTGAGTGTGCCGTTTACCGCAACGCAACGTGGAAAAGCTGGATCAATGAAGATAGATGCATGATCGGACGCCGCAAGGATTTTTCGCTGTTCGGTAGAACCGATATGTACATATGGCACGGTGCGGACGGCATTACCGAAAAGAAGCTTGCAAAGCACATCGCACAGTGGCGTGAAAACGGCTATAAGTTTACCTACAAGCTTTTCCCGAATATGGGACACGGTGTGCTTGTCGGCGAGCATCCTGAATTGTTCCTGAAGGAAATCGAAGCGACACACGAAAAAACTCTCGAAAAGCGAAGGAAAGGGAGTGCGGCGCAATGAAGGACAGCGCTCTGAAATTTGACCGTCGGTGTCATGTCATATACTCGCCAGCGTGCGGAAAAAGTATACGACGTGCAATTGCACTCCACTATCCGCCGGAGGAAAGGGAGAACGTGTGGGAGAGAGTGCAATTGAGGTATGTTGAATTTCTCGGGAAAATGCGCACGGATCTCGGCGGCAGGAAAAACTTTCACAACGGACGGGGCGGAACCTACGACTGCGTTGCACTCACGGCATATTACGACGTCTGCCGCAAGGTCTCGTCGATTGAGGAAATCGAGAAAATGACGTGCGCTCTTATTCTTCCGGCGTTTCGGCGACTTCGCTTTGTAAACTGCAATAACCCGTTCATGAAAAAGCTTATGTACAGAGCCTTTCTCAATGCGAAAAAGCAGTGCGACAGGTGGGGCGACTACAAAATGAATCTCGAACCCTTTTCGCCGGATAAGCCAATAAGGTACGAATTTACCGAATGTCCGGTTGCCGAATTTGCGAAAAAGGCGGGACTTTCCGAGATTATGCCGGCGTTTTGTAATCCGGATTTTGAGGCTATGGAGCTTATACACGCAAAGCTTGTTCGGACGACTACCTGCGCAAACGGTGCAAGGTGCGATTATGCCATATGCGGCGATCGTGACGGCTACGCAAAGGTTCACCCCGAATACGTTGACGAAAACGGCTACAGGAGGAATGACTGAATGCTTTTGAAATTGCTTGCCGAGGGGTTAATACTCGGTGTACTGCTTATAGTCTATTGTCTTATCGGCATACGAAACGGTGCTGTCGGCATGGTTTTTCTCTACGACGGCAGTGTGCGTGAAAGATGCGTCGAACTCGGACTCACAACGCACGAAACGATAAAAAAACGTGCGGTGCCGTTTAAAACGTGCGGAGTGTTGTTTTACATCGCCTACATTGTTTTCTGCGCATACGCAATTAACGGAGTAAGCGGCTTTGCCGATGGCTACAGACAGATGTTTGTGATTTTGCTCGTGTGCATACTTATCGACCGCATCGTAATAGACGAATGGTGGGTGTGTCGGACGAATGCGTGGGTCATTCCGGGGACGGAGGATCTCATGCCGTATATAAGCGGACGTGATAAATGCATTAAATGGATTTCCGGTATAATTGCAACAGGGCTTGTCCCGGCGGTAATTGCCGCAGTCATGGAGTTAATTGTCAAATGAGGTGATTTTGTGCTTTTTGAAACTTTGGGAGACGAAAAGAATCCGGCGGTGTTGTTTTTTCATGCAATGGGCGTTACCGCAAAGAGCAGTGAACGTGTTGCGAAGTATCTCGAAAAGGATTACTTCTGCATAATGCCGACATCGACCGCTTATTGCAGAGGGCAAAGATACCTCGGCAAGGAGGACGAAATACGGCAGATTGAAGAGTTTCTCAAAATACACGGAGTGGAAAAACTCGAGCTTGTTGCGGCGTCGTCTCTCGGTGCGGATTTGGCTCTCGCTTTTCTGTCAAGGTCAAAAGTCGCAGTAAACCGTGTGTTCTTCGACGGCGGTCAATTCGCCGCAATAAAGAAGCCTCTGCGGATGCTTGCCGTGCCGTTTATGTACCTTGTACTCAAAGCTCTTTATCTTTCGGATGGAAAGCTTCTCGGAAAGGTTCTTTGGTGCGACGACGAAAACATAAGACCGTACTTCGTCGAGGGCGGAAAGAATGTCACTTTCGGAAATCTTCGCAGAATGCTCTCCGACAGTCTCGAGGATAAACCTCTGCCGAAGCTTTCCGAGAAACTTCAAAGGCGTATCTTTTTTGAATTCGGGAGTGCGGAGGAGCATTTCAAGTACCGAAACGCAGTTATGAGCGCTTATCCGTGCGGCAATTTCCCGGTGTTTGAGGGCTTTAACCATATGCAGTTTCAGATTGCCGATCCCAAGGGCTTTGCGCATATGCTCAGGTACGTGTCGGATACGGGAAGAATGCCGCAGCTTGCTTTTTTAAGAGAGGAGGGGACAGAAAGTGAAATACGTCATTGAAAAGAATACGGTCAGCGAAACGCTTGTGATACCGCTTTACGCACGCAAAATGTGTTCAGAGTGCTTCCCGAATATTTACAGGGACGAAACGGCACTCCGACTTATCGATAAGGTCGATTATGACTTTGCGTCGCTTTCCGAAAAGTCAAAGGGGATTATGTACCGCTTCGGTTTTCTCGAGGTTGCTATGCGGCAAAAGGATATTGCATGGGAGGTGTGCGATTACCTTAAAGCCCACCCGAAAGCCGCTGTTGTAAATCTCGGCTGCGGTCTCGACGACACCGGAAGAGTGTGCGATAACGGAATGTGCAAAATATACAACATCGATTTTCCGAGTGTTATTGATGTCAGAAATTCACTTCTTCCCGGCGGCGAAAGGGAGGTAAATATAGCCTGCGATTTGAACGACACCTCGTGGATGAAAGAGATTGACCGGGAAAACGGAGCTGTGTTTTTTGCGGCAGGCGTGTTCTGGTATTTGCTTGAAGAGCAGGTGCATAAGCTTGTGACGGCACTGTCCGAGAGATTTCCGCGCGGTAAACTTGTGTTTGACGCAGCAAACAAATTCTCTGTCTCACTGATGCTTAAAACGTGGATAAAGCAGGCGCAAATCAAGAACGTCGGAGCGTATTTTTCGGTTGATGACGCAGAGCGTGAGCTGTCTTGCCTCGGCAAAAACATAAAGGTGACAAGCAGAGGGTATATGCTCGGCTACTGTGACCTAAAAGATCCGTCGGTGAGCCGCCTTTTCCACCTTCTTGCAAAGCTTGGCGACAGGTTCATGAAAATGCAGATTGTGAGAATTGATTTCGGAGGTAACTGATATGAAACCGCTTCATTTTGACGTTGAAACATCCGGCTTTTACGGAGCGTATATGCCTTGTCCGCAGGGTTCCGACTGCGCCGTTATTGCGATGATAGGTGACGACCCCGAAGACCGCCTTGCACGCTCCGCCGCAAAATGGCTCACGAAGCTCGGTGTGAATGCTCTTACAATGTCACCCGGAAAGAAGGATTACGGACATCACAATTATCCCCTCGAACGCATGGAGAAGGCAGTTGAGTGGCTCAAAGCGCACGGAAACGGCAAAGTGGGAGTGGCGGGAGCCTCAACAACGGGAACTCTCGCATTGACGGCGGCGTCGATGTTCCCCGATATAACGCTCACTATTGCTATGACGCCGAGCGACTTTATCTGGCAGGGCTTCATGCAGGGAAATAAAGACGGCTGTCGTGAGTGGCCGATTGAGGGAGAATCGCTGTTTTCGTACGGAGGCGAACCTTTGCCGTATATGCCGTTTGTGTACGACCATCCGAAATATTGGCAGACTATCGCCGAAGAATCAAAGCGTACAGGAAATATGATTGCCTCACGCAAGCTTTTCGACGACTCCGAGGCGGCGCATCCGATTACGGAAAGAGAAACTATAAAAGTCGAAAACATCCGAGGAAAGCTAATGCTCATCGGTGCTTGTGACGACGCACTTTGGGACACCGCAAAATACATACGCCGCATCGAAAAAAGACTCTCCGAAAAGGCTCATGAGTGCGAGGCGGAGACGGTTGTTTACGAACACGGAACGCACTTCGTTTTCCCGGAGGGAATGCTTAAAACGTATCTTCCCGTCGGTTCGGGACTTCTTGTGCGACTTGCCTTCAAGGCGGCGAGAGAATACCCTGCCGAGTGTAAGAAGACAAGAGAGGACATCGAACGCCGCATAAGAAGTGCGGTTGAAAAATGGAGGTCGGAAAAATGAAATACGCCGGAATGCCGTTTGCAATGTGGGCGCTGTTTGAAAAATCCTTCCGCACAAACCTTACCGCTGTTTTCGGATTGGACGGAAAAAACGCCTGTCGGGTATCACGCTCCGCAAAGAAGAAGTACAGAGAAATACTTTCCGAAGTTCCGGAGTTTGATAGGGGAGACCGCTTCAAGCTGAATCTTGTAGGCTGTGCCATGCTCTGCGCATTCATACTGTCAATGCCGCAAAGACCCGACGTTGAGCGTCTTACCGACTACTACGCAAAAGCGATGATGACAAAAACCATGAAGCTTTTCTGCCGCATGAGCGCAAAGGAGAAGTTTACACGAAGCGGCATAGAGAGTATGAAGGAAACCGCCGATTTCAAAGCCGCCGACAGAAACCCCTATTCGTGGAACATGGACTTTTACGAATACTCCGACGGCAGTGGGTACGAGGCTCGCTTCACTGCGTGCGGAATATGCGTCCTCATGAAAAAGCTCGGACTCTATGACCTCACTCCTGCCATGTGTCACCTCGACTACACCATGAGCGAAGCCGGCGGTGCCTGCGATTTCGTGCGTGAGTATACTCTTGCCTCGGGCGGACCGTATTGCGACTGCGGCTACAAGAAAAAGAAGAGCTGAAGCTGTCGGTTGCTCTTTTTGATGTTGTCTGCAAAGCACGCAACACTTTTGACTCAAATTATAGACTGAATGTTTACATATTTTTTCTCAGATCCCTTGACAAACGGGGAATTGTTGATTATAATGTAACAGTGTTATATAACACCGTTATACGGAGGTCGGCGATGTCGCTTGATGATAAGACAACACTTGACAGAATACTTGATGCCGCAAAGACGGAGTTTGCCGAAAAAGGGTTTATGTCGGCGTCACTGCGGAGTATAGTGAAAAATGCCGGCGTTACTACCGGTGCGTTTTACGGCTACTGCAACAGCAAGGAAGAGCTTTTCGATATGCTTGTCGGCGAGAAATACGATACGTTCATGGGAATGTACGGTGAAACTCAGGAGGCGTTTACGCACCTTTCTCCCGAGGAGCAGGTAAACTCGATGGGCGAGCTTTCCGGGGAGTGCCTCGGGCGAATGATGGAGTATGCCTATGAAAACAAAGATATATTCCGCCTGATTCTCTGCTCATCGGAGGGAACGAAGTACGAGCATATGGTGCATGAAATGGTGGAGGTCGAGGTAAATGCCACGCACGCCTTCGCCGCCGTTGCCGAAAAGCTCGGTTATGCAAAGTACGACGTCGATCCGATACTCGAACACATCCTCGTAAGCGGCTTGTTTTCCGCATTTTTTGAAATGATTATTCACGACGTGCCCTATGAAAAAGCGAAGGAATATCTGAGAGAGCTTCGTGAGTTTTATACGGCAGGCTGGAAAAAGATTATGGGGTTTTAGTGACCCCATGCTTTAACGGCACGGGTTAGCCGAAACTAACCGTATTTTACACAGGATATCCGGAAGCAAAACTTCCGCTGTCATAAAAATTCAATACCGGGAGGTAATATCTTGAAAAAGCAATCGAATTTGTCAAGGCTTATGAGCCAAGCCGGCGGTTACAGGTACTTTACCTACGCCTCGTGGATTCTCTCCGCCGCAAGTGCGCTTCTTGCGCTCGTACCTTTTTGGTACATTTGGAAAATCATCGAAGAAGTACTCGAGAAGTACCCCGATTTTTCCGGCACGGTAAATCTCGTGCATTACGGAGTTATGGCAATGTTCTTCGCCGTGCTTTCGTTTTTGGTTTACATTTGTGCGCTTATGTGTTCGCATCTTTCGGCGTTCAGGGTTGCAACGAATATGCGTCTTGAGATTACCGAACACATAGCGAAGCTTCCCCTCGGCTTCGTTGACAGCTTCGGAAGCGGAAAGCTGCGTAAAATAATAAGCGACAGCACCGGAGCGACGGAAACTTACCTTGCGCACCAGCTTCCGGACAAGTACGGTGCGATTGCGACGCCTGTCGGACTTATCGTCCTGCTGTTTGCGTTTGACTGGCGTCTCGGTCTGCTGAGCCTTGTTCCGGTCGCTCTCGGATTTGTCATCATGTCCGCAATGACAGGAAAGCGCATGGAGGAAAAAATGCGTCAGTACGGCAATGCGCTTTCGGCAATGTCGAACGAAGCGGTTGAGTACGTAAGAGGAATACCCGTTGTGAAAACCTTCGGACAGTCGGTGTTCTCCTTCAGAAAATTCAAGGAAACCATAGACGAATACGGAAAATGGGTTATTGCATACACAAAGGAAATGAGAATGCCCATGATGTTATACACTGCGGCGATAAACGGAGTGTTTGCTTTCCTTATAGCCGGAGCTTTGTGGTTTACACGTGACGGAGTGGCTGCGGAGTTCTTGCTGAATCTGCTCTTCTACATAATAATCACACCCGTCATCTCGCTCACGCTCACAAAGATAATGTACATGAGCGAAAACAATATGATAGTTTCCGACGCTCTTGAAAGAATTGACAGCGTTCTCGGTGCGGACACAATGAGTGAAAGCAAAACGCCCAAACACCCTGCCGATTCATCCGTCGAGCTTGAGAATGTAAGATTTTCTTATGACGGAAAGAACGATGTTATCAAAGGCGTAACGATGAAAATCGAGGCAGGACGCACCGTCGCATTCGTAGGTCCTTCGGGCGGCGGAAAATCAACGCTTGCAAGCCTCATTACCCGCTTCTTTGACGTAAACGACGGCAGTATCCGCATAGGCGGCGCCGACATACGGGATATTCCGAAAGAGGAGCTTATGAATACAGTCTCCTTTGTGTTCCAGAACTCGAAGCTCATTAAGGCGTCGATACTCGAAAATGTGAAAATGGGAAAGCCAGACGCAACCGACGAAGAGGTCAAAGCGGCTCTCTGTGCGGCGCAGTGTACGGATATCATAGATAAGCTGCCGCAGGGCGTTGACACCGTAATAGGCACAAAGGGCGTGTACCTCTCCGGCGGCGAACAGCAGAGAATAGCAATTGCACGTGCGGTTCTCAAAAAAGCGCCGATAATCATTCTCGATGAAGCGACCGCATTCGCAGACCCCGACAACGAAACCAAGGTGCAGGCGGCGTTTGCCGAGCTTTCAAAGGGCAAAACCGTTATCATGATAGCGCACAGACTTTCGACAGTTGCCGATGCGGACTGCATATATGTTATCGAGGACGGAAAAATCGCCGAAAGCGGAAAGCGTGACGAGCTTCTTGCGAAGAAAGGACTCTTTGCAAAGATGTGGTCGGACTACATGGCTTCCGTCGAGTGGAAGGTTGAGAAGAACAAGGAGGTAAAGAGCAATGATTAAGTGGATAATGAGTGAAACTGCGTCCTCGAAAGAAGGCGCTGCGGGACTTATCAAGGGCGTTATCGCCTGCGCTTTTCAGAATGTCGCTTTTATGCTCCCGACTGCTCTTTTGTATTACCTTGTACGGGATCTTATGAACGGAGCCGGCGGCAGCGTACTCTTCTATGTATGCGGATGCGTTTTCTGCTTTGCGGCAATACTTCTCACGACGTGGTTTCAGTATAACGATACATTTTTCACAACGTATGAAGAGAGCGGCAAGCGCAGACTCACCCTCGCAGAGAAGCTCCGCAAACTTCCGCTTTCATACTTCGGCAAAAAAGACCTTGCGGACCTCACAAGTACGATAATGGCGGATTGCGAAGTGCTGGAAAAGAGCTGTTCGCACTTTGTCCCGGGACTTTTCGGCTCGCTCATATCGACGGTTCTCATATCCCTCGGAATGTTTGCCTTTGAACCTCGTATGGCGCTTGCCGCACTTTGGGTAGTACCGGTCTCGATAATCGTCGTACTGTTAAGCTATAAGGTTCAGGACAGAGTGCAGACAAAGAGCATGGCGGCAAAAATGACCTGCGCCGACGGCATTCAGGAGTATATCGAAACGGTGCGTGACCTTAAAGCCAACAACGCCGAAAAAGCGTACCTTGAAGGTCTCGGCGGCAAGATAAGAGGCGTTGAAAAACAGCTGATAGGCGCAGAGCTTACCACAGCGATATTCGTAACCTCCGCAGGAATGGTGCTTAAGCTCGGAATTGCTTCTGTTGCTTTGGTCGGAACGGTTCTCATTACAAAGGGCGGTATAGACG
>CAKSCN010000070.1 GCA_934444485.1 uncultured Eubacteriales bacterium | reverse complement strand
TACCTGAGGAGTGGGGCGGAGATACTATCTGTGTACCCGTATCCGCCGTAAAGAGAACGGGTATAGACGAGCTTCTCGAAATGGTAACTCTCGTTGCCGATATGAAGGAGCTTAAAGCGAATCCGCACCGCCCGGCAAAGGGTATCGTCATCGAGGCAAAGCTCGACAAGGGCAGAGGTCCCGTTGCGACGGTGCTTGTACAGAACGGTACGCTCCACACGGGCGACATCGTCATCGCAGGTATGGCGACGGGTCGTGTAAGAGCAATGTGCGACGACAACAGACTCCCCGTAAAGTCCGCAGGTCCTTCCGTTCCGGTAGAGATTATCGGTCTTTCGGATGTTCCTGACGCAGGCGACGAGTTCAGAGCGGTTGCCGACGAAAGAATGGCAAGAGAGCTTGTCGAAAAGAGAAAGAACGAAGCCAAGGAGGAGGTATTCAAGGCAAACTCCAAGGTGTCGCTTGACGATCTCTTCAGCCAGATAAACGACGGCGTAAAGGAACTTGCCGTAATCATCAAGGCGGACGTTCAGGGTTCTGCGGAGGCGGTCAAGTCGTCTCTCGAAAAGCTCTCTACGGACGAGGTAAAGGTAAAGGTTATTCATTCCGCAGTCGGCGGTATCAACGAAAGCGACGTTATGCTTGCAGACGCCTCCAACGCCATTATCATCGGCTTCAACGTTCGTCCCGACAAGGGAGCTATGGACTCCGCCGAGATGCGCAAGGTCGATATACGCACCTACAGAGTCATTTATGAGTGCATCGAGGAGGTCACGGCGGCTCTCAACGGTATGCTTGACCCCGACTATAAAGAAGTTGTTCTCGGTCACGCTGAGGTTCGCCAGACAATTCACGTTCCCGGCGTCGGAACTATTGCAGGTTCGTATGTCCGTGACGGCAAGATCCAGAGAAACGCACAGATCCGTGTCGTCCGTGACGGTATCGTGATCTTCGAGGATAAGATTTCCTCGCTCAAGCGCTTCAAGGACGACGTAAAGGACGTATCGAGCGGATACGAGTGCGGTATAGGCCTCGAAAGATTCAACGACATCAAGGAAGGCGACATTCTCGAGGCGTTTATCATGGAAGAGGTTAAAAGAGAAATCAAGGTAAATAACTGATTTCGGGAGGAAATATGCCGGTAAGAAAGTCAAACAATTTCAGAAACGGCAGAGTGAACGAAGAAATAGCAAGAGAGCTTACCGATATCCTGAGGACCGTAAAAGACCCCAGGGTGTCGGGAGCTTTCATAAGTATTCTGCGCGTTGAAACGGGAAACGATCTCAAACAGTCCAAAATTCACTACAGCACCCTCGGCGGCGACGAAAAAGAGGTAAAGCTCGGGCTTAAAAGTGCGTCCGGGTATATCCGTTCGGAGCTCGCCGCAAGACTCAACCTCCGTGCAACTCCGGAATTGCTCTTTGTACACGACAATTCCATTGAACACGGAGCGCAGATATCGAAGATTCTGAAGTCTCTCGATTTAGACGGCGAAGAGGCAAAGGACGAAAACAGGGAATGAGATTAAATACGGAGAAATGAAGCTATGAAGATAAAAGGAAGAAATGCTGTAAAGTACGTTCAGACGGCGGTGATAGCGGTGCTTGTCGTGTCGCTTATTTCGCTGTGCGGAATGTATGTTTATACTGAAAATGACAGCGATGCGGCAAGCCTCCCGGCTTTTCCGGACGGTCATATGCACCTTCTTTCAAAGGACGCTTCTCTCATAATGAAAAGCGGCAACAGCGGCTTTGTTTCTCCGTCGTTCGTTTTCCTGACGGGTGATAACGGCACGAGCTATGGCAGCTTCGGCAGCTCCGCAAGCGGAAAAGCCGTCTGGACGGAGTTTGAAAGAGTGCTTACGCTCCTTTCCGACTGCGACATTGAAAAAAAGAGCTTTTCCGACAAAAGCGAAGCCTTCGGCTACATCGACGGACTTTATTTTTCACCCAACAAGTATTATTGTGAATTTGCAAATCCGCTTCCTTTGGCGGCGATTGCCGTGTTTTTTGAGAATACATATAATGACAGTATAATCTACAAAGAGAGCTTTTTTGCAAAGTCCATGATAATGACGGGCGACGCAAACGAAGAGGTGTATCTTTACATCATAAGCGAGGACGGCGAGGTGATCGCCGCAAAACCCAAAACTGCGCTTAAATTCAATTACGACCCGATCGAAAATCCGACTGATGCCGGACTTGAAAAGGTGTCCGCACAGATTTCCGAATCGGCGAGAGAAAACGGAATAACCGGGTTTGTTCCCGTATTTGCCGGAGTGAAGAACGTAAGTCCCGTTTACCGTGAGAATTTCTCGGACAAATTCGACATAAGTGCGGAGTCTGAAAATGTATCGGATATTGTAAGCAGCTTCGGCATGAATTCAAACAACACGAACCGCTATACCTCGCACAACGGCACCGTGGGCTACGTTGAAAACTCAGGAGAACTCAAAATATCGCCGGACGGAGTCATAACCTTTGAATCCGACAGAAACGGCGGCGTTGCGATGTCCAAAATTCTCGGATATCTTCCCGAGGACATAGAAAAGAATACCTATGGCTTCTCGGACACAGTGGGCGCCGTTTGCTCGGTACTCGAAGCTCTCGGAACGACGGTTCTCGGCGGCGAGGCGGAGCTTGTACTCGAATACGTCGGCTACGACAGCGGTGCGGAGCTTACAAGCTTCGGTTTCCGCTATTACCTCGGCGGAGTGGAAATACGCACCGCACGTGAAAACGGCGCCGACTCGGACGAAACCTACGACGCATATTTCAGCTTCAGCGATACCGCTCTTGTCGGTGCGAAGGTTACGGGCGCTGTGTTTGCAAGCACAAACGGCTCATATTCCGACATTCCGCAAACGGCGGCTTTGGCTGCGGCGAAGAGTGACGGCAAGCCACTCGTGAGGCTGTATGCCGAGTATGTAAGCCGTGACGGAACGGAGTACCTGCCGGAATGGACGGCGGAGTATCCGGATTGACCTGTAAACGAAAGGGTTGCAAAATGAATTGGGGAAAAACAAAAACTCTGCTTATAGTACTGCTCATAGCGGCAAATCTGATAGCGGCATTTATGTATGCGAGACTCAGATACGACAAAACCATGCTCCCGGAGGAAATAGTTGACGGTGCTGTCGAGAATCTGACGTCGAAGGGCGTTAAAGTGCAGGACGGCGCAATAATGCGGAAAAAACAAAATCTTGCGATTTACACCGCCGTAAAGGAAAAGCCGGAGGATTGTACCGAGTACCTGAAAAAGGCTCTTGATACAATGCTTCCCGAAGCCGGGACATATTCCGAGGTCGCCATACCCGACGGCGTCGGAGCGGTCAAAACTACGGAAACAGACGAGACGTCCGCAGAGCTTACATCAAATTCACTCCTCACCGCCGTATCGGGAAAGCTGTCCGAAGCGGAGCGTGAGAATATATGCGGCGTACTGCGGAGCGTTTCCGACTGTGAAGCGCCTGCGTCGGCGGATGCGGCAAAAATGACGGCTGTCAAACGATTCTATTCCGCACTCTGCAAAAATTCAAAGCGTGGCGGTGCCGACTTCGGCTTCCGTGCCTTTGAGGTCAGGGAATACGGCGGAGGCGAAATAATCTTCTGTGCGCAGACAGCGGACGGAGTGACTCTCCCCGAGTATATTTCACGCTTTTACTTTTCGCCGACAGGAGAGCTTGCGCTTGTGTACGGTCACTTTTTCGTGGGAGAAGCGGAAAAGGCGTATTCCGCAACGCTCCTTGACGGCGTCAATCTCATATACAAAATGAACCTCGAAAATGTTTCTGAGATAATCGGAGAAAGAGATGCGTTTTCGGTCATTGCGATAGAGGGCGACAATTTCTACTTCGTGCCGTCGTATTCGGTGATTTATAAGGATAAAAAGGGAAATATCGCAAATCATATATATGACAGCGTGACGGGTGAGCTGAAAAGCCGCATATAGCCCGTATGGCTGTGCAGTTAATAAAAATTTAAGCTAATCAATAAAGATTTACAAAATTCGGCTGAATTTTCGGCGCTTTTGTGGTATTATATCTTGTAACATATGCAGAGTCTGCTCGGAGCGGATCGCAACGGCACTGACATTTGAGAAACGACAGCTCCTGCGGCTTCGGTTTACGTACCGCAGTTATGAGCAGAATATCTGAGAGCTGCTTCTGCATCTTGCTTTTTGAACGATGGGAAGGTTGGTTTTACCGTATGGAAAAAATAGTAATTAACGGCGGCAATCGCCTCTGCGGCGAAATTGAGGTCAGCGGAATGAAAAACGCTGCCGTTGCAATAATATTCGCCACGATACTTAACGAGGATAAGTGTGTTATAGAGAATCTTCCGCTTATCAGCGACGTTACTGCGGCACTCGAAATACTCTCGAAAATAGGCGCAAAGGTGAAGCTCGTGGATAAGTCCACGGTCGAGATTGACACGACGAGAATAATTCCCGGCACGTCGCCTTACGAGCTTGTCAGAAAAATGCGTGCGTCGTATTACATTCTCGGTGCGGAACTCGGTCGTTTCGGCAGAGCAAGAGCCGCATATCCCGGCGGATGTGACCTCGGCGTCCGTCCCATAGACCAGCACATAAAGGGCTTTGAGGCTCTCGGTGCGGTCGTAAACATAAGCGACGGCGGATACGTTGACGCAAAAACGACTGGCGGTCTTGTCGGAAGCGAGGTCTATATGGACTGCGTGACCGTCGGCGGTACGATAAACGTAATGCTTGCGGCAGTTAAGGCAAAGGGTACGACCATAATCGAAAACGCAGCACGTGAGCCGCACGTGGTTGACCTTGCAAACTTCCTTAATGCCTCGGGCGCACAGGTTTCGGGCGCAGGTACGGACACGATAAAAATCAAGGGTGTGTCGAAGCTCCACGGCGTGAACTATGCAATAATCCCCGATATGATAGAAGCCGGAACGTACATGATTGCGGCGGCGGCGACGAGGGGAGATCTTTTAGTGAAGAACGTAATTCCCAAGCACCTTGACTCGATATCCGCAAAGCTTATCGAAATGGGTGCGGACGTCGAAGAGTTTGACGACTCTGTGAGAGTGTTTGCCGACAAGCGTACAAGGCGTGCAAACGTCAAAACGCTCCCTTATCCGGGTTTTCCCACCGATATGAATCCGCAGATAGGCGTTCTCATGGCTCTTTCCGAGGGGGTCAGCACTCTTTCCGAGGGCGTTTGGGACAGCCGCTTCAGATATGTTGACGAGCTTTGCCTCATGGGCGCAAACATACGTGTCCAGGGCGGGGGAAAGGTCGCAAACTTCGAGGGCGTCGAGAAGCTCATGGGCGCACCCGTTAAGGCTACCGACCTCCGTGCAGGTGCGGCAATGATAATAGCAGGTCTTGCGGCAACAGGCCGCACGGAAATTTCCGAGATTTACCACATACAGCGAGGCTACGAGGATATCGTCGGAAAGCTTGCCGGTGTGGGCGCCGACATTTCGGTCGTAACAGTGCCGGATTCTGACGACAGCAACGCAGGAGCGGTGGGCTGATACAATAAGTTTTTTGAGGACGTGCTTTTCGGTGCGTCCTTTGCTCGATATACACTGATGCACTCCGAAGAGTAAAACATCGGAACGGCAAGAAATTTCTTTGCGTATGTATTTAAAAACGAAAGGACTGAGAAAACATGAAATATTGCCCTAAATGCGGAACTCCGGTGAATTACGAAACACAGCGTTTCTGTGCAAATTGCGGTGCGCCGCTTTCCGAAAGCACCGATACACCCATATATCCGAATGCGGATTTTGCGCCTGCATATCCCATGAAGTGGCATAAGTTCCTCATCTACTTTGCGCTGATTGCAGGTGCGATTGGAAATGCGCTTGTGGCGGTACTCACATTCAGCGGAGTACTTTACCTGATGACGTCGAATGGGGAGGTAACCGCCGATATGGTTTATTCGGTTTTCCCCGGGATGAAACCGGTGAATATGGTATATGCGGCGGCTTTGCTGATCAGTGCGGTCTGGGGCGTCGTAACAAGGCAGAAACTTGCAAAATTTAAGCACGAAGGTCCTGTTTTCCTCAACATTCTGTACATAGCCTCCGGGGTTCTTTCTTTTGTATATGTCGCTGCCGGCTCCGTAATTGCCGGAAGAAATATGTTTACCGTTTCAATTTTTTCCGGACTTGTCACAACAATCATAATTGTCATATGCAATTACATATATTTCGGCAAAAGAGCCGAGCTCTTCAAAAACTGACCGTTTCCCTAATGTTATGCTCCCCGACCTTGAGTTGAGGGGCATATTTTTTACCTTGCATAATTGCGGAGAATCACCCGTTACGTGCCTGTACAAAAAAAGAACCGACCCACCCGAGCCGGTTCAAGCGCATTATCAGTTGTTTTCCGGAAGTCCGAACACATTCGCCGTGATTTTTTCCGACGCCTGCTTCAACAGCTTTACGTACCTGTCAACCTCGTCAACGTCACGCTGACCGATGAAGCCCGAGAACGAGAGAGCCGCCAGAACGCCGCCGTCCGGGTCGAATACCGGAACCGCCATGCAGAAGCCCTCCTCCTGAGATTCGTGAGCGTCTACGGCGTACCCCTGCGTCCTTATCTTCTCAAGCTCATTTTCGAGATCTTCACGTGAGGTTATCGTGCTTTTCGTCATCTTTACGTAATCTATCGAGCTGAGAATTGCGTCCCGAATAGCCTCCGGCGCATATGCAAGCAATACCTTTCCGCAGGCACTCGCATGGAACGGCAGAAGCGTCCCGACCGGGGGAGTGTAGTCAACAATCTTCGTCGTGCGTGACTGACCTATTATTCGGCACTTGTCCTCTTCACGAACGACAAGGTTCATCGCCTGCTTTTCCTGCGCCGTCAGGTCACGCATCGTGAAGTACGCCGTCTCCTTGAGCGCCGTGTAAAAATTGTTTTTCTCCGTCACATACGATATCTTGTGACCTACCGTGTATTTCTCGTTTTCGTCCTGATATACCCACCCGCTGTTTTTGAATGTCTTGAGTATTCTGAACGTCGTCGCCGCACTCAAACCGCACAGCTTCGCTATTTCGTTTACTCCCGTGGGCTGTTCCGCCGCCTTTACTACATCAAGAACGGCAAGAGCCTTTTCGAGTACCTTTATGTTTCCGTTTGTCTCCAATGCGATTCCTCCGCTTCCTTAAATTATCACCAACCTTATTTTACCATAGACTTTTTGACATATCAACCTCTTTTTTATCAATTTTTTTGAAAAGTACTTGACTTTCGTAATTCTGTATGGTATAATCATAAAAAATGAAATATGCATTTCAAAAGGAGTTTGATACACATGGAAGAGAATAAGATATTCAGATCAACTGAAATTGCCGCAGATAAGACGCTTGAACCGGTATGGGATCCTAATGTGCCGTTCCCGTCGCACGAGGAAATGAAAGAACCCAAGGTCTTCACCACCGTGAAAGTTACCGAAGCCAAGGAGGGCGGATACTACTACCTTCACGAAGCGACGATAGCTTTTCATAAGGGCAAGTTTTTCGCCGGCTGGGCAAACCACAAAACAAGAGAAACGGGAGACTGGAACGAGCTCGTAAGAGGTGCGGTTTCCGACGACGGACTCCACTGGAGCGAGCCTAAAACATGGGCGGCGGCACCCTCCGCAGGTTCCGAGTCACACAACCACCCTCTTATCTGTGACCACAACGGCGTTCTCTACGGCTTCTTTGTCTGCTGGGATAAGGATCATCACCCCGTAACCGAGATATACATCTACAACGATGAAACCGAGGAATGGGAGCATAAGCCCGGTCACGCAATACAGGACTTTGTACCATTTTCCGCTCCGCAGAAGAACGAGGACGGCGACTATGTCATCGGCGGCGAAAATCACTGGGATGATGCGGCGGTTATTATAAGCCACGGAGAGGATTTCCTCAACTGGGATAAGGTTGTCGTTCCCCGTCCCAAGGAACTCATACTTCTTTTCCCCGAATCCGCAACGGTTTACTACGGACATAATCATTTCAGAGTTATCTGCCGTACATATAACGGATGGCATCCCATGAGAAAACTCGAGAATTATAAGATGGAAACCGCTCCGACCGCAGAAAGCTTTGACGGCGGCCGCACATGGACGACTCTCAAGCTCTCGAATCTTCCCCTTTGCGAGAGCCAGCCTGTCGGCGGACGCCTCTCCGACGGAAGAAGCTTTGTTGTGTTCAACAGCCTTGAAGAGGGCAGACGCCTTCTCGAAATAGCTCTCACAAAGCCCGGCGAAACTCTCTTCACAAGCGTATACAAGGTTCGCCATGCGTCCTTCCCGAGAATAAGACTCTTTGAAAACGATAAAGGTCACGAAACGCAGCTCGCATACCCGAAGACTCTCGAGCTTAACGGAAACCTCTACATTATCTATTCGCAGGGCAAGGAAGACTGCGCAATGACGATAATTCCTCTCGACGCACTTTGCGATTGAACCGAAAGGCATCTGTGAAATGAATGAAATCCTGAAAATTGCGGTTACGCAGGCGTTCGGTCTTCTCGGAATGTTCTTCCTGTTCGCACTCTATCAGCAGACCGACCGCAAAAAACTCCTTACCGGAAAGCTCTGCGCCGATGTCTGCTGGGTGCTTCACTACGTTATCCTCGGAGCCTACGAGGGCGCAATACCGAACTTTGTCGGCATATTCAGAGAGATTGTCTTTGTAAACAGTGAAAAGAAAAAGTGGGCAAGGTCAGTTGTTTTCCCGATCCTCTTCATACTCGTAAACTGGACTCTTTCCGCTTTCAGATGGAAGTCCGGCGGTGAGGCATGGGAGGTGGCGGTGAGACTACTTCCGATATTCGCTTCGACCTTCGTCACAATTTCCCTCTGGGTAAAAAGTCCGAGACTTACCAAGATGATTTCTGTTCCGGTGTCGATTTGCTTCATAATCTATGACGTTTACGTCGGCTCGTGGATAGGTATCGTGAACGAATCCGTCGCAATAATCTCCATTGCAATATCTTTTGCAAGACAGCACTTTGCGCAGGTAAAAGCGGAAAACAAAGCATAATGACAATTCAGACCGTCTGCTTCGGCTTTCGGTCTGTTTTTTTATTTTACGTCATATACTGTACCGTTACGTATTGACGAAAGGGATAGCCGCATGAAAAACTTTAGACTTACCGCCGCTCAGGTGCTTCTCGTGCTGTGCGCCGCCGCTTGTGCCGCAACCGTGATATACTTAAAATACAATGCCGACGCAAAGGTCGGAAATTTCGGTGCAGAGTATGTGAGCAATATCACACTCGGAGACCTTGCACGCAATTTAACGATAGGAGAGGGTGCTGATTATGGCGGATGAGCTTTTCGGAATGATAAAGATTTTCTCACGCCGTAAGGGTACGCCAACGGTTCGTGTGAGCGTTTTTGCCTTGGCGGCACTTCTCGCTTTTTTTGCGGCAGATTTCTCGGTGTGGACGCTTCTGTGCCTCTCGGCGGCGCTTCTCCATGAAACCGCTCACATTGCGGCGGCGCTTCTTTGCCGTGAGAAAATAGACGCCGTAAACATATATCCGTTCGGTGCGGAGATACGAATAAAGGGCGGCATTTCCTCATACGCAAAGGACCTTGTGATATCCTCCGCCGGAATCGCCGTAAACCTTTTGCTTTTCCTCGTGTTCTTTGCCGCAGCCGGCGTGCATCTCAAATTCTTTGCCGCCGCAAATCTTGTACTTGCCGCAGTCAATGTTATCCCTGCAAGAGGGCTTGACGGAGGAAGAATTGCCGAGGATATTCTGTTCATGCTCCTCGATTATACGCTTGCGTCGTCGGTTTACCTCACGCTTACATATGCCGCCATGGGGGTTCTCGTTACGGCGGCGGTCGGGGCGGTCGTTGTCAGCGGAGGAAACGTGTCGGCGGCGTTTGTGTGTGCATATATGCTTATTGCAGTGTACGTAAAAGAAAAGTGCGGCGTGGGGACGTGAACGAAAAAAATACCGCATATTGTGTATAAATATGAAAGTTTACAATAAGTAGTATCACTGTTTTTAAAATGGTGGTATATTTACCTCTGTGTTTGAATATTAAATCACGGAGGTTTTGTATGCGTAACAAAAACATGGTGTACACGGCGGTTCTTGCGGCGGTAATTGCGGTTCTCCTGTCGCTTTTTGCCGTATACGCAGCCGATGAAACGGAGACCTCGGACGTCGTTTTCCTTGACGGCTCATATACAGTGACGGGTGAGGAAACGTCGGAGCAGGGTATGAGCGCCGAATTCCCGTTTACGAGTATTGCGGAAGCCTACGGTTATTTCACGGACAGTGACGGCGGCACTATAGTCGTATCCGGAAGAACGCAGTTTTACGATTACACAAGAAGAGTTGCGGCGAAGCAGTATAACGGAACGGTAGTGTTCACGAGCAAATACGGAGACACCGATTACGCCGAAACAAACGGTGCAAAGCTTGTTCTCACGGCGCAGTTTCACCAGAGAGGCGATGTGCGCTACGAAAACATCACCTTTGTTTCAAGGCAGAATACCTTCATGCACGGCAACGGTCACAAAATGATATTCGGAGAGGGCGTTGAGGTTCTTATGGGTACGCCGGAGGATCAAAACCGCCTTGTTGACGGAGAGTACGCTGCAACAACGCAGTACCTTGTCATCCGAGGCGGTGCGGAAAGTGCGGCGATTGACGGCGATACCTACATCGAGATAAACAGCGGAAAGTTTTCGACGATCCATGCCGCAACTAAGACACGGGGCGTTTCCGGGGACGTAAACCTCGTAATAAACTCCGCCGAGTATCTTCCGGGGTCAATTAACCTCGGAAACGACATCGCAAAGGTGAACGGCGTCTATATGAGCGGAACAATAGGCGGAAGCATCAATGTCACACTCAACACCGGCATTGTTCAGAAATTCAACATAAACTACATAGAAAAAATAGCCGGCGGAATAAATATTGCCGTGAACGGCGGCGGAGCATACAGCTTTTCCGGAAAGACGGCTGAGCCTGATATGGGAACAAATGTAATTCTCGCAAGCGGAAACGGCAAAGCCACCGTTGAAGGACTCGGAAGATTTCGCCTCAAAGCCGACGACGGCTACGTCGGTATCTGCGACGCAATAGACGAGGGAGCGTCGTTCTTCACGGACGAAGTCGTTGAGGTGAACCGTGAGACCTCCACAGTTCATTTTATCGACAGAGTGAATAAGCCTTTCCCGATATACGTTTCGTCTATCACGGCAAGCAGTCCCGACGCAAGCGACGGCAGTCTTACGGGTACAAGCAGATTGATTGAGTACAGACTCCAAGGCGAAGAAAGCTTTACTGCAGCTGTCGGCACCACTGTCGAGGGACTGAAGCCCGGCATATACGAGGTTCGCTACATTGCAGAGGGCGGATATGCGGCAGGCGAGATAGGCGAGGTTAAAATAAGCGGCAGAAGCGGAGAGTACATCGTCGAAGAATCGCTCGCACTGAGAGAAAAGAGAATCGGCGAAATAAGAAGCACTCCGTCCGCACTCAACCCGAGCGACTATGCGGTTACGTTCTATGTTTCCCCGAACGGAGACGATACCGCCGACGGACTCTCTCCCGAAACGGCATGGAGAAGTCTTTCAAAAGCAAGCGCTGTTTCGAGAGATAAAAACTACGTCGAGGGAGATACGCTTGTCCTCTTTGAAAGAGGCGGCCTTTGGAGACGTGAGACCGCAAATTCACCTGCGCTTACACTCACCGCCGGTGTGGATTACTCGGCGTACACGGGAAATCTCGGCGACGCAAAGCCCACCTTCTACGGCTCTCCCGAGAACGGTGCAGAGTCCGAAAAATGGACGCTTTATTACAGCGACAATGCCACAGGTGCGAAGATATGGAAGTATGCGACAAACCTTCCCGACGTCGGCGTTATCGTTTTCAACGAGGGTGAGGAAAACTCCGTAAAGGAGATACCGGACTATTACGATGGAGAATACTTTGTCAGAGGTACAAAAAAAGAAGTACCGTTTA
>CAKSCN010000069.1 GCA_934444485.1 uncultured Eubacteriales bacterium | reverse complement strand
GCTTAGAGGGTGCAAAGCTTTCAACCAGAAGCGGAAATATCATCTACGCAGAAGACATCCTGCATGATGCAATTAAAAAGAGTTTTGAAATCATCTCAGAAAAGAGTCCAAACCTTCCTGATAAGGAAGAAGTTGCCAAGATCGTCGGCGTTGGCTCTGTTCTGTTCAATGACCTTTATAACCAGCGTATCAAGGATGTATCCTTTAGCTGGGATAAGGTATTAAACTTTGACGGCGAGACCGGTCCTTACGTTCAGTACACACACGCACGCTGCGCCGGCATTCTCGACAAGGCGAACCGTGAAATAAATCTTGCGGACATAAAGCTTACGGACGATTACGAAAAGGCACTTGTAAAGGTACTTGACGTCTTCCCCGAGAAGATAACTCAGGCAAGAGACGATCTTGAGCCGTCTGTTATCAGCAGATATCTTCTCGACGTGTGCCAGTGCTTCAACCGTTTCTATCAGAACTGCCCCGTTCTCAAGGCGGAGGACGATACGACGGTCAACACAAGGCTTGCGCTCGTAAATGCCACACGCAATGTCCTCAACAGGGGCTTGCGTCTTATCGGTCTCAAGACGCCGAACAACATCTGAGATTAAATTGTAAATATAAAATGTAAGGAGAATACAGTATGTCAGGACATTCCAAATGGAAGAACATTATGCACAAGAAGGAAAAGACCGACGCACAGAGAGCCAAGGTTTTTACGAAGATCGGCAAGGAAATTGCCATAGCCGTCCGTGAAGGCGGTCCCGACCCCGTTTCCAACAGCAAGCTTAAGGACCTCATCGCAAAGGCAAAGTCCAACAACGTGCCTAACGACAACATCGACCGCATTATTAAGAAGGCTGCCGGAGACGGCGACAACGTCAAGTACGAGGTAATCATGTACGAGGGCTACGGTCCGTCCGGAGTTGCGGTAATTGTTGAGACAACGACAGACAACCGCAACAGAACCGCAGGCGACATCCGTCACTACTTCGACAAGTTCGGCGGCAATCTCGGTCAGACAGGCTGTGTCTCCTACCTCTTCTCCGACAAGGGACTCATCGTAATCGACGAGAAGGGCGTTGACGAGGAAAAGCTCATGGAGGACGCTCTCGAAGCAGGTGCTGAGGACATTCTTTCGAGCGACGGCATATTTGAGATTTACACCGCAACCGAGGATTTCTCAACGGTATGCGACGCTCTCGAGGCTAAGGGCTACAAGTTCGTTTCCGCAGAGCAGACGAAGATTCCTTCAAACTATGTAACGCTCACGGATGAAGAGGATCTCAAGAAGATGGGCAGACTCATGGAGATGCTCGACGACAACGACGACGTCACCAACGTATGGCACAACTGGGACGAACCGGACGAAGAATAATCACGCTTTAAGTACGCAAAATATACAGAAGTAAAAAGAAAGGATATGAAGGTATGAATAAGGAAAACAAGCTCACAAAGCTTACATTCAAAACCGACGACGCTTCGATTTACACAAGACCCGTTTTCTGCATAGTAATGGACGGTATAGGACTTGCGCCCGACAACGCCGCCAATGCGGTTAAGCACGCACGCACACCCGTACTCGATATGCTTGCGGCAAAGTACCCCATGCTTAAGCTTAAGGCTCACGGAACCGCTGTCGGTCTTCCCTCCGACGACGACATGGGCAACTCCGAGGTAGGTCACAACGCACTCGGCGCAGGTCAGGTTTTCGCACAGGGTTCCAAGCTTGTATCGAACTCCATAGAGTCCGGCAAGATTTTTGAGTCGAAGGCATGGAATGAAGTCATCACGGGCAACACCGTTCACTTCATCGGTCTTTTCTCCGACGGTAACGTTCACTCTCACATTGACCACCTCAAGGCAATGATACTTCACTGCAAGAAAGACGGCGTCAAGAGAGTAAGAATTCATGCTCTTCTCGACGGAAGAGACGTCGGTGAAACCTCGGCACTCGATTACATCAATCCTTTCGAGGAGTTTCTCGCTTCGATAAACGACGACACCTTTGATGCGGCAATAGCTTCCGGCGGCGGAAGAATGTGCATCACTATGGACAGATACGAAGCAAACTGGCCCATGGTTGAAAAGGGATGGCACACTCACGTTCTCGGCGAGGGCAGACAGTTTGCGTCGGCGGCAGAGGCAGTAAAGGTATATCGTGAAGAGACTCACGCAATTGACCAGGATCTTCCTCCCTTCGTTATCGCAAAGAACGGCGAGCCGATAGGCAAGATTGTTGACGGCGACAGTGTCGTATTCTTCAACTTCAGAGGCGACAGAGCCATAGAAATCTCCCGTGCGTTCGACGAAAAGGACTTCGACAAGTTCGACAGAGTCGTATATCCCAAGGTAATTTTTGCAGGTATGCTTGAGTACGACGGAGACCTTCATATTCCGTCGAGATACCTCGTTTCTCCCCCCGAAATTACAGGCACAATGGGCGAATTTCTCGCAAACACCGGCGTTACTCAGTATGCGCTCTCCGAGACTCAGAAGTTCGGTCACGTAACCTACTTCTGGAACGGCAACAAGAGCGGCAAGTTCGACGAAAAGACAGAGCTTTACGAAGAGGTTCCGTCCGATGTTGTTCCTTTCGAGCAGAGACCGTGGATGAAGTGCGCCGAGATAACCGACAAGCTCATCGCACGTGCCAAGGAGGGCAACTTCCGTTTCATGCGTGTAAACTTCCCGAACGGCGACATGGTAGGTCACACCGGCAACTATCAGGCGACGATAATCTCGGTTGAAGCACTCGACCTCTGCCTTGCAAGAATACTCAAGGTTGTTGACGAATTGGGCGGCGTCGCAATCATAACGGCTGACCACGGCAACGCAGATGAAATGTACGAAATCGACAAGAAGACGCACGAGCCGAAGGTTGACAAGGAGGGTCACTACAAGGCAAAGACAAGCCACACCCTCAATCCCGTTCCCTGCTTCATTTACGACAACAAGTTTGCCGACACCTACGAGGTTGTTGACGGAAACTACGGTCTTTCCGACGTTGCGGCAACTCTCGTAAACCTCATGGGCTACAACGCTCCCGAGTTCTGGGACAAGTCCATGATAAAGATAAAGTGATGAGCGGCAGAACCGATACTGATGTTAAGGGCGGCCTCAGTGCCGCCTTTTTCACTCTGGGGTGCAGAGTAAACCAATACGAAACACGTGCCATGGAGGAGGATTTTCTCGCACACGGCTTCAGGCTTTGCGGCTTTGACGAGAAGTGCGACGTTTACGTTATAAACACCTGCACGGTAACGGCGGAAAGCGACAGAAAGTGCCGAAGCGTGATACGGCGTGCCTGCGACAACTCCGACGGCAACGGAATTGTAATTGTCACGGGGTGCTCTGCGCAGAAATCGGCTGAGGATATAGCAAAAATCGACGGTGTAACGCTCATAATAGGCACGGACGGAAAAAGCCATGTTGCGGAGTCGGCACTCGAATTATTGAAAAGCAAGAGAAACGGCGGCTCCGGCGCAGACGGACACTCGGCGAAAATCGACGTTGCCGACATATCTGAAATAACCGAGTGTGAAAAAATGTCCGTAACGGCATCCGACAGAACGAAAGCTTTCATCAAAATAGTTGACGGCTGCGACAACAACTGTACATACTGCATTATTCCTAAGGTTCGAGGCCATGTGAGAAGTCGTGCCGAGGAAGATATTGTCAAGGAAGCCGAGGGGCTTGCAAATGTCGGCTATAAGGAGATAGTCCTCACAGGTATTGAGACTGCGGCTTACGGGACCGACATTGAGGGTAAAAGAGGCGCTGCCCTTCTCTCTCTTGTCGAAAGAATAGCGGCAATTGACGGTGTGAAGCGTATTCGCTTCGGCTCACTCGAACCCACGCTCTTTACGGAAGAATTTGCGGCAAGGTTGAGCCGCATTCCGAAGGTAATGCCGAGCTTTCACATTTCTTTGCAGTCGGGAAGCAGTGAGGTTCTCGCTCTCATGAAGAGGAAATACAATGCGGAGATGTTTCTGCGGTGCGTGAAGCTTTTGCGCACGTATTTCAACGATCTTACGGTCACCACCGACGTTATAGTCGGATTCCCGGGCGAAAACGAGGATAGCTTCGGTCAAAGCAAAAGAATGCTCCGTGAGGCGTCAATCGCCTATGCGCACATATTCCCCTACTCCAAGCGTGAGGGTACGCCAGCTGCGAAGATGCGCAGTCAGCTCACTGCGGCTGAAAAAAAGCGGCGTGCTTCGGAGCTTCACAACGCTATGATATCGGTGCGGCGTGAAGTTTTGGGAGAATGCGTCGGCCGTACTTTCTCGGTGCTGACAGAGAACAACGACGGCAAGTTTGCATACGGTCACACCGAAAACTTCATCGAAACAAAATTCCCGTATGTCAAGGGACTTACGGAGGAAAACGAGATAGTGAAGGTCGAAATAACAGGCGTTTCACCCGACGGTATGATGCTTATCGGCAGAGCGGAAGAATAATTTACACAAAGAGAAACTCCGGGACATCAAACCCCGGAGTCATTTTTTACGTATTGCCTGTATCTGCTGTGTGCAGTGCGTACTCTATCTTATTCCTCTTTGCCTACCGTAAATTTATTGAGAAGGCATATGCAAAGGATTATGACGCCCGTGACTGCGAATATACCGACAAGTCCTATGAGCATAACCTTGAGTGAATCTATAAACTCGGGTACGCAAATTTTGAACTCTGTTACAGCCTTATTGTCGGTTTCGGCGTCGGTTTCTTCCTCTCCGAGCACTTCCTCGGGAGCTTCGGCATCGTCGTTTACCTCTACAGATTCGGAAGAGTCATCGGGAAGAAGAGCCGTTGTGACAACCGCATCCTCGGCGTTTTCTGCGAAAACCAAGCCCGTACCTACAACGGAGAAGAGCATGATGAGAGCGGCTGTAATTGCAAACAGTTTAACTGATTTCATAAATTATACCTCCTATTCCCTTATCACATACTCTGAACGAAGCCGAGAAGCAGACCGCCTGCGATAACCGAGGCTACCTGTCCGGAAACGTTTGTACCGATCGCATGCATAAGGAGGAAGTTGCTGCTGTCTTCGGCAAGTCCCATTTTATGTACGACTCTTGCGGACATCGGGAATGCGGATATACCTGCCGCACCAATCATGGGGTTAATCTTCTGCTTGAGGAAGAGGTTAAGAAGCTTGCAGAACATTACTCCGCCGACCGTATCGAAAATGAATGCGATAAGACCGAGTCCGAGGATAAGGAGCGTCTGCGGATTGAGAAATTCCGACGCCTGCATTCTCTCTGCGATAGAGATACCGAGGAAAAGCGTGATGAGGTTTGCGAGAACCTTCTGCGCCGTCTCCGAGAGGCTGTCAAGCACGCCGCACTCTCTGACAAGGTTGCCGAACATAAGGAAGCCTATGAGCGCAACGCTCTTGGGAGATACTATGCCGACGATTATGGTAATGATTATCGGGAAGAGAATCTTCGTCGTCTTGGAAACGCCGTCCTTAGCGTAAGGCATCTTTATAAGGCGCTCGTTCTTTGTCGTGATAAGCTTTATAATGGGCGGCTGAACTATCGGCACAAGCGCCATATACGAATATGCGGCAACGACTATTGCGCCGAGGTAATTCGATTTAAGCACGTTTGCGACAAAAATCGATGTGGGACCGTCTGCGGCGCCTATTATACCGATAGAAGCGGCGTCCTCAATCGAGAAGCCGAAGAGTCTTGCCATGCTGAAAGTGAAGAATATACCGAACTGTGCCGCCGCACCGAAGAGCATGAGTCTCGGGTTTGCGAGAAGCGGACCGAAGTCTATCATCGCACCGATTCCCACGAAAAGCAGAAGCGGAAAGAGTTCGTTTGCTATACCCGACTTAAAGAGAATGCTTACTATTCCCTCTTCGCCGACGCTCTCGGCGATTGCCTGTGTGATTGCGCCGGAATTGGGAAGGTTTACGAGTATTGCGCCGAAGCCCATCGGCAAAAGAAGCGAAGGCTCCATTTCTTTCTTTATCGCAAGGTAAATGAGTATACCTCCGATAAGCCACATTACGCACTGCTGCCATGTTATTGCAAACAGGTTCTCATACAGCACGCTTATCATGCTTTGCAGATCCATTTTTCATTTTCCTTTCTTTTTGTTAACAGCCTTAAGATTATACCACGGTGTTAAGATAATATCAAGAGAAAACGGCGAATTTTTTCATTTATTTAACAAAAATTCCACTGTATGAAAATCAACGGACGGTATTTTTCGTGTATAATATGTAATATAAAAAATATGTGGGAGGCAACTAATTGAAATTCGGGAATTCCATTATCAAAAAAGAGCAAACCATTCTGAAAGCCAAGATAAGAGAATCGCTTGCCTCGGTATTGCCGATTACTCTTATCGTCCTTGTCCTGTGCTTCACGATAGCTCCAGTCTCAAGCGGTACACTGCTCGCTTTTCTTGCAGGCTCTGTGCTTCTTGTCGTCGGAATGGGCTTTTTCACTCTCGGCGCAGAGCTTTCAATGACGCCGATGGGCGAATATGTGGGTGCTAAAATCACAAAGTCGAAAAACATACTCGCAATTATTCTTGTGTCATTCTTTGTCGGAGTTATGGTGACAATCTCCGAGCCTGACCTTCAGGTACTTGCGGAGCAGGTGCCGAACGTCGAGAACATGACGCTTATACTTTCAGTCGCAGTGGGCGTCGGTATTTTCCTTGTTATAGGAATGCTGCGAATTGTATTTGCGATAAAGCTTTCGTACCTTCTCATTGGGTTTTATGCGGTCGTTTTCGCACTTGCGTACTTCGTATCTCCGGACTTTCTTGCGGTTTCGTTCGACTCCGGCGGCGTTACAACGGGTCCCATGACCGTACCGTTTATAATGGCTCTCGGCGTCGGCGTCTCGTCGATACGTTCAGACAGCAATGCGGAAAACGACTCCTTCGGTCTTGTATCGCTTTCCTCGATAGGGCCGATTATTGCGGTGCTTATTCTCGGGCTTATCTACAAGCCTTCCGGACAGGCGACCGAGAACTTTGCGGATTTGAGCATCGAGACGTCAACCGATCTCAAGAGAATATTTCTCGAGAGCTTCCCCGATTACATGAAAGAGGTTGCGATTGCGATTGCGCCGATTGTTATATTCTTTCTTCTGTTTCAGTTAGTGAGCGGCAGAATGAAAGGCAAGGCACTCGCAAAAATTCTCATCGGTGTTGTGTACACCTACATCGGACTTATACTTTTTCTTACGGGAGTTAACGTCGGCTTCATGCCGGTCGGAAGCTATATAGGAAAGCTTATCGGCGAACTCAGCTACAACTGGATAATAATTCCCCTCGGTATGCTTATGGGCTACTTTATAGTCGACGCCGAGCCTGCGGTACATATTCTCACAAAGCAGGTTGAGGAGGTAACTGCCGGTGCCATTCCCGGAAAAGCACTTTCAATTGCTCTCGGACTCGGCGTTTCGGCGTCGGTCGGACTTGCAATGATGCGTGTGCTTACCGGAATTTCGATTCTCTGGATAATAATTCCCGGCTATGCGCTCTCGCTCATTCTCACATTTTTCGTACCGAGCATATTCACCTCGATAGCGTTCGACTCGGGCGGAGTTGCGTCCGGTCCCATGACGGCAACCTTTCTTCTTGCCTTCGCCATGGGTGCCTGTGAGGCGGTCGGGGGAAACATCGTAACCGATGCCTTCGGCGTGGTGGCAATGGTGGCAATGACTCCGCTTATCGCAATTCAGCTTCTGGGTCTTGTCTACAAATACAAGCTCGACCGTCAGCACAAAAATGAGAATACCGATGAGCCGACCGTAACAGTCAGCGAAAATGCGGTTCCCGACGATGAGGACATAGTGGAGCTTTAACGCACGCTGTGTACGACACGAATGAAAGGATAGCATATATAAATGAAAGAAATATCTTTATTGTTCACTATTATACGGCGTGACAGCACCGAAAAGGTTCTCGAAATGTTCTCGAAGCTTGATGCGCACGTAAACTACGTTTCGCCATGCAACGGAACGGCAAAGATGCCGACGCTGAGTCTGTTCGGACTTGAGCACACGGAAAAGTCGCTCATAATAACGGTGACAACGCAGGCAAAAGCGGATAAGCTGAGTCACGCACTGAAGGACAACCTACTTCTTCACCTTCCCGACACCGGAGTAACCTTTACAGTGCCGATAAGCAGTCTCGACAGCGTGCATACGCTTGAATATATCTCACACGATGAGGAACTAATCGATAAGGACGAGGAGGATTCCATGAAAATACAGAACGAACTTATTATCGCAATATGCGAGGCGGGATACACGGATCTCGTGATGGATGCGGCACGCACCGCCGGCGCAACGGGCGGAACGACAATCAAAGCAAAGGGTACGGGAGCAAAGCGAGCCGAGAAATTCTTCGGTGTATCCATTGCCGACGAAAAAGAGCTTGTGCTTATCGTAACCCCCGTAAAGCTCAGAAACGACATAATGAAAGCAATACGCCGCGACGCCGGAATTGCCTCGAAGGCGCACTCGTTTGTGATTTCTCTTCCCGTTACAAGCACAGAAGGCTTTGCCGTTTTTGACGCCGACGACGACTTTTAATATTCATTTTACTGCATAAAGTTTTCCTCACCGCAAAATGTGTTCAACAGACGTCTTTTTGCGGTGGGGATTTTTGTTTATCTATACAAATTTTAAATTTGCTATTGACAAATCGGAAAAACAGTTGTATAATAGCCGCATAAAAAGAATTTTTATGCATCGTTTCCGTATATGCGGTGCGGCGTTCTTTTTGAATTTATTTACTAATGGAGGAACTTATCATGAAGTTCACTAAGATCCTTGCGCTTGCGCTTGCAGTACTTATGCTTACGTTCTGCTTCGCAGCCTGCAACAATGCAAACACAGATGACAACACAAACGACACCGAAGACAAAACCGAGGTAAACGGCGAGACTCCCGACAACAACGGCGAAGAGACTCCCGACGTTGCCGAAGACGAGACCAAGGACGACAACGCCGCAGCTGACGACACAACTGACGACGGTGTTATCGTAATGGCTACCAACGCTTACTTCAAGCCCTATGAGTACTACGAAGGCGACAAGATCATCGGTATCGACGCTGAGATCGCTGAAGCAATCGCTGAAAAGCTCGGCAAGAAGCTCGAGATAAGCGACATGGCATTCGATTCCATCATCACCTCCGTTAACGAGGGTGCTGTTGATTTCGGTATGGCAGGCATGACCGTTACCGAGAAGAGACTTGAGAGCGTTGATTTCACCTCCAGCTACGCTAACGGCATCCAGGCCATCATCGTTAAAGAGGACTCCCCCATCTCAACCGTTGACGACCTCTACGGCGACACAACCTACAAGGTAGGCGTTCAGCTCGGTACAACAGGCGACACATACTCCACCGACGATTTCGGTGCTGAAAACGTTGTTCAGTACGCTAACGGCAACGAAGCTGTTCTCGCACTCGCAGGCGGTTCGGTTGACTGCGTAATCATCGATAACGAGCCGGCTAAGGCACTTGTTGCCGAGAACGAAGGTCTCAAGATTCTTGAAACCTCTTACGCTGACGAGGACTACGCAATCTGCGTAAAGAAGGGCAACACAGAGCTTCTCGAAGCACTCAACAAGGCAATCGACGAGCTTACGGCTGACGGTACAATCGACGAAATCGTTGCAAAGTACATCGGCTGAGTTAATCGGCAATAACGGGTGACAGTGTGCGAAAGCGCTCTTTCCCCGGTGCGGAACATAAGGTCTTACGGGAATGGTCTCCATTCCCGTTTGCGGTATATATGCAATTAATCGGCATATACAAAACACCGGCACAATGGAGAGTACAATAATGAAAAAGAAGAGTAAGTATCATTCCCTGAAAGTTGCATCGGCAATTATTTTAATAGCTATAGTTGCGCTTGCGGTGACTTTTGCCGTACAGTCCGCAAACAACCGTTTTAAGGGAACCATGACTGTCGAGGAGGCGCAGAGCTTCGTTGACGACGAACTGGCGAAACTTCCGAACAGTGTTGCCGCCGGTGCAAAGTATGTTGCCGAAAACTCGAAGGTAACGGTAAACAGTGTTTCATACGGCAATGAGAGAAATATTATTCTTGACTGCTCGTATGAGACTCTCGACATAGGCACTGTTGTGGAAACCAATGTTGAAAAGTACGTTGCCGACGCATATTCGTTCTATATCGACAACAAAAACAACGGTATCAAAACAAATGCGACAAAGATAAAGCTCCGTCTCACGTCAATGCTTGAGGAAGACGCAAACACCGCCGAAAAGTCAAGCGGCAGCATTGTTCTCGAGATATTCGACATTGACGGAGAGTACAGACTTTATCTCAACGATGAAACGGTAAACACGGTTTTCGGCGGTATACTCGACGCACAGAAGGCAATTGCGGCAGTCGATACGGTGACATACAACGGTGAAGCGGTTTCGATAGTAAATCAGAACACTCTGAGAACCGGCATATCCGACTGTCTCAAGCTCACGAACTACGACAGCTCTAAGCCCGACGCAAGTATTCCGCTCATAAAGACGTGGAATGCGATAAAATACGATTTTACGAGAAACTTCATTCACAACAATCAGTGGAAGTATCTCGCAAACGGTTTGCTTACGACACTTGAGATTACGTTCCTTGCCGTACTTCTCGGTATAGTGATAGGTTTTCTCGTCGCCGTTATCAGATGCACAAATCAAAAGACCGGCAAGCTTGCGTTCATTTCGGAGATATGCAAGATATACCTTTCGGTTATGAGAGGCACGCCTGTTATGGTTCAGCTTCTTATCGTATACTTTGTCGTTCTTCTCCCTATAGGCGTTGAGAAATTCCCGGCGGCGGTTCTCTGTTTCGGTCTCAACTCCGGAGCATACGTTTCCGAGATCGTTCGCGGCGGCATAATGTCCATTGACGAAGGACAGACGGAAGCCGGCAGAAGCCTTGGTTTTACGTATATGCAGACGATGCTCTACATAATCATTCCGCAGGCATTCAAAGCGGTTCTTCCCTCACTTGCAAATGAGTTTATCGCACTCTTGAAGGAGTCCTCGGTTGCGTTCTACATCGGCGTTGCCGACCTCACTCAGGGCGGTCTTAAAATTCGTTCGATAACCTACAGCAACTATATGCCGCTTCTTGCGGTTGCGATAATCTACCTCATACTCGTACTTGGTCTTTCGCAGTGCGTTTCGATACTCGAAAGGAGGCTTCACAAGGGTGATAAGCGTTAAAGGTCTTTACAAGAATTTCGGCAAGCACGACGAAATTAAGGTGCTTAAAGGTGTAACCGAGCACATTTCAAAGGGTGAAAAGGTGGTTATTATCGGCCCGTCCGGAAGCGGTAAATCAACCTTTCTGCGCTGTCTCAACCGTCTTGAAGAGCCCTCCGAGGGTGAGATATGGTTTGAGGACACACTGATAACCTCACCAAAATGCGACATAAACAAGTTGCGTCGAAAAATGGGAATGGTGTTCCAGCATTTCAACCTCTTCCCTCACCTTTCCATTTTAGAGAACATCACGCTTGCCCCGATAAAGCTTCTCAAAACAGACAAGGCTGAAGCGGAGGCGAAGGCAATGGAGCTTCTCAAGAGAGTCGGTCTCCCCGACAAGGCTGACGCATTTCCGTCACAGCTTTCCGGCGGTCAGAAGCAACGTATAGCGATTGCTCGTGCGCTCGCAATGAATCCCGACGTTATGCTTTTTGACGAGCCCACATCCGCTCTCGACCCCGAAATGGTCGGCGAAGTTCTCGATCTCATGAAGGAGCTTGCCGAGGACGGTATGACGATGGTTGTCGTAACGCACGAAATGGGTTTTGCACGTGAGGTTGCGAACAGGGTGCTGTTTATGGACGACGGTCGTGTAATCGAGCAAGGAACACCCGATGAGATTTTCACCTCGCCCAAAAACGACCGAACAAAGCAGTTTTTGCAGTGTGTTCTTTAATTTAACAAGTATTCCGGCGGTGCAGAAAATGTGCCGCCTTTGTTTTTTTAGGGGATAAAAATTTAAAGTCGGCATGGGTAGCCGGCCTTCTTTTACGAATGCATATTTTAAAAGTATGTCTCAAGAACAAAGCGACAGCGGCGGTACCGTTATTCATGCATTTCCGAAGCCATAC
>CAKSCN010000068.1 GCA_934444485.1 uncultured Eubacteriales bacterium | reverse complement strand
TCATCTTGCACTCATCGGGATCTGCGCATTCGCCGGCACCGATAACGCCGTCCTCTTCGCCGCCGATAGCGCCTACCTCAGCCTCGAGAGAGAGACCCTTTTCGCCGGTGAGCTTAACGAGCGCCTTGGTCTTTTCGATGTTCTCTTCAATCGGGTAATGAGAACCGTCGAACATAACGGAGGAGAAGCCTGCGTCGATGCACGCAAGAGCACCCTCATATGTGCCATGGTCGAGGTGAAGAGCTACGGGAACCGTAATGCCGAGGCATTCGATCATGCCCTTAACCATTCCGACAACCGTCTTATAGCCGCACATATACTTTCCTGCGCCCTCGGACACACCGAGAATTACGGGAGAATTGTTTTCCTGAGCGGTAAGGAGAATAGCCTTTGTCCACTCGAGGTTATTGATGTTGAACTGACCTACGGCATAGTGACCTGCCTTTGCCTTTGTAAGCATTTCCTTTGCTGATACAAGTGCCATTTTTTACACCTATCCTTTCACATTGCTGTTATATTATTGCCCATTATAATTTAAAAATTACTTTGTGCCGAATATTCTGTCGCCTGCGTCACCGAGACCGGGAACTATATAGCCGTTCTCGTTGAGCTTTTCGTCAACACTGCCGCAGTAAACCTGAATATCGGGGTGAGCCTCGGTGAGTCTCTTGATACCTTCTGGAGCGGCAAGTATCGCCATAAATTTGATATGCTTTGAACCCTGTTGCTTTACAAAGTTTACGGCCGCTTCTGCTGAGCCGCCCGTTGCGAGCATGGGGTCAAGGATTATTACGAGTCTGTCCTGGATATCCTCAGGGAGCTTGCAGTAGTATTCCTTGGGTTCGAGAGTTTCGTGGTCTCTGTAAAGCCCGATGTGTCCCACCTTTGCCGAGGGAACGAGTGCGAGAAGTCCGCCTACCATGCCGAGACCGGCGCGGAGAACAGGGACAATTGCAAGCTTCTTGCCCGAGATAAAGGGAGCTTTTGTCGTTGTGATGGGGGTGGAAACGTCAAGCTCTTCAAGGGGAAGGTCTCTCAGCGCCTCATATCCCATAAGCATTGCAATTTCTTCGATAAGCTCTCTGAACTGCTTGCTTCCGGTGCGTTTGTCGCGAAGGATGGAGGTCTTGTGTTTAATAAGCGGATGATCAAACACTGTAAGATTACTCATGATTTTATCTTCCTTTCTTTTATTTACCGTATTTTGAGACTGCACAGGTCAAAAGAAAAGCCGGCCTAAGCCCTCACCGAAAACGTGAAAGCCTGCCGACCTTTTGTCCGCACAAACGAAAAAGGGAATAAGAGACCACATAGCCGATACCGTGAATGCAGGTACTGACGCTTTTCATGAAAACTCTCCTTCCCCGGCGGTTTACAGTCCGCAACCGCACTTTTTTCATACGTCGCTATTATACTATATTTTCCGTGAAAATACAAGGTATAAAATATTAACTTTGTCGAATTTCCGTTTTTTACAAAGAGAAGCATGGGTTTGCGTCGGAGTTTATACATTTTCCACGGCAAGCGTCACACAGTCCGCCGCAAGCTCATACCTTCACCGAACGGATTTCCGCACCGCTTCCGGCATTTTCGAGAAGCTTTACCTCTCTGTCGTGGCAGGTGAGGATGAAAATCTGATATCTGTCCGAGAGCTTTGTCAAAATTCGCAGGACGTTTTCGAGTCTTTTGTCGTCAAGTCTTGCGAAAGAATCGTCGAACACGACGGGCGGTTTTTCACGGCAGAAGCACTCCGAAAACGCAAGTCTCACTGCGACGTATGCGGCGTCGAACGCCCCTGCAC
Source organism: uncultured Eubacteriales bacterium (assembly GCA_934444485.1). Classification (GTDB taxonomy): domain Bacteria; phylum Bacillota; class Clostridia; order Oscillospirales; family CAG-382; genus CAKSUT01. Next base: position 10,422 of record CAKSCN010000068.1, on the reverse strand, counting down.
TCAGGTAGTCTGCGCTTCTGAACACCGCACTGCCTTTTTCACGCACTTCTATGCGGCTGTCCGATCCGGAAACGGTCAGTGCGTCGTACTTTCCGTCGGTCATGAGAGAGAAAAGCTCGCTCGCACGTTCGGAAAGCCCCGGGAACGCTCCGACTCTTATATTCTCGCAGGCGGTGTCAAGAGCCTCGATTGCGGCAATAAGCGCATCCCTCTTTTCCGTCTCCTCGGAGATTCGCTTCTTCACAAGCGCCGCCTCGCTTACAAGGACGGTGGGGTTGGGTATGCTTCCGGTGAGGATACCGGTTTCACGTTCAAGCTCGGCAATCTGCACCGAGAGCCGCTTATTCGCTTCGGTCACAAAGCCGAGATTTCTGCGAACCTTTTCCTCAGGCTCGAGAGGCACGGTTTCGTCGTACTCCGCCGCCTTTTTCTCAAGCTCGTCCGATTCGTGCATTTCGGCAAATTCGAGATACTTTTCACGTGCCGTGCGGTATCCGTCCCGTGCTTTTTCCACACGTGCGACCGTCTCCCTGACCTCCGCTCTGAAAGCACGGTAGGCCGCTGTAAAATCACCGCTCCATGACGGGTCTTTCTCACGTCCGCACTTTGCGGCAAGCGATTCAAGCTCACCGACAGACCGTTCATATGCCTTTTTCATACGGTCGGCGTCGTTCACTGCGTCTCTTATGCTGCGGCGTGCAGAATTATTGAACTCGCACACTGCCGGGTACACCGCAAGCGTTCTTTCAAGCTCGTCGGCGTCGGAAAAGCCGTATCTGTCGCACAAAAGGCGAAGCTCACCGATAATGCCGTTTTCCTTGGCTTTGAAGTAAAAGTAAAGCGGTATCGTTATCAGGAGGAAGAACAGGCAGAGCGAAACCTTGGCATGTCTGTGTGCGGCGTCGGCGGCGTTCTTCAGTGCTCTGACCTTTGCCGTAAGCAGCTTGCAGGCTCTTTCGTCGAGCTGTTCGTTTCTGTCCGCAAGAAGCTCCTCAAGCTTTGACACACCGGCGTATTTCTTTGCGCCCTCGGCAAAACGCTGCTTGGCGTCGGCGAGAGCCTTGTCGGCGTTTTCGGAGTTTTCTGCCGAGGCTTTCACGGCATAGTAGGCACGGTCGGCTTCGGCAATAAAATCGGAGTCCGGAATAAATCCACCGCAGGACACCACGGCTTCGGTTTTGCGCATTTCGACACGGGCATTTTCCGCTTCGTCGGCAAGACGTTCCATCTCTCCGATAAGTCTTTTCGCTTCGGCGGCGGAAATGTTCTTCATCTGCTTTTCAAGAGCCGCCTTATCCTCTTCATTTCTTGCGAAGGACTGCTTTATACTGTCGAGTTTGAACTCCGATTCGAGAAGCTCTCTGTGTGCGGCGGCATACTTTTCGATTTCCTCCTCAAGCTCCGAATTCTTTTTTTCAAGCTCGAAGAGCGTACCCGTCTTTCTCGACGTATTGTATATGAGATTTTTCTCGTCGGTGAGTCTTTTTCGCACGTCGTCCGCCGCCGCATCGCCCTCTCCGGAAAACAGAAGCTCACGCACCGTATCGGAAAGTCCCGCAAGTCTTCCCCCGGAAATATCCGACTGACCCACAAATGCGCTCTTTTCAAATGCAGTGCGGTCAATTCCGAGAAGCGTATGTCCGGGGTCGTCTTCACACTGCACATTTTCGCCCGACGCCGACGTGAACTCAAGTCCGGACGCCGCACCCGAGCGGCGTGTTATGCGGTACTTCTCTCCGCTCTCGGTTTCAAGCTCAAGACTTCCGCAAGGCGGCTTTCCGCTCCACGGCGTAAACTTCAGCTTTTCGTTGCCGACGACTTCCTTGCCTCTGCCCGGCAGACCGTAAAGCGCAAACTTTATAAATGTTCCGACGGTACTTTTGCCCGCCTCGTTTTTTCCGTGTATGACGGTTATTCCTTTCGACGGAGCAAGCTCAAACGATTCGAGTCCGCCGAAGCTGTCTATCTTTATATCGGTTATCCTCATGCGGTTAAACTCCCTCCCTCGGAATTTCTTCCACTCAAAGGTTTAATTATCACCGAAAAACGCCGTCATATCGTCCGAATCGTTTGCGGAACCGGCATTTTCGGAAAGAGCCGCAGACGCTTCGTCAAAATCATCAAGCGACGCTCCCTTGCGCTCGGAAAACGGCACGGCGCTGCTATCGGCGGAAACACTCCTGTTCTGCTCCGCAAGCTTTACGTCCTCCGGAGTTTTGTATCCGCTCGCCTCCCAGTTCTCGAGTATTTTTGACATATAGTCAACCGACGGCTTTGCGGTTTTTGCAACGGTGCGTTCGTAGGCTTCCTTTATGAGTCCCTTGTCCGTCTTTCCGCCGACGAGCCATCTTTCGACAAACGCTTTCTCTTTCTTTATGAGAGTGCGTCCTCCGGCACCTATGAGCGTTCTGAAGAAGGTCTCTCCGCTGTCGTACTCCGTCTTTTTGCGGATATACTCGTTGAGAAGCGCATCGTCCGTCGCTCCCTCGTCGTATATGGATATCGCCGACTTTGCGATATAGCGTATTCCCCTTTTTCCTCTGTCGGCGAAGTAATTGACAAGCGTCATCACCATCGACGGAGTAAGTCCGACCGAATCGACGAGGTAAACGATATCCCCCGTTTCGGCAGGACTCAGAATTCTCTCGGTGCGCTTTGAGCAATAATGCAGAAGCGACGCTATCTCCTTGTTTTCGTCGATGTGACTTGCAAGCTCCGACGACGTATACGACGGTATTCCCCTCTCGCTCTTCGACGACGGGAGAATTTGCGGTGCGCCCTCGGCTTTCTCTTCTTTTGCGTCAATGCCGAGAATACCTGCGCCCTTCCAGAAGGCTATTGCGCTGTAAGCGGTGCTTTTGTCAGTACCGAGCTTTTCGGCGATTTTTTCCTCGTCCTCCATGCCTGCCGCAACACAGCCGAGGACGGCAAGATATATATTGTCCTCCACTCTGCCTATGACAGACGCTTCGGGGGTAATCCTGTATTTCATCTCATTTTACCTTCGGTATTGCCGCACGACGCTCAAACGTTGAGTATAACCGGCAGTATCATGGGCTTTCTCTTGGTTCTCGAATAAATATAGGAAGAAAGCTCGTCCTTGACCTTTGTCTTTATCGTATTCCAGTCGTTCATTCCGCTGTCGAAGCACTGATTGAGAACCTCCTCGGCAAGCTCCTTCACGCTGTCCATAAGCTCCTCGGCTTCACGGACATACACAAAGCCTCTCGACACGATATCGGGTCCGGAAACGAGGAAGCCTTCGTCGAAGTTCGCCGCCGCAACGACAACGATAAGTCCGTCCTGTGAGAGGTGGCGTCTGTCACGAAGGACAATGTTTCCGACGTCTCCCACTCCGAAGCCGTCAACGAGTACCTTGCCCGACGGCACGCTTCCGTTTATTTCCATGGAGTCGGGGGTAAGCTCTATTACGTTGCCTATCTCGGCGATGAGCATATTCTCTTTGGGCATACCGACCTCTTCCGCAAGCTCCGTATGCTTTTTGAGGTGTCTGAACTCACCGTGCATCGGCACGAAAAACTTCGGCTTTGTGAGAACGTGCATCATTTTAAGCTCTTCAGCACAGCCGTGACCGGATACGTGAACCTCGGCGTCGGAATTGTTGAGTACGGTGACGCCCTTTTTGAGAAGCTCGTTTGTTATCTTTATTATGAGCTTTTCGTTTCCGGGGATGGGGGACGCAGAGATAACGACGAGGTCGTTGGGTGTGAGCTGAACCTTGTCATGCTCCGCATACGCCATGCGGTAAAGTGCGCTCATCGGTTCGCCCTGGCTGCCGGTGGTGACTATGGTAAGCTCCTCCGGCTTATATCGCTTTATATCGGCGATATCGATAAGAGTTCCTGCGGGAATGCTCATGTAGCCGAGTTCGTTTGCCGCAGTCAGCACGTTGAGCATACTTCTTCCGGTTACGGCAACCTTGCGTCCGTACTTGTGCGAGTAGTCTATTATCTGCTGAACACGGTGGACGTTCGACGAGAATGTTGCGACGATTATGCGCTTGTCACAGCCTCTGAAAATGCCGTCGAGGGACTTTCCGACGTGTCTTTCGGACATTGTGTAGCCGGGTCTTTCGGCGTTGGTCGATTCGCAGAAGAGCGCAAGCACGCCCTCTTTTCCGAGTTCTCCGAAGCGTGCGAAGTCAAACGGCTCGCCCTGTATCGGCGTGAGGTCTATCTTGAAGTCGCCCGAGAAAAGCACAAGTCCCACAGGCGTGGTTATCGCTATCGACGAGGAGTCGGCAATCGAGTGGTTTACACGCACGAATTCTATCGTGAAAACGCCGACCTTAATTCTGTCACCGTGCTTTACCTTGCGAAGCGACGTCGTCTTCTCGAGTCCGTGCTCGATGAGCTTGTTGTTGAGTATGCCGAGGGAAAGAGGCGTGCCGTAAACGGGGACGTTGAGCGAACGAAGCACATACGGAAGCGCTCCTATATGGTCCTCATGTCCGTGGGTTAAGAATATGCCTCTCACCTTTTCCTCGTTCTTCTGGAGGTAGGTTATATCCGGGATAACCAAATCCACTCCGAGCATATCGTCGTCCGGGAAACCGAGTCCGCAGTCGATAACTATTATGTCGTCCTCGTATTCGACGGCGGTCATGTTCTTTCCTATTTCGCCGAGACCTCCGAGGGGTATTACCTTGAGCTTCGGTCCGGTATACTTTGCCTTATTTTCGTTTTTGTTCTTGTTTCTTGCCATATTAAGACAATCATCCTTTCTTTCGTTAAGTTTTATGTACAAAAAATAAATAACACTGTAATAAGCCGCACGGTAAAAAGTGCGTGCAAAAATTGCGCACAAAATTTGCGCAAGAATCTCCTCGACCGTCACGCCGTCATCGTCAGAGCACCTCACGTTCCTCCGGTATAAACGGTACACCGGAAAAAGCTCCGCCGAAACAAGCCGTGACGCCCGGGATTCGCCGAGGCATATTATCACGAACAATCATACATCATAACTATTATGCACTATTCTTGCATGAAATTCAACCGCTTATTATTAAATTTTAATTACTTAGTCAAAAGTTTACAAATTGCCGTTTATTGAGAGTGCGGTTTGCTCTATAATACTATAATGTATTATTTTAGTCGTTGCGGCTGAGATAATCCGCATATTCGCTTGAAAGGCAGGTGTTTACAAATATGAAAAGATCAATAGTTGCGGCTTGTCTTATCGTTTCCACGTCGATAATTCTCACGGCCTGCTCGTCGGTAAGACAGGCAAGCTCGGGATTTCTCATTGCCGGAGGCGAAAACGTCGATTACACGTTTGAATACCCCGAAACATGGGAAAAGACACGTGACGACGGCATGATAGCGGTCAAATCGCAGGATTCCGCCGCAAGCGTTTCGGTGACGGCGTTCCGTCCCTCGGAGGACTATTCCTCAATCGACGAGTACTTTGAAAAGTACCGTGCAAGCTTTGAGGAAACGCTCGGCAATTTCTCTCTCGTATCGGAGGAAGAAATATCCCTTGCGGACGAAGACGCAAAGAAGATCTCCTATACGGCTACGGTAATGGACGCATCGTACAAATTTGCGTCGGTTATCTGTATTCACAACAAGATTGTGTACACAATCACATATACGGCAAGTGAAGAGGACTACGACGCCCACGCACCCACACTTGCACATATTATTCAGTCGTTTAAATTCGACTGATGTACACAATTTTAAGTCAGGAGAATAAATACAATGGGTATAATAACCAAAATATTCGGTACAAGAAGCGAACGTGAAGTAAAGAAGCTCACGCCGACAATAGACGCAATAGAGGCGCTTTCGGACAAGTACGCCGCAATGAGCGAGGACGAGTTGAGAGGCACGACCGCCGTACTCAAGGCCAGACTTGCCAAGGGCGAAACTCTCGACGACCTCATTCCCGACGCTTTCGCCGCAGTGAGAGAGGCATCGTGGAGAGTACTCGAAAAGAAGCACTACCGTGTACAGCTCATAGGCGGTCTCATTCTTCATCAGGGAAGAATTGCGGAGATGAAAACCGGTGAGGGTAAAACGCTTATGGCAACTCTCCCCTGCTACCTCAACGCACTCAAGGGCGAGGGTGTACACGTCGTCACGGTAAACGACTACCTCGCACGCCGAGACAGCGAGTGGATGGGCAAGGTTTACAACTACCTCGGAATGACGGTAGGTCTTGTCGTTCACGGAAAAACGCCGGAGGAGCGCAAGGAGGCGTACAAAGCCGACATAACCTACGGTACAAACAACGAATTCGGTTTCGACTATCTGCGTGACAACATGGCGGTCACAAAGTCCGGTCTTGTTCAGAGAGGTCATGCCTTTGCGATAGTGGACGAGGTTGACTCAATCCTCATCGACGAGGCGAGAACTCCTCTTATCATTTCCGGCATGGGCGAAGCGTCCACCGACCTTTACCGGAAAGCGGACAAGTTCGTACGCACGCTCACCGTCAAGGTCATAAAGGAGCTTGACAGCAAAGAGGACAACGAAAACATCGGCGGCGACTACATTGTTGACGAAAAGGCGAGGAAAGCGGTTCTCACGGCAAGCGGCGTTGCGAAAGCGGAAAAGTATTTCGGTCTCGAAAACCTCTCCGACCCGGAAAACCAGACAATAGCTCATCACATCAACCAAGCAATCAACGCACACGGCGTTATGAAAAACGACATCGACTACGTTGTACGTGACGGCGAGGTTCTCATAGTTGACCAGTTCACGGGTCGTATCATGATGGGCAGACGCTATTCCAACGGACTTCATCAGGCAATCGAGGCGAAAGAGGGAGTCGAGATAAAGAACGAGTCCAAGACTCTTGCGACCATCACCTTCCAGAACTACTTCCGTCTCTATAAAAAGCTCTCCGGCATGACGGGTACGGCGCTGACAGAAGAAGACGAGTTCCGTGAAATATACAATCTCGACGTTGTTGAGGTTCCGACCAACCGACCGATGATCCGCAAGGACTACAACGACGCCGTTTACGTCAACGAGGCGGCAAAGTACAGAGCGGTCGTCGAGCAGATAAAGGAATGCCACGCAAAGGGTCAGCCGGTGCTTGTGGGTACGGTCTCAATCGAAAAGTCGGAGTTCCTTTCCGGCATACTCAAAAAGCAGGGCGTTCCGCACAACGTACTGAATGCAAAGTACCACGAAAAGGAAGCGGAGATAGTCGCACAGGCAGGTAAATTCGGTGCGGTAACAATCTCCACGAACATGGCGGGACGAGGCACGGACATCATGCTCGGCGGTAATGCCGAATTCATGGCAAAGCAGGAGATGCGCAAGAATGGCAGAACCGAGGAAGAAATAAGCCTTGCGACAAGCTACTTTGCAACCGACGACGAAAACATTATTGCGCTCAGAAAAGAGTTTGCCGACAACGAGGAAAAGTTCTCGCAGATAACAAAGCCCGAGGCAAAGAGAGTCGCCGACGTCGGAGGACTCTTCATAATAGGTACGGAAAGACACGAATCGAGACGTATCGACAACCAGCTCCGTGGCCGTGCCGGACGTCAGGGTGACCCCGGATGTTCGAGATTTTATCTGTCTCTCGAGGATGACCTTCTCAGGCTCTTCGGCGGCGAAATGACGCAGAACTTTGCCACAAAGGCAAACTACGACGAAAACGTACCGCTTGACCTCGGCATTATTTCTTCCGTGGTCGAGAGAGCGCAGAAGCGTATTGAGGGTGAAAACTTCAACCGCAGAAAGCACGTCCTCATGTACGACGACGTCATGAACAAACAGAGAGGATTTATCTACGGTCAGCGTCAGGAGGTTCTTGAGGGCAAGGACGTTCACGACAACATTATGTCGATGATTGACGGCACGATAGAGAACATCGTAAGAGCGTATATGCCGAGCGATATTCCCGAGGAGTGGAACCTTGAAGCTCTCCGTTCGGAGTTTTTGAACCTCATCACGACCGACGACGATTTCCGCTACAATTCCGAGGAAATAAACGCCGTAACTCCCGAAAAGATAGAGGACGAGCTTATCGAGCGTGCGCACAAGAAGATAGCGGACAATATGGCGATTATTCCCGAGGACTACTACAAGGGACTTGAACGCAAGATACTTCTCAGATGCGTTGACACAAAGTGGATTGAGCACATCGACGCCATGGACGACCTCAGAGGTGGTATAGGACTTCGTGCGTTTGCATCGAAGGACCCCGTCAAGGAATACACCCGTGAGGGCAACGAGATGTTCGACGAAATGGTCGGCGCAATCCGTGAGGACACTGCGAAGATGATACTCGGCATCACCGTTGCGACAAAGCAGGTTGAGCAGAAAGACATAGCGAAGGACGCCAAGGAGGGCTTCAGCAGTGACGCCGCTCCCAAGCGCATCTCCGCCCCCGGAGCATCTGGCGGCAACGTATACGGAAGTGCGGCAAAGCCGGAAGCTCGCAAAGAGCCGGTAAGACGCTCCGCCGCCGAGAGCATAGGCCGCAACGATCCCTGCCCCTGCGGAAGCGGCAAAAAGTACAAGAAGTGCTGCGGCGCACCCAAGAGCGGCGAAAAGAGTGAGGACGACGAATAATGGGATTCGGTCTTATACTCCCGGGACTTCTGTCGCTTCTGATGTTCAGACTTGTGCCTGTAGAGCTTTTCGGCTTTGCGGCGGCATACAAGGGACTTGACAAGCTGTCGGTTTACGGTAAGGACTTTGTCCGTGCAAAGTACGCTTCGGCGGCGATAGTCGCTTTCTCGGCTGTCGATGCGGTTTTGTGGCTTTGCAAGGTTTTCTCTCTCGCTGATATCAGCGACGCCGATGTCGGTGACACGGTGCTTTCAGTACTCAATGTCGTTCATACGGCGCTTGTCACGGTGTTTCTCGTGCTTCTCTCTCTCGCACTCTGTTCAATCGCAAAAAAGTGCGGCTACGCAAAGGGTGAAAAACGTGCGAGGTTCGGCATAATATTTACGGCGGTTTACGTCGTATCGCTTATCATCGGTGCGATTGTTCCGTCGGCGGCGGCTGTTCCGATGTTCTTCTCGATACTCCTCTATCTCTACTACCCGTACACGGTATACGGTTTCTACATGATGATTGTCACGGATGACATCATAGAGAAGGAGCGCATAGCTCTTGAGGTATTCGACAAGCGTTTCGGTCCGGGAAGAAAAAAGAAATAACAAAGAAGCGCCGTCCCCGGTACCTCAATCGGTGTGACGGCGTTTGTTTATATCACGTGTACATAAAAAGGAAAGGAAGGTATGTTTATGGGATTCGGACTGATTTTTACGGGTACGCTGTTTTTTCTGAATTTCAATGTCGGCATAGTTGACTTTTTGCCCGACGTTATAGGCTGTCTCTTCATAATTGCGGGGCTGGACAAGCTGCGTGACCTTGACGGACGCTTTGAGTATGCGCACAGACTCACGAAATACATGACGGCTTACTTTGCTCTGAAGCTTGTTATCTCGGTTATACAGCGCAACTACACTCTCCCTCTCACCTTTATGGCGTCGGTTATCGAGACGGTTTACCTTATCGTTTTCTTCAACTCGCTTTACGGAGCGGTAGAATACACTGCGGAGCGGCACGGCGGAAAGTTCATGACCAAGACCGTCACTGAACGCCGCAAGAACCCGAAAACCGGAGAAACGGAGTCCGTGCCGAAAGTTATCGACCTTGCAAACAGGGCGTCGGTGATGAGCTTCATATTTGCAATCGCAAAGGGAGTTCTGACATTTCTCCCCGAAACGGTCGAGCTTATCGGACAGAAAGATGAGCTTGATTTGAGCTACAATGCTGTGCGCTTCAGTGCGGCTCTCGCAAAGCCTCCGGTAATGCTTGCTTGTTACACTGCGGTTATTGTTGCGGCGATATGCTACATTGTGATCGTCGGCGGCTACTTCAGGCGTATTCGCAAAGACAGCATCTACATCGGTTCTCTGAAAAAGGTGTACTCCGAAGAAATTCTCACCGACACAAAGCTTTTCACCGAGCGTGCGATAAGCCGAGGCTTTGTCTTTATATTTGCCGGTCTTGTTTTTCTCTGCAACTTTCACATTGACAGCGTTGACGTGCTTCCCAATGCCGTCGGATATATACTCATGTTCTTCGGATTTCTCACTTTCCGCAGGCAGTCGTCAAAAAAGAGCCGTGCGCCGTACTTTATAATTCCCGTTCTGACGGCGGTTTCGGTATGCACGGCTGTCATATACGCCGTACTCGACACAAGCATAAAGTATAAGGGTACGGTCGGAGTAAACAGCGCCTCAGCAGAGATAGTGTCGGGACGTGGGGTTCTTGCGATAGGTGCGTCGGCTCTTGCCGAGAACATACTCTTCACCGTGATGTTCTTTATACTTCTCGGGTGCATTGTCGGGCTTCCGTTCTCGAAAGGGCTTCCCGGTACGGGCGGAACGCTTGCACTCCTCAAAACCACCGTTTGCGTATACTC
>CAKSCN010000067.1 GCA_934444485.1 uncultured Eubacteriales bacterium | reverse complement strand
CTCCAAGAGATACTACCCCGAGGGGCATCTCGCCTCCCATGTTATAGGCTTTACCAACTACGACGGCGACGGCGCATACGGCATTGAAGCGCAGTACAACAGCGTTCTCAAGGGTGTGCCGGGAAGAATAGTTACCGCTCACAACGGTGTCGGAAAGGATATGCCTTTCAAATACGAGAGCTATATCGCCTCCGATAACGGAAGCAACGTCGTTCTCACGATTGACAAGAATATTCAGAGCTTCCTTGAAAAGAACCTTGAAGCCGCTCTTGTCGATACTGGCGCAAGAAACAGAGTCCTCGGCATTGTCATGGACGTAAAAACCGGCGAAATTCTCGGTATGTCCACCAAGCCCGACTATGACCCCAATGACCCGACAACGCTTGACAGCTATTCCGAAACGCTCCTTGCGCTTGCCGCAGAGGATCCCGAGAGACTTACCGCAAAGTACAACGGACGTGACCTCACGCTTGACGAGTACCGTAAAGAGCTTATGATGACAATGTGGACGAACAAGGGCGTCGGCGAGAGCTACGAGCCGGGTTCTACCTTCAAGATTGTCACCTCAGCGATGGCTCTTGAGGAGGGCGTCGTCTCCGAAACCGAGACCTTCACCTGTACAGGCTCTCTCCAGGTTGCGGACGCTCTCATTCACTGTCATAATGTTTACGGACACGGCGTCGAAAGCTTCGAGCAGGGACTCCAGAACTCCTGCAACCCTGTGTTCATGACACTTGCAAAGCGTCTCGGCAAAGAGAGATTTTTCAACTACTTTGAGCTTTTCGGTCTCACGGAAAAAACAGGAGTTGATCTTCCGGCAGAAGCAAGACCTATCTACCATACCTCCATGGCGAACTTCAACGAGGTTGAGCTTGCGGTTTATTCCTTTGGTCAGACCTTTAAGGTAACTCCGATGTCGCTTCTTCGTGCGGTGTCCGCAGTTGCCAACGGCGGTGATCTTGTGAAGCCGCATATCGTAAAGAAGCTCGTTGACGACGACGGCAACACCATAGAAAGCTACGACACAGAGGTTGTCCGCAGAGTCTGCTCCGAGGAGACGTCGAAGAAAATCATGACATATCTCGGAAACGGCATAACCATGGGTTCAACGAAGAACGCATATGTCAAGGGCTACAGCATCGGCGCAAAGACCGGTACTTCGCAGAAGCGAGACAAGGTAAATCCCGAAACCGGCGAAAAAGACCTTTATATAGGTTCGTGCGTCGCATTCGCTCCCGTTGAATCTCCCGAGGTTGCGGTTATCGTCATAATCGACGAGCCTCAGGGCAACTACTACGGCGGTACTATTGCAGCCCCCGTTGTCGGAAGCATTCTCTCGGATATTCTCCCGTACCTCGGCATAGAGCCTACGGAGACCGAGGATGAGGAAATGGCGGTAAGCGTTCTTGATTACAGAGGTCAGAGCCTCGACGACGTCAAGAGAAACATTTCCTCGATGAAGCTCAAGATAAAGGTCATAGGAAACGGAAGCACCGTTACCGAGCAGTTCCCGAGAGCCGGCGCAAAGCTCACGGAGGGCGGAGTGATTGCTGTTTACGTCGGAGACGCAGTGCCGGCCGCAGATACGCCGGTGCCGTATGTTACGGGAATGTCGGCGTCCGAAGCAAACAAAACGCTTGTAAACGCCGGATTCAACATCAATATTACCGGTGCGCACATCGACGGCGTTTCCGGAGCGGTTGCGTCCAAGCAGAACCCGGCGGCAGGCACCGAGGCAAAACCCGGCACCGTCGTCACGGTCGATTTCATTCATAAGGACGTTTCGGATTAACAAGAATAACAATATGAGGGTGAGTATATGTTGACGGAGTTTATCATAAGCGCAGTTTTGTCCTTTGTCGTCACGGCGGTTCTCGGACGGCTGCTTATTCCTGTGCTTAAAAGTGTTAAAATGGGTCAGAAGATCCTCGATATAGGACCGAGGTGGCACAAGTCGAAGGAGGGGACTCCGACGATGGGCGGTCTGTTCTTTATCAGCGGAATACTCATCTGTGCGATGACTCTCGGCGTTTACGAGGCGTCGAAGCATGAGGGAGAGCTTGGAATGCTCCTTGTGAGCCTCGGTTTCATGCTTCTGTGCGGACTTACGGGACTTATTGACGACTACGTCAAGTTCTTCAAAAAGCAGAATAAAGGACTCACGCCTAATCAGAAAATGATACTCCAGCTCTTTTCTGCGGCGCTTTACCTTGTCGGACTCAATGCCGTCGGCAGACTCTCAACAGTGCTTCGTTTCCCGTTTACCGATTTCTGCATTGACCTCGGAGTGTTCTTCTATCCGCTTGCGATACTCGGCATTGTATTCTTCGTGAATGCGGTGAACCTCACCGACGGTATCGACGGACTTGCGGCGTCTGTGACTCTCATGGCGGCAATATTTTTCTCGGTCGCCGCACACAGATTTTTCGCCGCTTATGCCGACGCAACCATGCTCATACTCTGCGGAGCCGTAATAGGCGGTATGCTCGGTTTTCTCGTTTACAATTTTCACCCGGCAAGAGTCTTTATGGGTGATACAGGCTCGCTTTTTCTCGGCGGAACGGTCGTATGCCTTGCATTCTGGCTCGAATTGCCGCTTATACTTGTCGGTGTGGGAATAATATACATAGCCGAAGCGGTTTCGGTAATCATACAGGTGACGGTGTATAAGCTCACGAAAAAGCGTGTGTTCAAAATGACGCCGATTCACCACCACTTTGAAATGTGCGGCTGGGGCGAGATTAAAATTGTGACGGTCTTCTCGCTTGTCACCGCCGCAGCGTCCGCACTTGTGCTTTACGGATACCTTGCATAATGCGTAGAGCGTGAGAAAACGGATATATTGATTGGAGGTATACGGATGACGAATCCTTCGGAAAAAAACCTGCGGCACGCTCCGACTGTCGGCTCGGAAATGAAAAAGTACCGTGAGCGGGGAAATATCGACTACGTGTTTTTCGCACTTGTCATAATACTTCTGTTTATCGGAACTGTAATGGTGTTCAGCGCAAGCTATACCTACGCAAGACAGACGCAGAAGGGTGACAGTTACTTCTTCGCTCGTAAGCAGATCCTCTTTGCGGTTCTCGGAATCGCCGTCATGCTTATTGCCTCAAAGGTCGATACGAACATCATAAGAAAGTTCACTGTGCCGATTTTCATTGCAAGCCTTGCGCTTATGCTTTTCGTAATTATCGCACCCGAAAGCATCGCTCCCAACATTAAGGGTGCAAAACGCTGGATAAACCTCCCCATGCTCGGTTCATTTCAGCCGTCGGAGGTGTATAAGTTTGCGATAATTCTGCTGTTTGCGGACTATATACCGAAAAAGAGAGACAAGATTATCTCCGATAACTTCCGAGAATCTTTCGTCTACGGTGTGCTTCCCTACGGTGCGGTAGGCGTTGTGAGCGCAGTGGTCATGTACCTTCAGCCGCATATGTCGGGACTTATAATCATCGCTCTCATTATATTCATGATGATGTTTCTCGGCGAGACAAAGTGGAAGTACTTCGGTATAATGGCGCTCGTTGCGGTTGCGGGACTTGCCGTGCTTGCACTGACTCTTTCACACGCCGTGACAAGACTCGAGGTGTGGCGTGACCCGTTCTCGTATATGAGCGACGCTTCGGGCGGTAAGGGGTGGCAGCCGGCTCAGGCGCTTTACGCAATCTCGGCAGGGGGAATTTTCGGCGTCGGTCTCGGCAACAGCAACCAGAAACAGCTCTATCTTCCGGAACCTCAGAACGACTATATTTTCCCGATATTCTGCGAGGAGTTCGGCTTCATCGGCGCAGTTGCGGTAATACTTCTGTACGTGCTTCTCATATACAGAGGAGTAACGATTGCCATGAAAGCGGTTGACAGATTCTCGAGACTTCTTGCTCTCGGCATAGTTTTTCAGGTCGCAATTCAGACGATCCTCAATATATGCGTTGTGACAAACATTCTTCCGAGTACCGGTATATCGCTTCCGTTCTTCAGCTACGGCGGCTCTTCGGTTCTCGTTCTTCTCGGCGAAATGGGAATAGTACTCGGTATTTCGAGATATTCTCTCGTGGAGAAAAAACAGCCCTCGACCGTGCGCAGAAAACGCCGTGACGCCGGCGGAAATACAAGCGTTCAATAATTAATATTTGGAGTTGACAGCATGAGAGTACTCATAAGCGGAGGCGGAACGGGCGGACACGTAAACCCGGCACTCGCCATTGCAGGCATAATAAAGAAAAAGAACCCCGATGCGGTTATAGAATTTATCGGAACCGAGAGAGGACTCGAAACCACGCTCGTCCCGAGGGAGGGGTATAAGCTTCACTTTGTCAAGGTCAGAGGCTTCAAGAGAAAGCTCTGCCGTGAGAATATAGAGGCACTCAAAGAGGCGGTGACGTCGGTTTTCGAGGCGAAGAAGATTATCCGCTCGTTCGGACCCGATATAGTAATCGGCACGGGAGGATACGTCTGTTGGCCGGTACTGAAAGCCGCATCGTCAATGAAAATACCGACGGTTATACATGAGCAGAACGCCGTTGCCGGTGTTACAAACAAAGTACTCTCCGGGTGCGTCGATAAGGTTATGATAAGCTTCGAGGCGTCACGTGAGTGCTTCAAACACAAGGAAAAGCTCGTCTTCACGGGAAATCCCATAAAGCTTGAGATGCTCGGAGCGGACAGGGAAGCGGTTCGCCGTGAACTCGGTCTTTCGGACAAAACGCCGCTTATCCTTTCTTTCGGCGGCAGTCTCGGCGCACGTAAGGTCAATGATATGTGCTACGAGCTTATAGAGAATTTCAGCGAGAAGTCGGACGTCATGCATATTCATGCCACGGGTAAAAGCGGCTTTGCCTTTGCGAAAAAGCATTTCCTCGAAAGAGGCTACACCGAAAAAGACGACGGCTCACTCCGTCTCGGAAACGTGACGGTGCGTGAGTATATATACAATATGCCGTCTCTCGTTGCGGCGGCGGATGTCGTAATAAGCCGAGCGGGCGCCATGACGGTTTCCGAGCTTGCGGCGATGAAAAAAGCGGCAATTCTCATTCCGTCGCCGAATGTAACAAATAACCACCAATACAAAAACGCAAAGGTACTTGCCGATGCGAACGGGGCAGTTCTCATTGAGGAAAAAGACATTTCCGGAAAGCTTCTCACGGATACCGTAAAGGAGCTTTGCACAAACGCCGAAAAGCGTCACAGTCTCGAGAAAAACATCGCCGAGTTCGCCGTCACGGACAGCCTTGAGCGCATATACGGCGTTATAGAGGACACACTTAAAAAGAGCGGAAAGTGAGGTGCGGCATGAGTACCGAAAGAAAAAACGGCACGACGCCCCGAAATACCTCAGTAAAGAGCGGAAATGCCCCAAACTCCGCCGGCGGCATCGTTATGCGAAAAGCCGATTCCGGACGGAAAAAGTACATTGCCGCCGTTGCATTGCTTGTTGCGCTTGCCGCAGCTCTTACGGTGTGCGTGCAGGTGTTTTTCGTCATTGACAACATAAAGGTCGAGGGAAATTACCACTACTCAAAGGAAGACATCATAGAAAAAAGCGGAATATCGGTCGGACAGAATATGTATTCGATGAATACGAGTGACGTGAGAGCGGCGGTTCTTTCCTCTCTCAACGGCATTAACGACGTCACCGTAAAGCGTGTGCTTCCGGATACCGTTGTGATAAGCGTCGTTGAGTACGTTCCGGCGATGTATGTTGCCGTGGGCGACAGCTACTATATCCTCTCGTCGGGAATGCTTGTGCTGCGCTCGACAACGGATATAGAGTCAATCGAAAACGACGGGCTTATAAGAATTTACACCCCGGATATAACAGGATGCATTGCCGGAGAGGAGCTTAAAATCGCAGACAGCGATATAGCGCACCTTGCGGCGGAAATTTACTCGGAGCTTTGCGATACGGGGATGAATGAGTCCGTGAGCGAAATGAACATAACCGACAAATTCGATATCACCCTCAAGTACGGCGGCTCGTTTACAATAAAGCTCGGCAATGCGCTGAGAGTACACGAAAAGCTCAGCATGGCAAAGCAGATGATTGAAAAGGCAGAGGTGAAAAAGGGAATAATCGATGTGTCGTCGGACGACGTCTCAAAGGGCATACACACGTGGGGATGAAACTCACATAAGCGCAAATTAAAGATTAAAAGTGCGAAAAAAATAAACATTCTTTAAATTTTTGCCGTAAACTATTGCAATTGAAGAGAAAATGAGATATTATATTATCTGGGTATATAAATATGCGGTCGAAGCGCAGAGTGCGGCCGCGGTACTATAAAATATGGTTAACGCAGGAGGAAGTCAAATGCCGTACGAAGAATTTGAAAATGTTGTAAAGATAAAGGTAATCGGCGTCGGCGGCGCAGGCAACAACGCCGTAAACAGAATGATCGAAACCGATACAAAGGGCGTTGAATTTATTGCAGTGAATACAGACGCCATGGCTCTCAGAAAGAGCACCGCACCGATGAAGATAATGATCGGTGAGAAAATAACAAAGGGCAGAGGCGCAGGTGCAAATCCCGAAATGGGCAAGGGTGCCGCAGAGGAGAACCTCGAAGAGATTAAGAAGCAGCTCGAGGGTTCCGATATGCTCTTTATTACCTCCGGTATGGGCGGCGGAACCGGTACGGGTGCCGCTCCCGTAATCGCAAAGCTCGCAAAGGATATGGGCATACTTACAATCGGTATCGTAACAAAGCCTTTTGCTTTCGAGGGCAAGGTCAGAATGAATCAGGCAATCGAGGGCATCAACAACCTTAAGGAATACGTTGACTCTCTCGTAGTTATCCCGAACGACAAGCTCAAGCTCGTAAGCGAGACCAAGATCACCATGATGAACGCTTTCGCCATTGCAGACGACGTTCTCCGTCAGGGCGTTCAGAGTATCTCCGAGCTTATTAACGTTCCCGGCTTTATCAACCTCGACTTTGCGGATGTTACCACGATAATGGCAAACGCTGGTCTTGCACATATGGGTATCGGCGTTGCAAAGGGCAAGGATAAGGCGGAATTTGCGGCAAAGGCTGCTATTTCGAGTCCTCTTCTCGAGACCGCAATCACAGGGGCGAAGGGACTTATCATTAACTTCACCGTATCTCCCGACATCAGCCTTGAAGAGGTTGAAGCGACCGCAACGATTATTTCCGCTGAAGCAAACCCCGACGCAAAGATTATCTGGGGCGTTGCGTTCGACGAAACTCTCGAGGACGCCATGAAAGTAACCGTTATCGCAACCGGCTTTGAAAAGAGTGCCGAGGGTGCTGAAAGTGCGGCACAGGCAGCTCCCGCCGCTCAGAATGTGTCAGCTCCTGCGGCAAAGCCCGCTCCCAAGCCTACATTCTCTGGCTCGAACGACGATGACGACGATATAGACAACATCGTTCAGCAGTTTGATATTCTCAACAAGAAGAGAGCGAACAGATTCTGATATCGTTCTGCAAAGTGAATGCGGCAACAGACGTACAAATATGCAAAGGTATGCGACTCCGTCAATGTGCGATGGGGTCGCTTTTTGCGCTCCTTTGATGGGAAAGCACCGCTTTTGCGCCGAAAGTCCGCTTTGCACCGTATGACACCGAGAACCGACATGAGAAACAACTTATTTACAAAATGTAAATCTATCCGCCTTTACTTTCACGCTTTAATATGATAGAATAGTACGGATTGGAGAAGAGTTTGAATTCTCAAATAATGTGGGAAAGGCAAAGCGGATATGAATGATAAATTTAAAAGCAGTGCCATGAATAATCTCTTTAAGGCGGTCATGAGCCTTGAATCGATAGACGAGTGCTATGACTTTTTCGAGGATCTCTGCACAATAGCCGAGATTCAGGAAATGGCAAAAAGACTCACTGCCGCAAAGATGCTTTCGGGCGGTGCGAAGTACAACGAGATAGCCGAAAAAACGGGACTTTCAACGGCTACGATAAGCCGAGTGAACCGAAGCCTCAAATACGGAACCGACGGCTATGCAAAGGCTCTTGAAAGGATAGACTATGAAGACTGAACAATACGGTGCGGCTCTTGCGGCGTGCTACGACCGGTTTAACGACGGCGTCGATTACGGTGAACTGTGCGATTTTGTAAAGAAACTCTTTTCGGAGTATTGCGTGAAAGAGCCGAAAAACGTGTGCGAAATTGCCTGCGGTACGGGTTCTCTTTCAATAGAGCTTGCGAAAATGGGATACAGGGTCACGGCGTCGGATATTTCCGAGGAAATGCTCTCGGTTGCCGATAAAAAAGCACGTGACGCAGAGGCGGACGTTCGCTTTGTAAGAGCCGATATGAGAAGTTTTTCGCTTTATACAAAGGCGGATGCTGTGCTTTGCTTCTTTGACAGCATAAATTATCTCACAAAGTCAGACGATGTAAAAGAGTGCTTCACAAGTACATATCACGCCCTTTCAGACGGCGGAATTTTTGTATTCGATATAAATGCAAAGCACAAATTTGAGAGCGTGTACGGCGATAACGCTTACGTCATTGAAAGCGGAAACGATCTGCTTGCATGGCAGAATTACTACAACGAAAAAAGCAGAATGTGCGATTTCTATCTCTCCATGTTTTTCGCCTGCGAGGACGGAAGATATGATAGGTGCGACGAGTACCAGAGGGAAAGAATGTACACACGCAGACAGATAGAGAAGTATGCCTCGGAGAGCGGCTTTGAGATTCTTGGCGTATACTCTGACTTTGATATGTCGGAAGCTGATGAAAACTGCTGCGAGAGAATATACTTCGTATGCAAGAAAGCGTAAAAGTTATTTGAGGTGACAATATGCTGATGAATACTATAACAAGAGCAATGACAAAGTGCGGAAGCGCAAGAATACTCATGATAAATTCACGGGAAATGGTAAACGACGCAATAGGTTATCATAAACTCACTCCGACTGCCGCTGCGGTTCTCGGACGCACACTGACTGCGGCGTCGCTTATGGGTACAATGCTCAAAGACAGCGACGACAGTCTTACCGTTTCTTTTCACGGCGACGGACCAGCCGGAAGAGTGCTTGCCACCTCCGATTATTACGGCAACGTCAAGGGATATATCGAGAATCCCGGAGTGGATTTGCCCTTGAAGCCGAACGGCAAGCTTGATGTCAGCGGCGCAATAGGAAAGGGTACGCTTTACGTCATAAAGGACATGGGTGAGGGAGAGCCGTATGTCGGTACGACTCCCATAGTTTCGGGAGAGGTTGCAGAGGATATAACCGAGTACTTTGCGGTAAGCGAGCAAACGCCGACTGTATGCGCTCTCGGAGTTCTTGTCGAAGTCGATTATACGTGCAAATCCGCCGGAGGCGTACTTATACAGCTTCTCCCTGGTGCGGACGACGAATTTATATCGAAGCTTGAAAAGCGTGTGCCGCTTCTTTCCAATGTTTCATCGATGTTCGGAGACGGAAAGACAAACGCCGAGCTTATGAAAGAGATTCTCGGAGATATCGAGTTTGATATTTTCGATGAAATCGACTGCTCGTATCACTGCGACTGCTCACGTGACAGAGTGAAGAAAGCGCTCATATCGATAGGAGAAAAGGAGCTTCGTGATATCGTCGCCGAAGGCAAGGACACCGAGGTAAAGTGTCAGTTTTGCGACAGAGTTTATACATTTACACCCGATGAAATTTCCGAGCTCGCCGATTCGGCAAAATAAAATTACACAGTCAGGACAGAATATGATAATAAACGAAAACACAAGTGATCCGTCGGTAATCGAAAAGTATACCGAAAGGGCGGCAAGACTTATCGAAAGCCGTGCGGCGGCAAGAGGAAGAGAGCTTAAAGCGTTCGTTGCTACCTTCGGATGTCAGCAGAACGAAGCAGACAGCGAAACTCTCATGGGACAGCTTGAGAAAATGGGCTGCGCCAAGGCAAAGGGTATCGACGACGCCGACATAATAATTTACAACACCTGCGCTGTACGTGAACACGCAGAGCTTCGTGCGCTTTCAAAGACCGGTCAGCTTAAGCACATGAAAGAGAAAAATCCCGACCTCATCGTCGGACTCTGGGGCTGTATGGTCTCTCAGGAACACCGTAAGGAAACGATAAAGCAGAGCTATCCTTACGTCGATTTCGTTGCCGGCACAAATATGATGCACAGACTCCCCGAAATTCTCTGCGACGTCATGGAAACCGGCAGACGCAGATATTATGTCGATGATTCCCCTCACATAATAACCGAAGGACTCGACGTTGCGAGAAGCGGCGATATTTCAGCATGGCTTCCCGTCATGTACGGCTGTGACAACTTCTGTACCTATTGCGTCGTACCGTATGTCAGAGGACGTGAGAGAAGCCGTGAACCGTCGTTTATTCTCGACGATGCAAGAAAGATTATCGCCGACGGCTACAGAGAGATAACGCTTCTCGGTCAGAACGTAAACTCCTACGGAAAGGGACTTGACGGAAGCGAAAAGGCGACCTTCGCAAAGCTTCTTTCGGATGTCTGCGCACTCGACGGCGACTTCTGGGTAAGGTTTATGACCTCTCACCCCAAGGACGCCTCAGATGAGCTTATAGAGACGATAGCCGAAAATCCCAAAGCGGCAAAGCATTTTCATTTGCCCATGCAGGCCGGTAACGACGAAATACTCCGCCGAATGAACCGAAAGTATACAAGCGGCGATTTCCTGAAGCTTGCGGAAAAGATAAAGACTAAAATCCCCGGAGTCACGCTGACAAGCGACATCATAGTCGGTTTTCCCGGAGAGACGGAGGAGCAGTTTTGCGACACTCTTTCCATGATGGAGAAGGTCGGCTTCGACTCGGTTTACGCATTCATCTATTCGCCGAGAAGCGGTACGCCTGCGGCAAAAATGGAAGATCCCGTGAGCGCCGAGGAAAAGTCGGAGCGATTTTCAAGGCTTTTCGCACTCGAATCGGAGATCTCCGAGAAAAAGTGCAGAACCCTTGTCGGAACACGTGAGAGACTTTTGTGTACGTCGCAAACCGCCGACAGTAACGGATATTTGATAGGCAGAACAAGCGGCAACAGAACCGTGCGCTTTGAGAACAGCGTTAATGACGAGAATATTTACGGACGCTTTGTTGACGTCGAGATAACGAGAAGCGAAAAAACAATGCTTTTCGGGAAAAGAGTTTAAGATACAGAGAGGTAATTTACAATGTCAAAGAAAATCATAGATCTTGCAAGAACACTCGGTGAGGAGCTTGCTCAGAGTGAGGAATATCTCCGCTACTTTGCGGCTAAGGAGGCTCTCAAAAACAGTGCCGAGCTTAAGAATAAGATAAACGAGTTCAAAGTACAGAAAATGATACTCGATATGGAGAGCAAAAAAGACGAGGCGCAGAAAGAGGAAAGCCTTCTCGACGCTCTCGGCGTCCGTGTTGACGAGCTTTACAGAAGCATAAACGAGAATCCCGTTATGGTCGAGTTCAACGCCGCAGAGGAAGCGATGAACACACTTTTGGGTGCTGTGAACACAACTATTGGTTCCTATATCACCGACGAGGACAATCATACAGCAGAGGGTTCATGCTCTCCGGAACACTGCGCAACCTGCAGCGGCTGTCACCACTAACAATACGAACGCAAGCTTTTGATTTGGAGGTCTGTCAGTAAATGCCGTATACCCCTATGATGCAGCAATACTTTGAAATTAAGGATCAGTATAAGGATCACCTGCTTTTCTACCGCTTGGGTGACTTTTACGAAATGTTCTTCGATGACGCTCTTGTGGCGTCACGTGAGCTTGACCTCACTCTTACCGGGCGAGACTGCGGCATGGAGGAAAGAGCGCCGATGTGCGGAGTGCCTTTTCACAGTGCGGATTCGTATATTGCACGCCTTGTCAAGAAAGGCTATAAGGTTGCGGTTTGCGAACAGCTTGAAGACCCGGCACTCGCAAAAGGAATAGTAAAAAGGGACGTTATAAGGATAATCACACCGGGAACGGTGACTGACGGCTCTCTTCTTGTCGAAACGAAGAACAATTACCTCTGCGCACTATGTGCGGATATGAGCGGCGTCGGAATGGCAGTGGCGGATATCACGACGGCGGATATTTTCGCAACCGATATCTCTTTTGAAGACGATGACAGCCACTCAAAGCTTATGTCGGAGCTTGCGGTGTATACTCCGAGCGAGGTTATCACCAATATGTCAAAGGAGGACCTCGGTGCCGCATACGACTACCTGCACGGCAAACTGAACGCTTTCGTATCACTCGAATGCGAGATGCCGCAGGCGGATACGGAGCTTCTGAAAAAACAGTTCGGCGAGGACTTCGAGGAAAAGAATGAGATTCCGGCGGCGTCACCATCG
>CAKSCN010000066.1 GCA_934444485.1 uncultured Eubacteriales bacterium | reverse complement strand
GCCAAAGCGTGCCGTTTTTATACTCCGTCATCGGTCACTTCTCCTTTTTGTACATACCGTCATCAACCGATTTGCCGTCTTCGCCGAGTCCGAGCATCTCGAAAAGGCTCTCGGCAAAAAGCTCGTGCATTTCGGGTACGGGGTGGTTTATCCTGTTCACAAGAAGCATTGTGGTATCCTCGGTCTCGGCAAGCTTTTTCCACTTTGAGTAGCAGTCGCACACGGGCACGTTCATCTCATGCGCAAGCTCCTTTGCGGCGTTCATGTACTTATCCATTCTGCCGGAGTTCTGCATATCGGCGGTTTTTGCGGCGTACTCACGATACCTTTCGGGCGTGTCGTCGGCGACGTAGGTATTGAGCATATTGGGCGTCATGAATATAACGTCAGCACCGGCGGACGCACACCTTTCAAAAACGGTGCCGAGAGACGAGAGGTAATCCTCGAGAGAGCCATTGACGTCGTTGAGACCGAAGCAGACAATTACAAGGTCGGGGTTGTGCGCAAGCACCTGTGAGTCAATTCTTCCGAGCGAGGATTTCGCGGATATACCGGCAATTCCGGCGTCAATGACGTTTACGGGGACATAATCGCTCACGGAAAGTATCTTTTTGCGGAGTCTGTTCCAATAGACGGTTTCGTAGTTGTAGTTGTCAAGCAGTGCGCCGTGAGTAACGCTGTCGCCGAAAGCAACTATGGTTATCGGACCTTTTTCGGTAAGTCCGTCGCGATCGAGGTTTATTTTATCCTTTATATGCATAGTCTTTCACTCCGATCAAATAAATACTGTGTATCTGTGTTTTTTAAATTCGAGTGTATCCGAAGCTGACGCAAAGTCGCACATCGGCACGGTATACTCTTTTCCGTCGGGATATGCGAAGGTAACGTCGCAATTGCAGAGCCGTGCTGTATCGTCCGTTTTCTTAAACGAAATGCCGCACTCGCACTCCTTGCCGCAGACGGTTTCCCTCTCGAAGCACTTCTCGTCTCCGAGGTCCTTCGACTGTGCAAGCAGTATTGCCCCGACGCTGAGAGTCGCTTTGTTCTCGGAAATGAGCGCATCTTCGCTTAAGTTCTCGTCTCCGCTCACGAAGCGGTGCTTCATATACGGAGTTATGGGGAAAAAGTCGTTGTCGTAATTACCCTCAATGAGTCGGGGCGTGCTGTCGAAGTCAATCGATATATGCATTTTCCCGCTTACGAGTTTCACCTCGAAATACTCTCCTGCGTCCGGCATATAAATCTTATCGTCAACACGCACTCCCGTCTCTATACTCCACTGAGGTATGCGGAGCATGAGCTTCTTGGAATCGGAAAGGGTCGAGTCTATATTGATATCGACCGAACAGCTTTCAAGGTAGCCCTTGCCTATCGAAACATGAACCGTTTCAAGCTCCGAGGGATTTACCGTAACGTCCGCTTCGCCGTAGAGGTTTATATATACAGCATTTTTATCGCTTGCCGCAATCACCTCGGCGGCGTTGACAAACCCTCTCGGAATGTTGTTTACGCAGCAGTGGTTGTGTTTAAACTTCGCCTGCTCGAACGCATACAGGTGTCCCTCGACGCCTCTCACTCCTCTTGCGCCCCACGTACCGTCACGGGAAACGCCGGCAAGAAACGGGTTATAGAAAGCAAGCTCGGCAAAGTCGATGTATCTCACCTCGCCGGTAAGCTTGTAAAGCTCGGTTGCAAGGCGGATAAAGTGTATGACGTCGCATATTTCGGTTATGGCGTTCTGATAGTTGCCTGCGGCAATGAAAATATCGTTGAAGCCGACGCTGAAAAGCGGATTGTACTCATGCTTTATGAGAAGTCCGAAGAAATTCTCGGCGGCTGTGAGATACTTTTTCGTGCCTGTTACACGGTACAGTTCAAGAAGTCCGTCAAAGCACGACATCATCTCATAAGCCTTCTGGCAGTTTGCGTTGTTTTTAAGCGTGTCCGCAATATCAACGGCAGGTTCATCCTCACCGAAATAAGGATTGCCCTTCGACTGCGGCTCATATTCGTCGAGGTCGTCGTACCACATATGTATAGGCTGACCCTCGAGGCTCTTTTTCACTATCTTGTAGCACGCCGTTTCGCTGTCCTCCCACTCATTCGCTATTTCAAGCGCAAAGTCGAGGAATCGGCGGTTCTCGGTATGTCTGTAAAGGATAAGCACGGGCTTCATTATCGAACC
Organism: uncultured Eubacteriales bacterium; assembly: GCA_934444485.1. GTDB lineage: Bacteria > Bacillota > Clostridia > Oscillospirales > CAG-382 > CAKSUT01. The sequence goes on along the minus strand of CAKSCN010000066.1, from coordinate 10,130 downwards.
CGACGGCAATCCGTAGAAGGTGCCGGTCTCGCAGATTTTGGCGTCCATATCCTCAAGCATTGTGATAAGCTGAAGAGTGCTTTTCTCCGCAAGGTCGAGTATCGCAGGCTCTCCCAAAAGCTCATACGCCTCCAAAAGCGCCCAAAGGGTATACTTTCTGCACCAGATATTCCAGTTCCAGTTGCAGTCCCACCCCATTTTTTCACGTCCGACCTCAAGCGGCGCACGGAACACGAGTCTTTCGTCCTTATAAGTGCCGAGGTAGCCGTCCTCACGTGCAAACGCCATAATGCGGTGTACGCTGTCTCTCACGATGTTTTTAAGGTCGTCGTTCCCGGTGTATCGGCAGGCACGGCAGGCGCTTACAATGAGCTTTCCCCAGAACTCGCCCTGCCATATGCCTATCGGTGCTTCGACGTCGTCAACACAGTTTGCGAAAGCGTCCTCTGCCTCCTTAAGTATCACGTTCCTTGCTTTGTCCGAGAGCATTCTTTCATATATGAACCTCTCAAACTTTTCCCCGACCGCACCCGAAAAGTGTGCGCTTCCGATTTCAGCGGCGTTTATTCTGTCAGTCTTTGCATATCCGACCATCGTAAATCTCCTTTGCTTTTCCGTTTTTCATTCGCAGAACACGGCATGATACTTGATTATACACCATTTTTATCCGCACGTCAATACAAAAACAGAACCCGATGTATGCTTTTTCGATAAATTTATCGTTTCAGCGGACAAGCTCCCGTGGAATTAGCGCATAATTGTACATCACCTCCGAGTGATTCTTTACGATAAGCTCCTTTTTATCCGTGCCGTCCGCACCGTGTGCGACTCTGTATATTTCAGAGCATCTGTAGAACTTCCCGTTTTCCTCGGTGAATCTGTGGTTTTCCTCCGCAAGCTCATACGAACACGAAAACTCCCTCTCGCTCCGAAGCTCTGCGTGCAAAACCTCGTTCTCGCAGTATGCGACAAGCTGAACGTCACGGTCGGAGTCGTTCTCGAATCTGTAATCGATATAATTGTAGCACACCGATGTTCCCGACGAAAGCGGCTCTCTTTTCCCCTCATCCGGTGAAAGTGCGTCGGAGTGCATATGGAACTCGGTTATCTTCAAGGGACTTTGCAGGACGAGAAGATTTATCACGTTGCCGAGGTTGCAAAGCCCTCCTCCTATTCCGGTCACAAGCTTATTCTTCTCGATTATCCGACCGACTCTGTACCCTTTGGCGGCGGTCGTGTTGCCGACGGTTTTCCAAAACGAGAACGTCTCTCCCGGATGAATGACAAGTCCGTTTATCTTTTCAGCGGCAAGCGCAATATTGACAGCCTTTCCCTCCTGCGTCGCAATGTCAACTCCGGGAAGCCTTTTTATCATGTTCACGCTCTTTTCGGACACGGTCACGGGAAGAAGGTCGGCGCTTTTTTCCTTTGCAAAAACAGCTTCACCGAAAAGATCGCCGATATTTCGCTTCAATATTTCTTTTCTGACAGATATTGCATAGAATAGCGGGTTCATTTCGCAAAAAAGCATCGTTTATCTCCCATTCGTTCCGTTTTATCGTTTCGAAGAATCCGCAAGCATTCCCGTACTCACGAAGAGTCTTATCAAAAGCTTTTCGAGCATACGGCTTTTGCCTATTCTTCGTTCGCCGTCTTTTTTTCTGTACCCGACAAACACCGACGTAATACCGCATCCGTTCGCTCCGGCAATATCCTTGAAGAGTCTGTCGCCGACAACGGCGGTCTCGTCTTTTTCCCTGCCGATTATTTTCAGCGCTTCGAGATACCCGTTCTCTTTCGGTTTTTCCGCATCGCACACAAACTTCACTCCGACAGCCGAGGCGAAGGCTTCCGCTCTGTTTCGGTCGTTGTCTGTGAGAAGCACGATATCGAAATTCTCACGGCGCAGCATTTCAAAAAGAGCCTCCGTTTCGGGTTCGGGAGGCATTCCGTGAGGCACGAGCGTACCGTCGATATCAAAAATCAGCCCGGATATTCCCCGTGAGCGAAGCTTTGCGTAATCAACCTCGTACACACTTTTTGCGTAAACCGCCGGGCAAAGCTTTTTCAGAAAATTCATATTTCCGACCTCATGTTTTCAGTCTTTGCGAATATACCGCAGAACGCTCTCAACCTGCTCGGAATAGCTGCCTCCGGGCACGAATCGTTTGTCGGCAAACGCCGCACCGACGGTAAACATAAACGCCCCCGACCTTTTGATTGCGTCTATGCGCTCGAAGCTGTTCACACTTCCGGCTATGCAAACCGTTGCGTCAACCTTTGCCGTAAACCCGGCGATAAGCCTCTCGGCGTCCTTTGTATATCTGTACGCCAAAAGGTCGAATCCGAACACGCCTTTCCGGAGACACTCCTTTGCTTCCTCAATTATGTCGTCAGTTTCACCGTCAAGCACCGACGGCCGTCCGCTCACCTTTCCGACGTAAGGCATATACTTTATTCCGTTTTCACGGCATATTTCGTTGACGGAGTCGTAGTACAAAGTTCCCATGAGAAAGTCGCAGCCGCACTTTGCCGCAGCAACCGCACCGTCAACGCATTCGCTTTCACCGTATGCCGGCACCTCGAGAACCGTCGTCTTGCCGCATTTCTTCATTTCACCGAACAGAGCTTTCATCTCGCCGTAGGGTATGCCCGCCTCTTTCATTCCCCAAACCTCCGCATCACAGTCTTTGCAGGCACGGAACAATTCGGCGGCGTTTTTCACGGTTTGGTCATTGTATGTAAGCATTACGATGAGTTTCGGTTGATACTTGCTCATTGTCAGTTCGTTATTCCCTTCGTAAGCATTTCGGAGCAATATCTGACGTATCCGTCCTTTACGCTTTCCGGTCCCTTTATCTTGATTTTGCCGTTAAGTCCGAAAATCCACGAATAAAAGTGTCCGCTCATGGCGACCGTAACCGAAGCGTGATACCTTTCCCCATCGTCTATGAGAATGCTGTCCGTTCCGAAGAAATCGGCGAATATACCGAGGGAATCCTTATCGATTGAAAGCACGACTCCGCACTCGTCGCCACCGAACATATCGAAGGTCTTTTTTGCGTATTCGGCTCTGTCGAACTCGGTTATTTCACGGCAAACGGTTCTCGGTATATCGGTCTGTTCGGCGTATTCCATCTTATCCACACGATAGTGCTTGAGCATCCCGGACTCGTCGTCGTAAGCCACAAGGTAATAGTTTTCGTCGTTCCACATGAGCGCAACCGGGCTTACAACATAGTCGGCGCCGTCACGCTTAAACTCTATCTCAAAGCCTTTCGCATAGCTGTAATACTTAAACCGCACCTTTTTCGAGAGACGTATTGCGTTCTGTATAACGTCAACATTGTAATAAATCTTTTCGTTCGGCGCTTTCACCCGTCCCGATATGACGACCGAGCGCAAGAGCGTTTCCGCCTCCCGTTTCGGCGCAAGCTTCATTATCTTGTTTATGAGCGATATGCTCTTCTTTGCCGTAAGAAAACGTGACGCCTGAATGACATCGACGAGTATCTTCAGTTCTGAAAGCTCAAAGTCCCTCTTGCCGACACAGTAGCCGGAAGGCATTCTTATTATGTCCATGCCGTACTGCTCGAGGCACTCAAGGTCGTTGTATATGCTCTTTCTCTCGGCGCTTATTCCGTAAACCGCAAGTGCGTCTATTATCTGCGGCACGCTCATGCAATTGTTTTCGTCGGTGTTCTCGAGAAGTATATCTCGAAGTCTCAAAAGCTTCAGCTTTCCTCCCATTGTCTTCGGCATACAGTTTCCTCCGTATAATGTCAGTTTGCCGCACATCGGCATTCGGTATCAGTATAACACATATGGGAAGAATTTTCTGTTTACTTTTGTAAATTTTATATCCGCACGGTAAACCCAAATTCATAAAATGTGCTTGAAAAAGCGGCGGCTTGATGGTATCATATATGTGTTCGGCATTTCGGTCGGCAATACGTTTCGGAAAGGCGGCGGAAAACGTGGCAGCGGCAAAGGGAAGCGCAAAAAGTGCGGAAAACGAAAAAATACTGAAGGAGCGGCTAAAGTCTCACGACACGGCCGGGGTGTACTGCTTCAGCGGCGACGAGCTGTACATGATGGACTATTACGCAACGGAGTTGAGCAAGTCCGCCGGAAGCATTATCGACGTTGACTATTTCAGGGGCAAGTTTTCGTTCGGTGACTTCTCCGACGCTTTCACGACGGTTTCCGTGCATGAGGCAATGGAGTTCGACCTTGACAGCATGAGTATGTTCGGCGACGAAGACGACGGAGCGAAAAAGAAGCCGAAGTCCGACATGAAGGTGATAAAGCTCGACGAACCGAACTTTTCGGAATGGAGCGAGTCGGATGCGGACGCTTTTCTCGATATGTTAAAAAACGTCGGAAGAAAGACGGTCGTTATAGTTTTCGCTCCCGAAAAAGAGGCTTCGCAGTCGAAAACGCACACCGAAATAATGAAGGGCATAAAAAAAGCCGCTCTTTGCGTGGAGCTTTGCCATATGCAGCCCGACGATGCGGCGCTTGTAAAATGGCTCGGGCGGACGCTTGCAAAGTGCGGAGTCGAAACAGACACCGAGTCCGTGAGATACATGATAAATACGGTCGGCTGTGATATGTGTACGCTCAAAAACGAAGCGGAAAAGCTCGGAATATATCTCGCCTCGAAAGGCAAAAAGCGTCTGACACGTGAGGCGGTTGACTTCATCTGCATAAAAAACACGGACAACATAAATTTCGCTCTTCCCAACGCAATCCAAGAGGGCAACTTCACCATGGCGGCAAGGGAGCTTCACGTATTCGAGGAAAAGAACACGCCGTCTCTGATTGTATTCGGCATAGTGGCGTCGGCACTCGGCAACATGGTAAAGGTGTCCTACTGCCGCAAGAAGCGAATGAACAACGCCGAGATTGCCTCAAAAACCGGTCTTCACCCCTATGTTGTGCAAAAAACCGTATCCGCACTCACGGGGCGGTTCCCCGGCAGAAAAGAGGACGCTTTCTGCAAATTTGCGTCAAAGAGGGTTCTCGACTGCGACCGACAGATGAAAGGCTCACCGGTTGACAACTACCAGCTGCTGTGGTTCCTGCTGTTTGATCTCTGCACATACAGATAAATGCACGTAAAAATGAAAATGCGGTCTCCACATCGGAAGCCGCACTTTTTTATTCCTCTTTACTTTCGGAGTCGGTAAGAGCGAGCTTTGTCGTTTCAAGCTCATACACAAGCTCGTCGCCCTGATACGTTTTCGCCGTGACGACAAGGCCGTAATCGAGGCTTATCGTATAATACTCGGAAAAAGCCGTTTCGCCGAGGGTGTACGAAAACGAAAGCTCCGCCGTATTGCCGTAGCTGCTCTTTGAGAGAGTGTACTCAAATTCCGTGGTATCATACGGCAGATTGAGAAAGCCGTAAACCGACGGAAGCATTCCCTCCGAAAATACGTCCGAGGTTCCGCTCGGATAGAAAGCCGACGACAACACAGGCGTGTACTCCGTTACGGTTATGTTCTCACCGTCGTCGGTAATACTTTTTACCGTGCGTCCGTCCTGCGTTACGTCAAGCCTGTATTCCGGTGCATTGCAGACAAGCTTTACGTTCCGTGTGAGCGTTTTGTCGGAGTAGAAAGCCGTGACGACAGCCTCCCATGTGTAATTGTCGGGGACTTCTATGCTGTCGATAACCGCTCTGAAGTTCTCCTTCGTTACGCTTACGGGCGTTTTGCTGTGAGAAGAGCCGCCGTTTTCAAGGGTAGTGAAGATTTCGTCGGACTCTTTGCCGTTCTCCGAGCCGCCGCCATTTTCACCGCCGCCGAACCACTGTGTCGGAAGACCGAAAAAGTTCTGCCACATAAGCACTCCGGCAACGGCAATTACAAAGACGACCATTGCGATTATCTCAAATACGTTCTTTTTTATGTTCATGATATCAGATGTAATCTTCGGGACGTTCGCCCATTCCGAAATGGTAAAGTATGGCGTCCGCTATGCGTGCCGAGGTTTTGCCGTCGCCGTAAGGGTTGCGTGCCGACGCCATGCGGCTGTACTCGGCGGAATCATTGAGCAGTTCCGACGCCATGCGGAAAATTGTGTCCTCGTCGGTTCCCGCAAGCTTTGCCGTACCTGCCTCTATTCCCTCGGGACGTTCGGTCTCGCGGCGAAGCACAAGTACGGGCTTTTTGAGTGCCGGTGCGTCCTCCTGTATTCCGCCGGAGTCGGTGAGAATAAGGTAGCTTTTTGCAAGGAGGTTATGCGCTTCGACAGGCGGAAGAGGATCTGTGAGAAGTACTCTTTCTTTTCCGGAGAGTATCGCATTTACCGTCTTTCTGACGGCAGGATTGAGATGTACAAGGTAGACTATCTGCACATCGTCAAAGGTCTCCGCTATTCTCGCCAAAGCACGGCAGATATTCTCGAGCGGTTCGCCGAGGTTTTCACGTCTGTGTGCGGTGACGAATATTATGCGTTTTGAGAAATCGAGCTTTGCCGCAAGCTCTTCGGGAAATTCAAAGTCCTTCTTTACCGTATAGCCGACGGCGTCTATTTCGGTGTTGCCGGTGACAAAAAGTCCTTCGGTGATATTCTCTTTCAAGAGCTGCTCACGGCACATAGGCGTCGGGATAAAATGAAGGTCGGCGATAGGACCGATGAGCCTGCGGTTCATTTCCTCGGGGTACGGCGACCACTTGTCATAGGAACGGAGTCCGGCTTCGACGTGTCCGACGGAAATCTTATTATAGAAAGCGCTGAGCGCAGAGGTAAATGCCGTCGAGGTATCGCCGTGTACGAGAACAAGGTCGGGACACTCCGCTTTGAGTACCGGGTCAAGCTTTTCGAGAATATCGGTGGTTATCGTGTTTATCGTCTGCGACGGGCGCATAATGTCGAGGTTGTACTCAGGCACAACGCCGAAAAAGTCGAGTACCGAATTGAGCATCTCTCTGTGCTGACCGGTCACGCAAACGACGGTTTCAATCTCTTTTCTCTTTCTCAGCTCATGCACGAGCGGACACATTTTTATAGCGTCGGGACGTGTGCCGAATATCGGCATTACCTTAATCTTCTTCGTCATTTGTTCCCCTCACTTTCGTTCTTCCCCTTTTTCTGCGGCTGTTCCTTATAGGGGCTTCCCTCGCAGCTGATACCGTCGCAGCCCGGTTTGCAGGGCATTTCGGAGCAGTCGAGTCCGAGTCCCGTCTGGCTTCTTGTTTCGGAGTTCTTATTCACAAAAAACCAGTTGAGAATGAAGATAACGAGAGCGGAGGCTATGATTGAAATGCCGCCGAGAATTTTACCGTCGATTATGAGTATTGCGGAGGTTCCGAGAATTGCGCATATTGCGTAGAGAATCATTACAGACTGCTTCTGGTTGAAGCCCATATCGATAAGTCTGTGGTGGATATGACCTCTGTCCGCAGAGAAAGGACTCTTGCCCTTTGCCATGCGGCGGATAAAGGCGAATGCCGTATCGAAAAGCGGAACGGCGAACACGATAAAGGGTATGCAGAACGACACAACGGCATGGAACTTAAAGAAGCCCTGTATCGATATTATCGCAAGAGTAAAGCCTAAGAACATCGAGCCTGTGTCTCCCATGAATATCTTTGCCGGGTTGAAGTTGAACGGCAGAAAACCGATACAGCTTCCGGCAAGAATACCCGTCATAAGAATAACGGTGAGCGTTGCTTCATCGACAAAGAATGATGCGAGGAGCATCGAACACGCCGAAATTGCCGACACGCCGCAGGAAAGACCGTCAAGACCGTCGATGAGGTTCGTGGCGTTTATGAGAAACACTATCCAGAACACTGTGAGCGGTATCGAAAACGTACCGAACTCAAGATTCTTTCCCAAGAAGGTTATTCGAGTCATGACGTTGCCCGAGCAGGCGGCGACGGTTGCGGAGATTATCTGAAGTCCGAGCTTCAGAAATGCATTGAGGGAATATATATCGTCAAGTATGCCCGTAACTATGAGGAGTATTCCGCCGCCTATCATTCCGACCATCGGCACGGATATGTCACAGAACACAAGACAGGTTACGATGAATCCTATAAATATCGCAAGTCCGCCCATTCTCGGAACAGGTTCTTTGTGCATTCTTCTGCCGTCTTTCGGCACGTCAACCGCACCGAGCTTGAAAGCAAGAACTCTTGCTATCGGAGTTGTGGTAAAGGTTATCAGGAATGCGCAGAGCATGGCTGTGAGCAATACCACAATGTTTTGCACCGTCAAATTCATTATTTCGTCCTTTTCCTTTCATCGGAGATATCGGTCCGATTATTTTACGCTGTAAAAGCCGACCTTGCGGTAAACCTTTGTGAGCATCTTTCTTGCAAGATAACGTGCCTTGTCGGCGCCGTTCTTCATTACGTCCTCGAGATATGCCTTGTCGGCGACGATCTTCGCATACTCGGTTCTTATCGGTTCGAGAGCGTCTGCGCAGGTTTCGCCCACGGCAAGCTTGAAGTCGCCGTAGCCCTTGCCGTCAAACTCACGCTCTATCTCTTCGTAGGTTTTTCCGGTGAGAGCGGAGTAGATATTCATGAGGTTGTTTATGCCGTCCTTGCCCTCGGCGTACTTAACGACGCTGTCGGAATCGGTTACGGCACGCTTTATCTTCTTTATCGTTTCGTCTCTCTTCTCGATTATGCCGACGTATGCGCCGGGGTTGGGGTCGGATTTACTCATCTTCTTTGTGGGGTCAAGGAGAGAGTTTATCTTCATGCCGGTCTTGGGAATGTACGGTTCGGGAATTACGAAGGTGTCACCGTAGATACCGTTGAAGCGCCCGGCAATGTCACGGGTTATCTCGACGTGCTGTTTCTGGTCGATGCCGACGGGAACAAGGTGTGCGCCGTAAAGAAGAATATCGGACGCCATGAGCACGGGATACGTGAAGAGTCCGGCATTTATGTTGTCAGCGTGCTTCTGCGACTTATCCTTGAACTGAGTCATTCTCGAAAGCTCGCCGAACATTGTGTTGCAGTTGAGCACCCATGCAAGCTCTGCGTGCGCCGGTACGTGGCTCTGCACGAACATAACGCTCTTTTCGGGGTCAATGCCGCAAGCGATGTAGAGCGCCATTGTTTCAAGCGTTCTGCGGCGAAGGTCTGCGGGGGTCTGTCTTACGGTTATCGCATGGAGGTCAACCACGCAGTAGATGCAGTCGTAGTCGTCCTGAAGTCCGACCCAATTCTTTATTGCGCCGAGGTAGTTTCCGAGGGTGAGAAGTCCGCTCGGCTGTACGCCGGAGAATATTCTCTTTTTCTGTTCGGTCGTTTCGACCGCTTCGTTCTTGATTTCTTCTGTCATTTCACATTCCTCATTCTTATATATGTTTTCTGAGTACGTCGGCAATTATTCCGACGCCCTTTACTATCTGTTCGTCCGTCGGTGTTGAGTAGTTCATTCTGAAGGAAAGGCTCTTTCCGCTCTCGTCGGGAAGGAAGGTAGCCCCCGGCACAACCGCAACCTCGTGAGCCACGGTATCCTTGATGAAAGCGTCGGCGTCGGTTCCGTCCGGAAGCGTTACCCACAGGAAGAGTCCGCCCTCGGGGCGTGTAAACTTCACGCTCTTCGGGAACTTTTTGTCCATTTCCGAAAGCATGAGCGACGACTTTTCACGGTAGAGCTTTCTTATTTCGGCGATATGAGCGTCGAGGTCGTATCTCTCGATATACTTTGAGCAGAGCATCTGGAAGAAAAGGTTCGTGTGAACGTCGTTCGTCTGCTTTATTACGACAACCTTTGAAATAAGGTCACGGTGTCCGCAAAGGAAGCCTATTCTCATTCCGGAGGAAAGAATCTTCGAGAAGGAGCTGCAATAGATTACAATGCCCTCGTCGTCCATGCTCTTTATCGTGGGAACGTCCTCTCCCGCAAAGCGAAGCTCTCCGTAGGGGTTATCCTCGAGTATCGGCACGCCGTACTTCTTCGCAAGAGCAAGCACCGCCTTTCTCTTTTCAAGAGACATCGTAATTCCCGATGGGTTCTGGAAGGTCGGAATAAGGTATATCATCTTTGCGTTCTTGTTTTCGGAGAGCGCTTTTTCGAGACCCTCGACCGATATTCCGTCGTCCTCTACCTCCACGCCTACAAGCTTTGCACCGGTGGAACGGAAAGCATTGAGT
>CAKSCN010000065.1 GCA_934444485.1 uncultured Eubacteriales bacterium | reverse complement strand
GTGCTTCTCTTCATCGATGAGATCCTTCTCCATGTTTCCCGCCCCGTAAGATGGGACAGCGACCACGTTGTTATTCTCGACGACGAGCTTCGTGCAATAGGTCACGAGATAATAAGAAGCGGCAAGACCGAGAAGATAAACATCGCCCTCGACTACTTCGACGCAAGTATAAACCGTGTTGCGGCGTGGGCAATAGGTACGAGAAACACGATGAAAGCACTCCTTATGGCGCTTCTCGAGCCGTCGGAGACTCTTACCAAAGCAGAGAACGAGCTTGACTACACAACAAGACTTGCCATGACCGAGGAACTCAAGACCTATCCCTTCGCCGCAGTTTGGGATTACTACTGCGAGAAGAGCGGCGTTCCGACCGGACTCAACTGGCTTGCAGACGTAAGAAAGTACGAAAAAGACGTACTTTTCAAGAGAGGATAAAAGTTTTGGCACCGCATTGTTTCGGCTTTGCGGTGTCGCTTTGTAATATAATATGAGTGTTGAAAAAACCACGGGCATTGAGTATACACTTGTCCGTTCGCCGAGAAAAACGATAGGTATAAAGATTAACGAAAAGGGCGAGGTTGAGGTCAGAGCCGCAAGATATGTGCCTGCCGCAGAAATTGAGCGTGCGATAATTGATAACAGGATGTTTATTCGCAGTGCGGTAGAACGGCAAAAGGCGGCAAGTCGTGAAAGAGACAGCTTTTGCGTGACTTTCGGCAGTAAGCTTTTGTACCTCGGCAGGGAATACGAGCTTAAGCAGGGCAACGAAAACAGAATAGGCTTTGACGGAAATGCCTTTTATGCACCGGGAATACTACCTCTCGAAACCATAAAACGCGGTATCGTGATGCTTTACAGGAAGCTTGCCGAGCAGTATCTTCATACTCACGTTCCCGACCTTGCAAAGCAGATGAAGGTCACACCGACTGCGGTAAAGGTAAACTCCGCAAAAACACGGTGGGGAAGCTGCAGCGGCAAGAATTCGCTGAACTTTTCGTGGCGGCTCATTATGGCGGACGAGGAAACAGTGAAGTACGTCATTATTCACGAGCTGTCGCACATAAAGGAGCATAACCACAGCGAAAGGTTTTGGAAAACAGTTGAGAGGTACTGCCCGAATTACCGTGAAGCAGAGCGCAAACTGAAATTGCTTTCCGAGAGATTGTCAAAAGAAAACTGGGAATAAGCTTTGGCTAAAATAAAAGAGCGTGTACGGAAATTAACCATACACGCTTGAATTTTTATGCCGTGAGATCAGTTCTTGCCTCTTGCAACATAAGAGGTGTGGAGAACCTCATGAGCCTTGTGGCTGCCGGGTTCGCCGAAGTATTCCTTGTAAAGCATCTTGACAATCGGGTTGTCCTGAGACTTTCTGTAAGGAAGATTCTTGTCCGCATCGTAGAGAACCTTTGCACGGATAGCCTTGAGGTCGATATTGTTGCGTACCGACATCGGCTGATAGGGCTGACCGCCGCCGTTTACACAGCCGCCGGGGCAAGCCATGACTTCAACGAAGGTGTAGTCTGCCTTGCCTTCCTTTATGTCTGTGAGAAGCTTCTTTGCGTTTGCGGTACCGCTTGTTACAGCGACCTTAACCTCGAGATCGCCGAGCTTGTAGGTCTTTGTCTTGAGTGCGTCGGTACCTCTTACGTCGGTGAAGTCGATAACTTCGAGAGGCTTGCCGAGGATAACCTCTGCCGCATATCTGAGAGCTGCCTCCATAACGCCGCCGGTAGCACCGAAGATAGCGCCCGCACCGGAACCGATTTCAAACGGAGTGTCGAACTTTTCATCCTCGAGACCCTTGAAGTTGATGCCGGCATTCATGATGAGACGGCTGAGCTCTCTTGTGGTGATTGCAACGTCAACGTCGGGAACACCTGCCGCATTCTGGTGGTCTCTTGTAACCTCGAACTTCTTAGCCGTGCAGGGAATGCAGGATACGAAGAAGATGTCCTTGGGGTCAAGACCGTGCTTTTCAGCGTAGTAGGTCTTGTAAACCGCACCGAACATCTGCTGAGGAGACTTGCAGGAGGAGAGGTTCGGGATAAATTCGGGGAAGTAGTGCTCGCAGTACTTAATCCAACCGGGCGAGCAGGAGGTGATGAGCGGAAGCGCTCCACCGTTCTGAATTCTGCCGATAAGCTCGGTAGCTTCCTCCATGATTGTGAGGTCGGCAGTCATGTTCATGTCATATACGCCGTCAAAGCCGAGAGCCTTCATAGCGGCAACCATCTTACCCTCTACGTCGGTGCCGGGTTCCATGCCGAAGCACTCGCCGAGAGTTGCTCTTACGGAAGGAGCGGCACAGATTGCAACGTGCTTTGTCGGATCTGCGAGAGCCTCGAGAACCTTGTCGGTGTCGTCTTTCTCACGGAGTGCGCCTGTCGGACATGCAACGATACACTGACCGCAGCCGATACAGGGATTCTCTCCGAGAGGAGTCTCGAATGCGCAGGCGATGTGTGTGTCAAAGCCTCTGTCGTTTGCACCGATTACGCCGACGCCCTGATTGTACTTACATACGGCAACGCATCTGCGGCAACCGATACACTTGTCGTTGTCTCTTACCAAGAACGCCGTGGAAACCTCAGGCTCGTAGTGATTCTTCTTGCCGGCGAAATGATCTTCGTCAACGCCGTATTCCTTTGCGAGAGTCTGAAGTTCGCAGTTCTGGCTTCTCACGCAGGAGAGGCACTTCTTCTCGTGGTCGGAAAGGAGAAGCTCGAGGTTGAGCTTTCTTGCCTTTCTGACTGCGGGAGTGTTTGTGAAAATTTCCATGCCGTCGGAAACGGGCATTACGCACGAAGCAACAAGCTTCTTGGGACCGCCGGGCTTAACCGCACAGTCAACGAGACATATACGGCAAGCGCCGATGGCGTTAATTTCTTTCATGTAGCAAAGAGTGGGAACGTGGATGTTGGCCTTTCTGCACGCCTCGAGGATAGTAACGCCGTTTTCCACCTGATAATCTCTGCCGTTGATTTTTATGTTCAAAAGATCCACTGTGTTACACCTTCCTTACTTCTTTATGATAGCGCCGAACTTGCACTTTTCGATACAAGCACCGCACTTCAGGCACTTTTCCTTGTCGATGACGTGAGGATTCTTAACGGAACCGCTGATAGCTCCGGCAGGACATACTCTTGCACAGGCGGTACAGCCGCGGCACTTGTCTGCGTCAATCTCAAAGGAGAGAAGGTGCTTACATACTCCGGCAGGACATTTCTTGTCAACAACGTGAGCGATATATTCGTCTCTGAAGTACTTGAGAGTCGAGAGAACGGGGTTCGGAGCTGTTTGACCGAGTCCGCAGAGAGCGGTGCTCTTGATGTGGTAGCAAAGCTCTTCAAGCTTGTCGATATCTTCGAGAGTACCGTTTCCGGCAATGATCTTGTCGAGAAGCTCAAGAAGACGTCTTGTACCGATACGGCAGGGAACGCACTTACCGCAGGATTCGTCAACCGTGAAGTCGAGGAAGAAGCGTGCGATATCAACCATACAGGTGTCTTCGTCCATTACGATAAGTCCGCCGGAACCCATCATGGAGCCGATGGCGATAAGCGAATCGTAATCGATCTTTGTGTCAATAAGGGAAGCAGGGATACATCCGCCGGAAGGACCGCCCGTCTGAGCTGCCTTGAACTTCTTGCCGTGCGGGATGCCGCCGCCGATTTCTTCAATTATCTCACGGAGAGTTGTACCCATCGGAATTTCAACAAGACCGGTGTTTGTGATCTTGCCGCCGAGAGCGAATACCTTTGTACCCTTAGACTTTTCGGTACCCATGGAAGCAAACCAGTCAGCACCCTTGAGGATTATCTGGCAGATGTTTGCATAGGTCTCAACGTTGTTGAGTATGGTAGGCTTGCCGAAAAGACCCTTAACGGCCGGGAACGGAGGACGGGGACGAGGCTCGCCGCGATTGCCTTCGATAGAGGTCATGAGGGCTGTCTCCTCACCGCATACGAACGCACCTGCGCCGAAACGGAGGGTGATGTCGAAGTTGAAGCCCGTGCCGAAAATATTCTTGCCGAGAAGTCCGTATTCTCTTGCCTGCTTAATTGCAACTTCAAGTCTGTGAATTGCGATGGGGTACTCCGCACGAACGTAGATGTAACCCTCGTCCGCACCGATAGCGTAGCCGGCAATTGCCATAGCCTCGAGAACTGCGTGCGGGTCGCCTTCAAGTATGGATCTGTCCATGAACGCACCGGGGTCGCCCTCGTCGGCGTTGCAGCATACATACTTCTTGTCGCTTACGGAACCGGCCGCAAACTTCCATTTAAGACCTGTCGGGAATCCGCCGCCGCCTCTTCCGCGGAGACCGGAGTCGAGTATGCACTTGATAACGTCCTCGGGAGTCATCTCCGTGAGAACCTTGCCGAGTGCCTGATAACCGTCAACAGCTATGTATTCGTCGATAACCTCGGGGTTGATAACGCCGCAGTTTCTGAGCGCAACTCTGTGCTGCTTCTTGTAGAAGTTTGTCTCGGAAAGGGAGGAGTAGGTGTTGTCCTCAAGCTTTGTCTCGCTGTAAACGAGTCTGTCAACGACTCTTCCCTTGAGAAGATGCTCGGAAACGATTTCGGGAACGTCCTCGGGCTTAACCATGCTGTAGAAAGTTCCTTCGGGATAGATTATCATGATAGGACCGAGTGCGCAGAGACCGAAGCATCCGGTTGTGACAACCTTTACCTCGTTTTCAAGTCCGTTGGCAGCAAGCTCTTCTTCCATGCGCTTCTTGATTTCGGGGCTGTTGGAGGAAGTACAACCTGTACCGCCGCATATAAGTACGTGTGAACGAAACATATTTCTTTATTCCTCCTTGATTATTTAGCAGCACCGATGGTGTACTCGGTGACTATCTTGCCGCCGACGATGTGATCCTCGACAACCTTTGCAGCCTTCTCGGCGGTCATCTTAACGTAAGTGACCTTTTCCTTGCCGGGCTGATAAATTTCAACAACGGGCTCGTACTGGCAAATGCCGATGCAGCCTGTCTGTGTTACCTGAACGTCCTCAAGATTCTTCTCGGCAACCTTTTCGACAAAGGCGTTGAGAACCGGTCTTGCACCGGCAGCTATACCGCAGGTAGCCATACCTACAACGATACGGGTACCGCCCTCCGCAGCTTCGCGGAGATTGACACTGTTCTTCATTCTATCTCTGATAGCCATAAGATCTGCCAAGCTTTTCATTGAAAGTACCTCCGATTATTTTTTTAGATTTGCATAGGACTCGGCGATATAATCCTTTATCCATTTCAAAACGGAAAAATCCGAAAGAGAAACATCGTTTCCGAGAACCTCACGCATCTGTGAAGTCGATAGGAAAACCTCTCCGGAGGGAGCAGTGTGACGGAATATAAAATCCACGTCGGGGCTTCCCTGTATGAGAACGACAAGAGTCGAAGCGATGTCGCCCAGAGGGGTGAAGTCGATGCTGTCGGAGTGAAATACCGCTCTCACGACCGTTCCGTGAGACTCCGGGTACTCTGCCTCGGGCTTCGATTCTATCGAAAGACTGCCGCCGGTCTGTTCGGCTGCGAGCTTCAGAAGGGGAATGCCGAGTCCGACCTTTCTCGTTTTTCTCGTGGTGCAGAAAGGATCAATGACGCTTTCAACCATTTCTTTCGACATACCGCAGCCGTCGTCGGTTATGGTGAGCGTAAAAAGTCCGTCCGAGGTTTCGTCTATCTCGACCGATACGTTTTTTGCTCCAGCCGAAAGCGAGTTTTCCGTGATGTCAAGAATGTTTAAAGAAAGTTCTCTCATATCTGCCTGTACCTATGTCGCTTCCCGATTACCGAAGACCGGGAAACCTTCGTTTTTGTGAATTATTCGTACTTTGCGAGGATACCGTCCACGTCTTCCTTCTTAAGTCTGCCGAATACTTCGTCGTTTACCGTGAGAACGGGTGCAAGACCGCAAGCGCCGATGCAGCGTGTAGCCGTAAGCGAGTACTTACCGTCGGACGATGTGTCGCCGTCCTTTATGCCGAGACGGAGAGTGATTCTGTCGATGAGGTCCTGCGAGCCTTTAACGTAGCACGCCGTTCCGAGACAGACAGAAATTGCAACCTGACCCTTGGGGTTGAGCGCAAACTGCGAATAGAAGGAAACGATACCGAAAATCTCCTCCATGGAAACGCCTGTCTTATCAGAGATTATTCTCTGAACTTCGACGGGAAGATAGCCGTAAATTCCCTGCGCCTCTTGGAGAATAGGCATCATGGAGCCCTTGACTCCGCGGTACTTTTCAATGACTTCGAGGAGCTTTTCTTCCTGCTCCTTTGTGCCCTTGAAAGTGACTGTTGTCAGTCTTTTTTTCATTAGTTGTATACCTCCCTGCGGTTATCCCGCAAATTTTGCTGTTGTGGCGCCCATTGCCGAAAAGTGTCGATTCGGGAGAGATTGCTTAAAATTTAACAATCTTTCGCCCGAAACAAACACACAATACGCACAACATAACGAGTATAGTATATAATATTCCTCGGACAATGTCAACCTTATTTTTTGAATTTTTTTATAAATTCGAGAAAATTGAGGATATTTCAACAAAAAAAGCGCAGCGTAGCAGATTACGTTGCGCCTATGGTGAGCATATCGAAGAGAGAAGCACGTATTTCCGCTTCCGTTTCGCCGTGAAGAGTGAAGCTGTTGACGTTCATGTTTATGTCCCAGAGGTGGTGCGCATCACTGCTCGAAACAAACCTCATACCCTGCGTAATCGGGTAGTCGCAACGGTATCTTTCGAGAAGCTCGGAGTCGTGTATTTCCGCACATATAAATCCCGGCTCGGGCGGAATGTCGCCGAGAATTGCGATAATGCCGTTGGCGTCTCGGTCGATGTGTGCAGGGTAGCATATGCCGCCGTATTCACCGACGAGCACAGGCGCCTCCTCGAGGAAAATATCCGTCGCACTTATGAGAAGAGTATCCTCACGCCCCGTCTCGTTTCCGACCGCATCGGTGAAAATCTGATCACCGAAAATCTCCGGATTGTTTTTTATCGGCATGAGACGGGAATGAACCGTTTCGGAAAAGCCCAATGCCCCCTCAAGCTCACGGAAAAGACACACGACGTGTATATCCTCAGCCGTTGTAAGCTCCATGCCGGCAACAGGCGTAATTCCGTAGCTTCGGCACGCCTCGAAAAAAGCGGGACAGTTGCCGCAGCTGTTGTGGTCGGTGAGAGCCATGACGGAAAGTCCGTTGAGCATTCCCATTCCGGCGATGTTGACGGGCGTCATGTCGTTGTCGGCGCAAGGGGAGAGGCAGGAGTGAAGGTGAAGGTCGTAAAAGCGCTCCATGACTAAATGTACTTTCCGATTTCACGGCAAAGCTCGTATGAGGTCATTGTACTCGTATAAAGATTTATCCCCTGAGCCTCCGCTTTTTTCTCTGCGTCCTCGTCAAGGCGTGTGTTTTCGGCGAGAATGACCATAGAAACGTCGCAGAGCGTCGCCACGGCAACCACATTGACGTTTGACATTATCGTAACCCAGACATTTCCGCTTTTCGCACGTCCCATGACCCAGCTCAAAAGGTCGCCGGTGTACGCACCGTCAATTTCACGGGAAATGTCGTCGGCGGTTATTTCAGTGAGCCGTAGAGTCTCTGCAAGTTCTTTTACTGTCATTGCGCTTTCCTTTCTTGTCCGTATTTATTGTCAAATCAAAGCTTGTTGTCGCCGGGATTTATCCTAACCGCTTCGCCGTCAACGCTTACCCATACCGGAATGTACGACGAATTGAAAATCATTGTCTTGTCGGCGGATATTTCAAGTCGGCGGACGGCGGTTACGTAATCGTATAATTCTATGTTCGTTGCGTACCAAACATCACTGTTTCCACAGGCTTTTTTGCAGAATTCCTCCATCTTGTCCCAGTTGTTGTCGTTGTTGAACTCGTAGCTGTGACCCCAGATGTAGAATATCGGCATATTGTAAACACGGTCAAAACGCTCGGCGGTGAAACGTGAGTAAAGGTCGTCGAGATTGCCGTTGTGGTGAGTAGTCGGATGCCATGCAAGAAAATCCTTCGGAGGGTTGAAGTCATTCGTCGAACGTGTGGTTCTCGAGTAGTTCATTCCGCACTCTTTCGCAACCTTCTCTATCGTGTCGTCGAAGTGACCGAAGGGGTAAGACATTCCTCTGACCGAGTATCCGCAAAGACGCTCTATTGCACGCTTGTCCTCGGTTATTTCGTCGCGCAGAACATTTTCGGGAAGCTCGTGCAGACAGGGGTGCGTTACGGTGTGTACCGAAAGCTCGTGACCTGCGTAAATCCCCGCCGTTTTTTCCGGGGAATAGGTTTTGTCGAGAATGTGGTTCGAGTTTACATGAAACGTACCCTTGAAGCCGTATTTGTTGAATATTTCGATAAGCTTTTCGTCGTAAATATGACCGTCGTCGTAGCTCATCGTTATCGCTTTTTTCTTTCCGTCACGGAAAAGGTTTGTTCTTATGTAAGGCATATTCGTTCTCCTTAAAGTTTATTTTCGCCGGGCTTTATTTCAACGACGTCGCTTCCCTCGACAGTTACCCAAACAGACAGATACGACGGATTGAACACGGTTTTTCTGTTAGCCGATATTTCGAGATTTCTTGCGGCGGTGACGTAATCGTAAATCTCAATGTTGGTGGCGTACCAAATGTGGTCGTGACCTGCCGCAGTTTTGCAGAACTCCTCCATGAGATCCCAGTTGCCCTCATGACCGAATTCGTGGCTGTGACCCCAGATGTAGAGAAGTCTCGGATTGCCCCACTGAGCCTTGGGACTTTCGATAAGCTTGTAAAGGTCGAGAATGTTGTCCTTGTGGTGACCCGACGGATGCCAAGCGAGAAAGTCCTCGGGAATGGCAGTGTAGAGAGTTTTCTCTGTGGTTCTGCCGTACTTCATGCCGGCAACTCTCATGACATTCATTATTCTTTCGTTGAACACGCCGTGCGGATACGACATACCTCTGACGGTGTAGCCGCAGATGTTCTCGATTTTCTCCTTGTTTTTCACTATCTGATCGTAAAGCTCAATGTCGTTCAGATGACCGAACATAGGATGGTCGCAGGAGTGTACGGAAAGCTCATGACCCTTGTAAAGCTCACGTGCCTTTTCGGGCGTAAAGTTGCAGCCCTCGCCGATACTCCAATCGTTTACGTGAAACGTACCTTTGATTTCGTACCTGTTGAAAATATCGATAAGCTGCTCGTCGAAAACCGCTCCGTCGTCGTAGCTCATTGTGAGCGCCGCAGTCCTTCCTCCGGGAAAAAGATTGGGATTTATATGTATCATAACTTACCTCCGAGTTGTATATATTATTTTAGCAAGTATAGCATAAACGAGAGGGAAAATCAAGTGTTTTTTGAAAAATTTGTATAAAAACACCATGCCGCACCAAGGAAAATCCCGGGTACGGCACAGCGAATATATAGGAGAGTTGTTGGTTATTTTACGTGCGCCTTGCGAGGTGCGCACGGGGAGGGGATTACTTTACGGCAGCCGCCGCATTGACAAGAAGAATGAGAGCTTCGGCGCGTGTGAGTTCATCGTAGGTGCGCATTGTTTCGCCGTCGCCCTTTACCATTCCGAGAGCGTAAGCTATTGCGACGTATCCGATATCCTCTTCCTTGATTTCGGCGTTATCGAGAAAATCGGTGCGGAAGATGTTCTTGAGAACTGCTACCTTGTCGTAGTCAATGCTTGTGAGAACGTACTTGACGGCGTTGAGTCTCGTTGCCGCAGTGTCGGAATCCTTGAGGGAGTATATCGGCTTTTCGCTTCTCCAGAGAGAGAAGGAGAGACTGTCTGCGAGCTTGCAGAACTCCTTGCCGGTTATTGCCTTGTCGGGTTCAAATTTGCCGCCGTCAAAGCCTATGCCGATTTCACCGAGAAGAGCTATTGTCTTTTCAGCCCAGTGACCGGAGATGTCGTCGTACTTGTATCCGCTTTCCTCTGCGGTTACGGGGTCTCCCGAGTAGTCGAGAGCCGAGCCGTCGAAGGCGTCGATGTAAGCGGTGCTGCCTGCGTCAACAAGGTAAACGAGTCTGATTTCCTCTTCCTTGGAGTAGAAGTCGTTTACGTCCCTGTAATCGTTCTTAAGCTCTTTTTCGTCGAGCGTCACGCCGAAGTACTCCTCAATGAACTTAAGGAGAGCATCTTCGTTGCCGTCCGATATAAGCTTCGTGAGCTTTTCACGGTCGATGTCCTTTGCGTACTTGTCTATTACCTTGCTTATATCTCCGCCGTTTTCGATATTGGTCATGAGCGAATATACGAACGCCTTGGAGATGTCCTTCTTGGAGGTTTCGTTTGCGGGAGTGTAGATGTAGGTCGTATTGGTCTCGTAGCGGATATCCGTGCCGAGTGCAACGTAGGTCTCGAGAGCCTTTTCGGGAGTGATGACGCCCTTGGGAGACTCAAACTCGATGTTTGTGTTCCAGTTTGTTCTGTATCTGTATACCTTTCCGGTAACGCCGTCAATGCCGACGCTTATAGAGTTTGCATTGTACTCAACGCCCTCGTTCACTCTTACGTAGCGGAAGCTGTATGCGCCGTAAACGGGATCTGTCATGTTCTCGGAGTCCTTGTAGGCGATGATGTTTTCCTCGTAAGAACCGGAGAGAACCGAGTTTTCAAACTTTTCGGGGCAGGTTGCCTTGAGAAATTCCTCGGCAATCTTCTGCGCCTCTTCCTTGGTGTACTTTACTTCGGGGAGGGGAGTCTTTGACTCGGTGTAGTAGTACATATCTCTGAGATCCGCACTGAAGCTTACGAGCTTTCCGTTGTCTGCGTTGACAGAGGCGTTCATCCACAGATAGTTGAAGTAATCGCCGCTGTCCTCGAGAATGGGGTTCGAGAAGCCGATGTTCCAGATGTACGAGCCGCTGTCGTCCTGATAGTAGCTCTTCGGGGTCTGATAGTTCTTGCGGAGAGAAGCGTCAACTGCCGTGAGTGCCTCGTTTATGAGAAGGTACTTGTTGCCGGTGACTGCCTTTATTGCATCGTCCTTGGTGATAAGCTTTGCGAGAATATCCTTCTGCGCAAGCTCGGACTCGGTAAGCTCATAATCGGCTTCTTCATCCGCCGCCGCATTTTCGGTCAGTTCAGCCTTTGACGAGCTGTTCGCCGAATCGCCGCCACCGAGACCGCCCATTCTTACCTCCCACGACGAAACGGAGTCATAAACCTCGCCGGTAACAGCGTTTACGGAGGCATAGCCGTTTTCGGGAGCGTATACGAGAAGAGCCTTGACGGTGGTCTTGTCGTCCTCGGTTACGTAGTCGGAGATGTATCTAAGCTTCATCGACTGCTTGGTGGAGAGAATCTTCTTTGCCTCTTCTTCGCCGATTACCTTCTCGGGAGCGTCGAACTTTGCGTCGTAATTGTATATGATGCTGTAGCTTCTGAGCGAGCCGTCGTTGTAGCTGAGAGTTACGGTCGCCGTGTTGTCGGGATAGTTGTATCCGTTTTCGGTGCGGACGTACTCATATGTGTAGGTCTTTCTTCTTGTGCTTCCGGCACGGGAGGAAACGAGGGTGAAGCTCTTTGCGGCTTCGGGATTGAGCTTTGCAAGATATGCGTCGGCTTTCTCTTTGTACTCATCCTTCGTTGCGGAGGGAACGATGCTTGCGGCGTTTGTCACGCTGTAGGGAATATACGCATCGTAGTTTGTGATATGACCGTCGGCGTCGCATACGACAGTGTAGCTTTTTCTGTCGCCGTCCTTCGACTCCTTGTCGGACCATGTGAACACCCAGTTTGCGTCGTTGTAGACATTCCCTGCACGGTAGTTCCACGAGAATTCGGTCGCCTCCTCGGGAATATCAAGCTTCGGCTTTACGATTTTCAGAACCTTTTCCATTTCCTCGGTGGTGGGTTCGTTTGACGCCGCAAAAGAAACCGATGCGGCAGACAGTGTCATGAGCAGTGCGAGGACTGCGCAAATTACGGTTCGCAGTGTTTTTTTCATGATGTCGTCTCCTTTTCACTTTTTTCGTTCTTAACGATTCGCTTATATGACGTAAGAAACAATTAAAAAGTTCCCTTATTTTTCAAAAAAAGTAAAATTATTTTTTGCCGAGACAATTTTTGTGCGGTTTATACCCTCCGCCGACGGCATCCGTGTAGCTGTCGAAGTAAACACGGTTGTCCTCTTTCGGCAAATTACCGCAGGTCGGCGAGTGGAGCACCTTCGTCTTTTTGTTTCCGATATACTGCGCACTTCCGGCATCCTCGTACCCGTTTTCGCCGCCCGAAGTCTCGGGTTCTTCAATTATCGTGTCGTTTACCTCTGCATTTTCGTTTCTGAATGTCGAAAACTCTATTGTCTTTCCGTCCGTTACGGCAACCACATCACCCTGCATATCGGTTCTGTAGAGCTTTACTCCGGCGTCACGCAGTCTTGACAGCACCTCTTCATGCGGATGGCCGTAGGCATTGTCCTTTCCGCAGCTGATGATGGCGTAGGCCGGCATAACCT
>CAKSCN010000064.1 GCA_934444485.1 uncultured Eubacteriales bacterium | reverse complement strand
GTCCTTCGTAGACCTCGACTGTAACATTGGGGCAGTCACGGAGTGCGTCCTCGATAAGCACCGCTCTTTCCTCCGAGGTAAAGAGTCCTTTTTTTGCGGAATTGACGCAGACAAGCACTCTCACCTCATCAAAAAGCGACGCCGCACGTCTTATTATATCGGTGTGTCCGATTGTCGGCGGATCGTAGCTTCCCGGGCATACGGCAAGCCGTTTCTTATGCTCGCTCATTACTCTTCATTCCCCTCGTTTTTGCTTTTCTCGTCGTAATCGAAGATATAAGTGAGAACTCTGCTGTACTTATACTTTTTTCTGAAAGTGAGTCCGTAAAGGTCGCCGTCTATCTCGTCCTTGTCGGTTTCGCATACGACAATTGCGCCGTCGTTCAGAATATCCGCTCTCGCAACCTTTTTGAGTATCTCGTCCTTCATGCTTCTCGAATACGGCGGGTCGAGGAAAACGATATCAAAACGCTCTTTGCCGGCGACGCTCTTGAGATATTCGCTGTAGTCCATTCTCGACACGGCGCACTGCTTCATGAATCCGGTCTTTTTTGCGTTCTCCTTGATTATCGCAACGGCGTCGGTGTTCTCGTCGATAAGCACAGCGCTGTCCGCACCCCGGCTGAGCGCTTCGAGTGCCATCTGACCGCTTCCGGCGAACAGGTCAAGTACTCTCTTTCCCGCTATATCAAACTGTATTGCACTGAAAACGCCTTCCTTGACTCTCTCAGTGGTGGGGCGAGTTATTTCCTCTCCGTCGAGGGTTGCAAGCTTCATTCCTCTTGCCTTTCCGGTTATTATACGCATAAATTATCCTCCGTTAAATTCGTTACGTTGTCTTATCGGCGTGAAAATGCTCATACACCGTCTTTGCTATATCCGGGCTTATTCCGCTGACCTCGGCAAGCTCATCGACCGATGCGTTTTTCACTGCGGTGTAAGTTTTGAAATGCGAAAGAAGCGCTTTTGCCTTTGCCGCTCCGACTCCCTTTATGTCCTCAAGCGACGAACGCTTTACCTTTTTTGTGCGCGAAGCGTCCATTTTCGAGAAGGTGAATCTGTGTACCTCCTCCTGTATGCGGTAGATAAACGAAAAAACGCTCATATTCTTCGCTATGCTGATATCCCGTTCGCCGTCGGTGAGGGTGCGTGTTTTGTGGTAATCGTCCTTGACCATTCCAAAAACCGGGATATCATCGAGGCACATACTCTGCATGAGCGCTTTTACGGTGTTTACGTGACCCTTGCCGCCGTCAAGGAGTATAAGGTCCGGACGAACCGAGAACGCTCCCTTTTCATCGGCAAGGTGCGTGAGTCTTCTTTCGAGAGCTTCGCTCATTGCGGCGTAGTCGTTTGTTTCTCCGACGAGTCGCTTTATCGAAAACGCTCTGTAATCCGATTTCAGGAATTTTCCCTCCGACACCGTTATCATTCCGGCGTACATATCGTCAACGCCGTTGTTTGAGATATCATATGCCTCTATGCGCTCCGGCACAACCTCGAGTCCCAGAATACCGGCAAGCTCGACGAGAACCTTTATATCCTTTTCATCTGCCGATAACTTCTGTCTTACAGCTTCGCAGGCGTTGTTCACAGCCATGAGAGTATACGCACGCCTCTCTCCCCTTTCGGGTGTGTGTACGTTGACGTGCTTATCGGCGAGAAAGCTCAGTTTCGCCTCGAGAGACTTTTCGTTTTCATCGCCGAGAGGAAAAGACACGAGGATATTTCTCGGGAAGTATGCGTCCCTGCCGTAAAAACGCTCAATGAGGTCGGTCATCATGTACTCGTCAACCGGCTCGTCGGCGGAAAAAGTGACGACGTTTTTATCAAGCACCTTGCCGCCTCTGATGAACAGTATCGCAAGCGCACTCACCGTCTCGCCCTCATAAAGTCCGAACACGTCAAACTCCTTGTCGGGGTCGGTTATTATCCTCTGCTGTTCCGAAAGAAGCGACAGAGCCTCAATATTGTCACGGTACATTGCCGCCGCCTCGAAGCGCATCTCCTGCGCCGCCTTCATCATATTCTCCTTCAGCTCCGCAAGGAGTCCCTCGAAATCGCCCTTGAGGAAGCGTTCAATGCGTGCGTACAGGTCTCTGAACTCTTCGGCGGTTATCTCGCCGCGGCACATTCCCATGCAGGTGCCGGTATGGTAGTACAGACACGGACGTCCGACGACCTTACCCGGCTCGAGAACCTTCTTGCATCTCGGTAGCCTGAACGCCTTGCTTGCCGCCTTTATGATGTCGTTTGCGGCAATGCCGGAGGTATACGGTCCGAAATACTTTGCTTTGTCGTCTTTGCGGCGTCTTGTCATGGTTATGACGGGTCTGCCGTACTCCGACGAAAGGCGGATATAGGGGTATGTTTTGGCGTCCTTGAGCTTGATGTTGTATTTTGGCATATGACGCTTGATAAGCTCGTTTTCGAGTATCAGCGCTTCGGTTTCCGTAGAGGTGTAGATACACTCGAAGTCGTCAATCCGTTCCGAGAGCTTCGCCGTTTTGGGAGAGAGCCTGTGAAGAGGCTGAAAATAGCTTGCCACACGGTTTCTCAGACACTTCGACTTTCCGACGTATATGATTTTACCCGTTTTATCGTGCATCATATACACGCCCGGCGACGGCGGAAGAAGCTTCACCTTTTCCTTAAGCTCTTCTCTTGTCGGCATATCTCAAACCTCCCTTTCTCCGAAATACAGTCGGCATTCACTCGCACTGCCGATATGAAAAATCCACTCTTAACAAAAAGAGCTGCGCCGGAACGCAGCTCACACGGCAACCGCCGATAGGGACATCCTCAGTCGGTGAGAGAGGTTTCTATAAGAGCCGCAAGACCCTCTACCGCTTCCTCTTCATCGGGACCGTCAGCCATTATGAGAACCGTAAGTCCCTTGGTTACGGCAAGAGAGAGAACTCCCAAAAGGCTCTTTGCGTTTGCTCTTCTGTCACCGTTTTCTATCCAAACGGAACTCTTGTATGAATTTGCTTTCTGAATAAAGAATGTAGCGGGTCTTGCGTGAAGTCCCGACGTATTCTTTACAACAACCTCTTTAGATGTCATTGCACTTATCTCCTTTATTTTTTGTCCGCCCGCTCTTGGGTAAATCGAAGGAATGCGGTCACGGAGGATTTATCATCACCCTCCGAACATATTCCCACCGATTACAATATCACGATTGATATTATATAGGTTTTCGGTCCGAAAATCAAGTACTTTTATAAAAAAGATTGATTCACTTCACAAAAAAAGGCGGTTTTTACGAATAGTGCTGTCAATATACGTATATTTTGGTCAAAACGTATCAACACGTGCTAAAATTCCGCTAATATCAAGCCTTATTTTGTACAAACGCCTTTGTTTTTGTTAAAATATGTTGTAAAATACGGTATCGGGATCAAACCGACACCTTACTGCCCTCTTCGTTGACGGCATCCTTGAAGGCGGCGTATGCATCGGAGGTGATTTCCTCGTAGTCAACACCGGTAATAAAGCCGGATATTGAAATTTTCGACGTATATATTCCGAACTGCTGAGAGACGGCAACATACGAATTATCTCCGATGTAGAGACCGTCGTCGCAGGCTCTGCCGATACATTCGACCGTGACATATGCGTCTATTCTTCCGGGAATGTCAAGCTTCTTTATATCGCCGGTTTCGGTTACGTAGTATCCTTCGGCAGGCGTAAAGTCGGCTTTAGTGATTCGTGCGATATGCTCGCCCTTTTCGTTGTTCACGATGTCTCCGACCTTTATATAATCCTGCGACGCCTTCTGTATATTCGACACCTTGATATTCATCTCTATGGAAACGGGAGTTCCGTCCGTATTTCTTTCAAACATTGCGCCGCCGAAAAGCTCTCTTACTATAAGCGCCGCCGCAACGGCAAGTATCGCTATTATTATGACCGAGTCGATGACATTAAACCGTATCTTTTTCTTTTCCATGTTACTGGTTTCCTTTCATTATACTGAAATTATGCAGTCTGTCTGCGCATTTCCGGCGTCATTCCGCACTCGGTGCCGCAGGCTTTCCGAAAATCTCCGGCACTTCGCCTTCGGGGAACTTCTCGAACGACGTTATATATCCGTAGCTCTTAAAGCCGACGGTTTTAAACTCTACATACTCGCCGACCGCAATCTTGAGCTTATCTATTTTGAACTCGCCGCTCTCGTCGGCTGCCTTTGCAACCACCGTGATATCCACCTTTTTGTGGTCGGGATATCCCACGGTAACAAGCTCTCCGGTTCTCTCGTTAAGCTCTATTCTCTCGACCTCGGAAACCTTGACGCTCTCGATAAAGCCTATTGCCGAATCGCCTCTGTGAAGCTCGCTTCCCTCGGTTATATAGTCAATGTATCTGTCCTCGACGGAGCTCATGGACACAGTGTATCTCAGGTAAACCTCATCGCCGCCTCTTAAAAGGGACATGAGCTTATTTCCGAGGAAAAGATATACCGCAAAGGCGACTATGGCAAGTATCACCGCCGTTATGAGTACATCCACAAAGTTAAAGCGTTTTTTTGTTTTTGCGGTGTTGTTCATTTTATTGACCATTCCTTTCATTCGTTTTCACTGTCATTCCATCTCGGCTTTTTTCGCCGCTTCCTCGGAAAGCCTTATTTTCCGTGCGGAAACGCAAAGTGCGATAACAAGCCAGAAGAACAGAAAGAATCTGTAGTTGTACCAAACGTAGTCCGTGAACGACTGAAGCATCACCGAAAGAATGCCTCCGAGTCCGGCAAGGCATATAACGGCGCATTTGCCGTCGTATCTTGATTTATCGGTTACAAAATCGGCGCAGAGCTTGATAAAGAAGAAGAAGAGGATAACCAAAAACAGCATTCCGAAAATTCCGTTCTCAGCAAGGACCTGCAAAAAGAGGTTATGGCTGTGCGGAGCGGCTTCTATCGCTTCGAGCGAATAGTTCGGGTAAACCTTTCTGAATGCCGCCTCACCCATTCCGATGCCGCCGATGAAATAGTCGCCGGTAAGCTTGAGTGTACCCTTCCAGATATTGACACGGTACATCGTTGAGGAATCTCCGAGATTTCCGATACTTGTAAAGCGGTTGAGAATTGCGTCGGGGACGACAAACGGCACAAGCGGCAATGCGAAAAGTCCGGCAACGCAGATTTTCATGGTATGTCTGCTGTAGATAAGGAGCATAACGAGTATTCCGAACATTGCGCCGAGCCATGCGCCTCTCGACCACGTGAAGACAAGGCAAACCGCCGCAAGCGCCGTAACTCCGAGCGCACCGAGTCTTGCCTTTCCCCTCTCCTCGAATATCGCAAGAATCGAGAACGGGAGCATTATTATAAGGTATTGTCCGAGGACGTTCGGATTTTCAAATGTGGAGACAACTCTGTTTCCTATTTCGGTGAACATGGTGCTGTCAAGCCACGCCGCCGTTGTTGTGCCGAAAAAGTTCTGATATATACCGTAAACCGACACAAGCGCAAGTGCCGCAAGCATTCTCACGACGCACTTCATCAAGAGGTTTTCCGAGCGTATAAGGTTCACCGCAAGGAAATATGCCGCCATAAAGCATACAAACATAAGTGCCGGCGGCAAACTGCCTCTTCCTCCGAGGGATATGAGTCCTCCGAAAAGCACGATAACCGCAAAGCAAAGTACGAGAATATCGAAAAACTCGAGCTTAAGCGAACGTTTGCCCCTTATCGCCTTATAGAAGAACGAAAAAGCGGTGAGCATTACAAGTCCGGCAAGCACCATTGTCGGGAGAAACGGCACTGTGGTAAATATGATTATCATGCCGGTTTCGGGTGAGTAGAGTATAAGCGACACGCCGATAAGCGCAAGAATGCCGACGATAAGTATAAGCGGATGCACGGCAAACGAAAGAAGTCCGAGAACCGTTCCGACGGCAATTGCGGAAGCGTGGGAGGTGCCCTTTGAGGCTTCGTGCGGAAGCATTTTCACGTCAACGTCTATCACCGCAAGAAGCACTCCGAGTATGCGGCTTTCGGATATCGCCTCTGCGGCATTCTTTTTTGACGCCATGAGAATAATGCCGGCAAGTATACACAGAAGTCCTGTATAGATATAGGTAATATCGAAAGAAGCGTCGATAAACGCAAGGTACTTCACGATATGCAGTATTGACACATACAGACCGAAGTACATAAATCCGCTTCCGTAGTACCTCATAGGCTTTTGCAGAAGTCCGAGCGTTCCGGAGCGGAGTCCCGTCAGTATAACGCTGTTTTCGCAAGCCTTTGCAAGACCTGCCTTGAAGCGGTGTTTCTCTTTTGTTAGCGAAAAGAGCTTTTTAAGATACCTTCCTATAAAGCTTTCGGCATAAAGCTCTTCGACTTTTCCGTAGCCGGTGAAAACTCTTGCAAAGTTGCTTTTCGCTATCGCACCGAGGAAGAAATCCGCAATCACGGTGAGAATATGCACAAAAAAGCTCTCGCTCAGGAGTTTGCTCAAGGTCGCTCTTTTACGTGTCTTTTTTAAATCACGATTCATTCTCCGGCTTACCCTCCTTTTCCTCGGCGTTACTGTCCGCCGCTTTCTTTTTTCTGCGTCTTTTCGACGGCTTTTCAATCGGTTCCTCGCCCCGGCACACACGAATCACGTTTTCGTCGTCAAACGAAAGCTTTCCGTCCGCACGCAGGGTCTCTATCATTTCCGGTCTCACGGCGAAGGTTTTTTCGAGCGCCTTTTTCCGCCGCCACTTCTCTATATTTTCATGGTGTCCCGACAGAAGCACCTCCGGCACGTCCATACCGTCAAAGCTTGCGGGTCTCGTGTACTGCGGATATTCGAGAAGCCCCGACGAGATACTCTCTATTTCGTAGCACTCGCTGTCCGGAAGGACGCCCGGGATAAGCCTCGATATGCAGTCCACAAGAATCGCCGCCGGAAGCTCACCGCCCGTCAGCACGTAGTCGCCCACCGATATTTCCTCATCGACGATACTCTCGATTATTCTTTCGTCAACGCCCTCGTAGTGTCCGCAGAGAATGCAGAGTCTCGGGAGCTTTGAAAGTTCCTCGGCTTTTTTCTGGGTAAGCACGCTCCCCTGCGGAGACATATACACTGTATGCACCTTCTCGCCCTCACACACCGCTTTATGGCAATCGAGAACAGGCTGAACGGTCATCACCATTCCTCTTCCTCCGCCGAAAGGATAGTCGTCGGTTTTGCGGTGCTTATCCTTGGTATAGTCACGGATATCATGGAGTTTTACGTCTATTATTCCTTTTTCCGCCGCGTTTCCGAGAATGCTGTCGCCGACTGCGCTTTTTATCATCTCCGGGAACACGGTCATTATATCAAATCTCATATTCTAAATCAGTTCCTCGGTTTCAGTCGTGTATTTCTTCGGCATCGTCATCGAAAATACCGGGGATAACGTTTACGTATATACCCTTTTCAAGGTCGATATCCTCTATAAAATCTCCGCCTGTCGGCATGAGGACTTCTTTACCGGAGGGTCTTTTCACGGTGTACACATCGGACGCACCGTAGTTATCGACCGACACAAGAATTCCGTAGGTTTCGCCGCTTGCCGCATCTATAACCGGGAGGCCGATTATATCGGAGATAAACACGCTATCCTCGTCGATATTGAGGTCGTCACGGTCTGCATAGAGGTACTTTCCCCTCACTGCGTCTGCCGCCTCAGCACTGTCAATTCCCTCAAGCATAAAATACAGGCAGTCTTTATACTCCTTTACCGAGGCAACACGCCGACAGTCCTTGCCGTTCGGGTCAAAGTACACCTTTTCGAGAGACATAACGTCCTCGGGGCTGTCGCAGTAGTGTTCAACCTTGAGTTCACCCTTTAAGCCTCTCTTGTTGATCACTCTGCCTATTTCAAGATATTTTTCCGTCATAAGACAATATTACCCCTTATATATGTTTCCTACACAGTTTACCATTTATTTGTGAATATTTCAACCCGTGAGGTGATTTACTTGCGTTCGGTTATTTCCGCATCGTTGCGGCAAACAAAAAACTCCGCCCAAAACGAGCGGAGCGTAAGGTCGTCTCATTCAATCGCCGAATACTCTTTCTCACAGCTTCTCATGGCGAGGATGGTTTTGGAGATGAGAAAATCCACCTTGAAATCAGCGGTTCTCAAGTTTGTCTGCACTCGTTTTGAAAACCACAAATCTCTGAATTATAAAGTTCAGTATAACGGTAATAGGGACAGTAATAAGCTTTGCAATGGTTTTGACAGCAAAGAAACGTGCAAAAATCACCAACGATATGCTTGAAACAATGAGAACAAACACATTTCCGAACAGAAATTGTATATATTGCTTTAATGAATATGACGGTGTATGATAAACAAACCTCGAATTTAAAAAATAGCTGTTTGTCGCAGAAACAAGGTACGCAACTATATTCGATACGATCTCCCAAACTCCGATAAAATCACACAAGAGGAAGAAAACCGCCGTATCAATCAGCGTGTTTATCACGCCAACACATCCAAACCCGATAAACATCTTAAAATTAGCTTTTGAAAACAGTTTTCTCACAGTCCGTTTTAACCTCCCAAGCTCAGCCTCTTTTCAGACGGTTTACTTTCAGTTTGACTGTTTGATTTTTTCCTTATCGTACAAATTTCGCAAAGAAGCTTAAACCCGTCTTTGAAAACTCTCACATTTGAACTTGCAGCGTTGTTCAATAGCGTTACAGGAACACTCACGATGCTGTATTTCTTATTTCTCGCCATGGCAAGAATCTCAAAATCAAACCCAAAATCCATTACGGATAGCTGTGCAAAAAGCTCTTTTGCCACTTCGGCACGGTACGCTTTAAATCCGCACTGTGTATCACTCAGCCCGAGATGAAGCATAGACTCACACAACGCCGAAAAAGCATTGCTTGCCACAGTGCGCAAAAAGCCGTAACGCTTGGCAATGCCATGGTCTTCACGCCGTGTCCCAACGGCAATATCAACTATATCAAGCGCAGCAACAAATCTTTCGAGAGGTTCAAGTCCGTAAGCAAGATCCGCATCGGTAAAAGCAATTTTGTCGCCCTTTGCCGCCGCAACACCGGCTTGGATTGCTCCTCCCTTTCCTTTGTTTTTCTCATATCCGACAACACGCATAAAACCGTCTTCAAGAGACTTCAAAGTGTTTAATGTTCCATCGGTGCTACCGTCATCAACCGCAATAAACTCCATGCTTCTATTTAGTTCTATGTACTTCTTTACCTCAATCACAGTATTCTCAACCGTTTTTTCACAATTGTAAAACGGTATTATCAATGTTACCATAAACCGTCCTTTCACTTGTCATTTTCCTGCATCTATGTCAAAAACCGTTTTAAAAAGCTCCGCCTTAAAATACACTGTCTCTACAAACATTTTGCCATATTCCCGGTCAACCAGTCTGTATTCCGTCGCATCTATTTCAACGCCATTATTGTTGAAAATATTTTTTATATTATCAAAAACAACTTTTTTTCCGTTTACGCTGATTTCGGTCATTCTCGTTTCTTTGTTATAAGCTACAACGCCTCCCTCTGCTTCTATTACATTTCTCAGAGGGTAGTACTCCTCTCCGTCGGTTATATAAACCGGATTTTCGCAATGAACGCCATTTTGGTATAAATCCCGGAATCTGCTTCCCTTTATGTAAATCTTAACTTCATCGCAGATATTGTAAACTCTTCGATACGCCGACCTATAACCACCGCTGACAAATTGATTGTACGAATACCTCGGATCAAGGTCAATGTTATAATAAAAATCGGAAGTACCGTCGCCGAGAGCGGAAAGGTTCTCATTTATTATTTTCCGATTTTCGGCATATCCGAAAAACACTGGAGCAAAAGATACAACTCCAACGGCAAATACGGCAACCAGCGTAATTACAGATTTTCTTCCTTTGGGTACGAGCTCACAAAGAATGTCAGAACTTACCGCTATTAACGTCATGAGACACGGCAGAATATTACGATATCCGAAGCTAACCGAAAAGACAAGCATTCCGACAGACATGAGTCCGGAAAGCAATAATGCGGAGCGTTCGGCGTTACCCGAAAACAAACCGACCAACCCCTCCGATACAAACGCCAGAGTGAGTATTATTCCTGCGGCAAAATAAACTTCCGATGCAATAAGAACGATTGACACAACCGCTGCAACGGCAAGCAAAACGGAAAACAACTTGTGCCGTCTGAACTCATCTGCAGCAAGCAATAAAATTGCACCCTCAAACACAACGAAAGCTGAGTTTTTTCCTACGGAAACATTATAAAGAAGTCTCAGACGTTCAGCAAACGTAAGTTGTTCGGAAATCTCAGAAACCGCTCTTCCGAATGTTGCCGGAGAAAGCACAACTGTTGCGTAACCGATCAGCATAATCAGGATCATTACGAAGCTTATTTTAACACTTTTCATGTTTTTGAACCGCACCGCAGTGTACAAAACAGTCGCCGCAATTACCGCCGCACCGCCCTGTTCTGTTGAAGCACCGGCAAGAAAAAGTACCAACAAAGTCAATACGCCTATTCGTTCTTCATTCGCCGACCTTTTAAACAAATAAAACGCCGCAAAAACCAGCATTGTCGGATAGATATAATTTATTGCCCCTGCCATCCAGAAGACGCCCTCACGCAACACGGTATATGGCAGAACGAGTGTCGCCGACAGTGAAAAAGCAAGAAACAAAATACGACTCTTAACGCTTAATGCACGGCTTGCAAAGAAATATACCAAAAACACCAACAGCGGAATAACAATGAAAAACAGTTTGTCCCGAAATACAAGTACAGACTCGAGTATAAAATGAACAACCGCACGCCCGTTTGTATACATATAGTGCTCAGCCGTCATTTTCAAAAATTCTGATAATCCGTTTCTGAAATACAGAGCATAATCAAAATCATCGCCATACAGCGTTGTTGCCGCACCCGTCAGAACTATAGCCACAATACAAAGGCAAGTCACTAAGCTCGCTGAAATAAACGATAATTCGAGTTTTTTCCGTTTTTCCGCAGTACCATTGTGTTTTACTCTGCCGTTATTCATTGGCAAGTTCATTTCGTTATTCAAGGCAAATTTCCTTCTCTCAGTCGAATAATCAAATACTGCGAGATATGAATGCTTCACAGTACAGTATAAAAACCTTTTTGATTTGTAATAAAATAAAGTTTTATTCTATATGGCATTCATCCCAAAAATATTGTAATCATTATATCATCGTTGAGTGTATATTTGATGTCTTATTTTAAATAAAATTGTAAAAATCAGTCGATGTCACTTGACGATTCTTACCATAAGTATAGTCAAAAACAAAAAGCTCCGTACACCATATCAGGTTATACAGAGCGTTTATGCACTACTTTAAATATTCACCCGTCTCATTCAATCGCCGAATACTCTTTCTCACAGCTTCTCATGGCGAGGATGGTTTTGGAGATGAGGTCGTCGAGTTCCCAGCCGAGCATTTGGGTGCCTTTCTCTATTACCTCTCGTGAACATCCGGCGGCAAAGTTGAGAGTCTTGTACTTCTTCTTCACGGACTTGAGTTCAAGATCGGAGACACTCTTCGACGGGCGCATGAGAGCAACCGCACCGATAAGTCCCGTAAGCTCATCGACGGCGTAGAGAACCTTTTCCATTTCGTGTTCGGGAGCAATATCGACGGTGAGTCCGTATCCGTGGCTTGCTACGGCGCGGATAAGTCTCTCGTCGAGACCTCTTTCACGCATTATCTCCTGCTCCTTCCTGCAGTGTTCCTCGGGGTACATCTCAAAGTCAAGGTCGTGCAGAAGCCCGACAATCGCCCAAAAATCAGCCTCGCCGCCGTAGCCGAGTTCGTTTGCGAAGTATCTCATAACACCCTCAACCGTAACTGCGTGTTTTATGTGAAAAGGCTCCTTGTTGTACTCCTTCAAAAGTTCAAAGGCTTCGTCTCTTGTGAGTTTCATTGTCATTCAATCCTTTCTTTTATTTATGTTGTTTTCTCCGCTTTCGGCATATTCGGACGGGGTCATGCCGACCTCCTTTTTAAAGAGCCGATAAAAATAGCAGAGATCACCGAATCCCGAAAGTGCCGCAGCCTGTTCGACGGTGTAAATTCCGGCACCGGAACGGATAAGCTCCTTTGCACGTTCGATTTTCAGCTTGTTTATGTATTTGACCGGAGACACGCCGAGGCAGTCGTGAAACAAGCGTCTGAAATACACGCCGCTCACGCCGCAAAGCTCGGCAAGCTTCGGAATTTCGATGTTTCCGCCGGCATACTCGCTGTGTATGTACTCGACGGCAGGTGCGATAATGCTCCTTTTGCTTCCGGGAACATACCCTGTTTCGTGTTCTGAGCGGAGTATGCAGAGTATCGAATAAAGCTCCGCTTTACACTGCATTTCGTACCACGGCTTCTTCTGTCTGAACGCTTTCTCGGCGTTTTTGAACATTTCGGCGACAGCTGTGAAATTCTTCACCTCCATGCAAAAAGGGGCAAAGGCAATATCCTCGTC
>CAKSCN010000063.1 GCA_934444485.1 uncultured Eubacteriales bacterium | reverse complement strand
ATCTATTTCGGCGGGGAAGAAATTGGCATAGGGAATAGTTTGGAAACAGAAGTTGTTATTAAACTTACCAATAATCCCGCTCGAGAGAGGAAAAGGCGTCCGAGAAGTCCGGGAAAGAGACGAAGACGGCTGAAGCCGAAGAACCTACCGCAAAAAGCACGAGCGTAACGGAGAAGATACGTGCGTTCTTCAGAGGCGAAGCGGCGAATTATGCCGTTGCGGACATTGACAGCGACGGAAGAGAGAGAGTTCCCGGTATATCTGCGGCAAAAGGAGACACCAAAAACCTTTTCGACGGTGAAAAAGGAACTGCGAACCGCAGGGCGATAGACACCATGGCAACGGGACTCGGAGCGGAGGTTGTTTACGAAGGCAAGGCACGGAGCGAGACCAACGCCGCCGCAAAGGGAGAAGCAAGCGGAAACGGCAGAGACGTCAAGGTTTTCATATTGGCGATAAATGAAACGGTGAGAGCCGAAAACGAGGGCATTTCCGACGCACAGATAAAAGAACTGGTTGCGAAAGAGGCAAGAAGAGTTTCCTTCCACGAACTCGGACACATAATGAAGATGTACTCCGGGGAAGCATACGACAGGTTTATCGATTACGCTGTGAAGCTTTACAAAGCGAAGTACTCCGAGGAAAGGTTTAACAAATCGGTTGAAGAGCTCAAAGCGGAAAACCGTGGAATGACCGACTCCGAGGCACGTGAGGAAATCGCCTGCGACATGATTCCCGACATACTGAAGGACGAAAAGAGACTCGAGTCTTTCGTGAAATACATGGAGAGAGACAGAACGAGGTTCGGACGTTTTCTCAATGCGGTGCATGAGCTTATGGGAAGAGTGCGCACGTTCTTCGAGGGACTCGGCTTCAAGGCAAGAACGCCCGAGGAAGACCTTATCCGTGACGCCTACATAGAAATGCGCCGTGCATACAACCGTTCGGCGGCTGAGTACAGAGGGCAAAAAAGAAACGGTACTGTCGCAGGGACGGTACTCGTTGATAAGTTCGGCGGAATCAGGAGAACGAACGGAGAAAACGACAGAAAAAATGTCAAATTCAGCTCTGTCGGTGCCAAAAACGGCAGAAATAATTTCTTTGATTACTCTAAAAATGATTTCTCAAAACAAATTGACGATTTCATGAAATCCGAGCGGCTAAGAAGTATGACCCAGGACGATTCATTTCTTATAGGAGGAACTCCGGATGTTCTTATAAAGTCAGGCTTTAATGCTCTACCCGTCACGCTTAATAAAACTCATGTTGAACACGCTCTGAACGGGACAAAAGATTTCGGTCATGAGATTTATGTCGAAGTTTTAAAACAGCTGCCGGAAGCAATAAAAAAGCCGGTAATTGTCATGGTTTCTGATATGAACCCTAACCGTGCAGTTATTGTTCTGAAAATCACAGCTAAGAACGGCAAAAAAATATATGCTCCCATTGAAATTGACGGAACCGGAAGAAGCAACGGCTCAGTTGTAAACAGCAATGCTATAACAAGCATTTTCGGAAAGACTAATGTCGAGAACAAAATAGCAAATGCCTTGGTTCAAGAAAGCCAAGGCAAAATGAGCGTATACTATTGGAATAAAAAAGAAGCCACTACTCTACTACAGCGGGCTGGGGTCCAATTCCCCAGTGCACTGCCTCAAGATGGCTTCGTACATAGTATACGCGAAAAAGGTTCTCCTGTCAATGCCAAATTAGAAAACGTAACAAATTCTTTACAATTCAAACATTGGTTTGGAAATTGGCAGAATCCGTCTCAAGCAAGACGTATAAATTCTTTGCTGTTAAACACCGACGGGACACCGAAAGTATGGTATCATCAAACCGAGCAAGAATTCGACACGTTTGACCTCGAAAGAAATACAAACTCCGAAAACGACTCAGAAACTCCAAAGGGAATATATCTGAAATCATCGTCTAACGACATAGGACTCAAAGGAAAAATACAAATGCAGTTCTATGTCTCAGCTCGCAACATTCTCACGTTTGATAGCAGAGCGGAAGCTTCGACATGGTATGACAAAAACATTCCCGACTATCGTGAAGCAAGAGAAAAGGTTGACGCTCTAAACGAGAAATACCAGAAAAAGTACGATGAACAGGAATCCAAGTGTGACGAGTACTACTACAACAACTACGATGCTTTCGTAAGAGGAGAGATTTTAGAAGAAGAATTTACCCAAAAAGCTGAAGAGGGACTCGATAAAATCCTCGGTGAGTGGAAAAAGGCTGATGCAGAATTAAGAAAAGAATGCAGAAATATACTCAACTCGTACTTTGAAAGCGGTAGCTATGACGGAATTTACATCAAACACGATGAAGGAAGCCTGGGAAGAATGACGGACGCTCTTATAGTTTTCGACAAGAGAAACGTCAAATCCGCAACAGACAACATCGGAACGTTCGACCGCAGATACGAAAACAGCCGCTACAGCACCGTTGATACGACGAAGCAGGGGGAAGATTACGACCGCGACAAAGACAAAACCTACGAGAAACGCTCGGAGAAGCTAAGAAAACTTTTGGAGGACGACGCCGACAAGAATAACCTCCCGTTGTTCAAACAAGGCTGGAATATTGAGACTTCTTCCGGCAAAAAAACCGTTTATGCATCCGGTACAAGAAGTTACTTGTTCCTATTTAACGAGAATCAAGCACTTGAGGCTGCGGTTTCCGAAGACCAAGCCCCCAACTTTATAAAAAGGCTGGTTGAAAAAATTGATTCCTCCGAAAAATACAGTTCCTTTGATTCCGTAAAAATTGACCTTGCGGCAGTCCGTGAGGCTATGCACAAAAACGCAGCAAAAGACAATACCGTGAGAATCGGGAACACTTTGTTCAACGGAAAGTTTCTGAAGAAAATATACGATATTCTCGGCAAAAATTCCACGCTTTTTCTTTCTCCCGACAACAAAGCTTCTTCGGTCATTGAAAGCGAGCACGGAAAGGCAATGCTGTTTCCGTTGTATCCCGGCGAAAACAACGAGGGGCTTGATAAATACACGGATATAGCGGGCATAAGCATTGCGAACGGCAAAGATACAAATAAAACAAATACGGCAACGAAAGCGCAAGAACAAAGTCCCGAGCTTAAAAAGCTTCGCGAGAAGTACGAAGGCAAAGAGATTTTCGACGGCAAGGACACATACAGAATCACGTACAGTGAAGAGCGCAACGCCTTTTTAATGCCTACAGTCAAGAGCGACGGCACTTTGGAGAGGGGCGGTGCGACAATTGTACCGTCCGAGAACCCGGAAGAGTTTCTGGAAGACTTTGCGAAGTGGGCTGAGATGCGTAAACAGGACGTCGAGAAGAGCAAGGAGAAGGAAAGAATCGAGGCGGAAAAAGAAGCTCTTCTGAAAGAGAAGCAAGCGGAAAAAGAGAAGTATCTCACGTCATTTCTTTCCGGCAAGAGTCCCATGCAGGCAGGAAAAATGAGAAAAACTCTCATAAAGTATTTCACCGGCGGTCTCAACACGCACGAGTTTATTGAGAAAGCGGTGAGGGACGGCAAAGAGTTCAAAGTCGAAGAGGAAAACGGCAAAAATTCCTACTGGCTCTGTATCGGAAAGCATGAGGGCTATATCATAACCAAAACCGCATACGACTACGGCAAGTTCCTTGAGGGTTCGGATGAGTTCAATTCGGCAGGAGAAGCTTCGGCGGCGGAGAATACCTCCGTGAACGCCGTAGAAACGTCCGAAGAGGTTGTTGAACAGCCTGAAGGCACCGCAGAAACAGACGAAAGCGTCGCAGAAACAGACGAAAGCGTTATTGAAGCTCCCGAAGAGACCGACGAAGCCGAAGAAGCCGAAGAAGCCGAAAAGACGGACACCGATGCCGAAGAAGCGGACAGGCTCACACCCGAGTACAACAGCAAGGGGCAGAAAGTGAGTGCGTTTGCGGAGACGGTTGCGGACGTCGGAATGAGGCTTAACGAAGCAGGGCGCACCGAAGAGGGTGCGGACATGGTCGAGACGGCGAACAGGATAGCCGAGAATCCTGCGAAGAACAGGACGGGGGTCATAACTCACGAGAAGACTGCGAAGCTTGCCGAAGAGAGAATGGCGAAGACCGACGAGGGAAAGACCCTTCAGGAGTCTATAAAAGAGGCGGTTGTGAGGTACGACACCGCTCTCAACGGCAAAGACGGCATTGAGACGCTCGACACGGCGGACACATATGCGGTACTCGACTATGCGAAGAGTGCGAAGGAACTCGGAATGACCGACGAATACGACGCTCTTCTTGCCATTGCGGCGGAGAACTTCACGAGAGCCGGACGTCTTGTAGAGCTTGCAAAGGTTTGGGCTGTCATGTCGGGAGCTTCCCACGAGCGTTACATGAAGCGTCATCAGAAGAGTTTCAACAAACAGCTGAGGAAAAAGCTCTCGAAGATGAAACAAGCGGAGTTTGTTCATGCTCAAAAGTTTACGCATATTCGCAGCAATCCGATGTATCTCCGTGCGTGCTGATGCGCATCCATAAACTCGGCTTTAGACGCCCGAATTCGGACAAAATTTTTATGAAAATGTGAGAAAGCAGTCGGAAAAGGTTGCTTTCTTTTTGATTTTGTGGTACAATGATGTAAGCGAATAGGTTTTTGCTTTGATGCAGTCTGCAAGTCGGAAAATTACGGAATACGTGGCATACTTCGCACCGAAAATTAAAAACGGTGAATTTCACATTGACTGCATTTTGCGTAAATCCGATAAAGGCGCACAGCCGAGCCTGTTTCGCTCAATTGCATAGGCATATGGACTGCCGAAATGCCTCTGTTTGTATGCAGCGGCAAAACACTTCGGCTTTGATTACTTTGCAATACAGTGATTGCTTCGTATGAGTATCACCGAAAAATTGACGGAAAATTGTTTGAGAAATATCGCAGACGGTTAAGCCTTATTGCAGTGTCGTAGGTCGGCATTTACGGACGGTTGCCGGAGGAAGCGACACCCAAAATGAAGGACTATGCACCCCAAAGGAAAGGAGAAGTGAAAAATGGTTTATATACATAAGTACAATTCGCCGCTCGGCGCAATAACTCTTGCAAGCAACGGTGAAGCGCTGACGGGCTTGTGGTTCGACGGACAAAAGTATTACGGTGACACACTGCCGGATAAGCACGAGCAAGAAAGACTGGCAATTTTCGATGAAACTACAGCGTGGCTCGATATGTATTTTTCGGGAAAGAAACCCGATTTTACGCCGAAATTGTCTTTTGATACTACGCCTTTTCGTCAGGCAGTATGGGAAATACTTTTGACAATCCCATACGGAAAAACAATGACCTACGGCGAAATTGCGTGTAAAATTGCCGCACAAAAAGGTCTTGAAAGGATGTCCTCCCAAGCTGTCGGCGGTGCCGTGGGACACAATTCGATTTCAATTATTGTGCCATGCCACAGAGTGGTCGGAACAAATGGAAGCTTAACCGGGTACGCAGGCGGAATTGAACGTAAAATCAAACTTTTGGAGCTTGAAAAAAACGATATGCGCAAGCTTTTCGTTCCGAAAAAAGGCACAGCTCTGTGATATGCAGCTGAAACACAATTAAGCCGTCTTTGGTCAGCAGAGAAAGAATACCTTTGTGAAAATACGAGAAGTGCGTGTCGAAAACTGTTTCGGTCGGCTATTTGGATATATTTTATGTACATAAAAATTACCGGTGTAAGGGAAGTGCTTTGACGAATTATGTAATGGAGAAGCGAACAGCTTCCGTTTTATGAAATATTTTGCAAAAAGGTATTGACTCTCCCCTTAGGGGATGCTCTATAATATGCAATGCGGAAAGGCGGAAACATCATATGCTGAAAATAGGTGAATTTTCAAAGCTGTCGCATTTGACGGTAAAGGCGCTTAGATTTTATGAAAAAGAGGGCATTCTGATACCGGTATCGGTTGACGGTCGGACGGGTTACAGATTATATGAAACCTATCAGCTTGAGGATGCCGCAAAAATCAAATCGTATCGACAGCTCGATTTATCTATTGAAGAAATAAAAGCAATTCTTTCCGGGAAAGACGCTAAAGAGGTGTTTCGGCAAAAGGCAATATTCCTTCAAAAAAGGAGGAACGAAATTGATGCTTGCCTGTCCGCAATAAACCATATTTTGGAGAACGACGAACCGAAATACCGGGTAACGGTAAAAGAAACACCGGAGGCAATTGTCCGTTATTCGGAGGTAAGACTGCCGAAATATTCGGATATGATGCGGTACATTCCGGCTATCGGCGAAGAATGCATGAAGTATAACCCGAATTTGAAATATGCCGAGCCGCCGTATGAATTCTGTGAATATCTCGACGACGAACACAAGGACGAGGACGTGTTGATAAGACACAATAAAGCGGTAACGGCTTTCGGAAATGAAAGCGAGAATGTAAAATTCAGAAAAATTCCGTCAGCAAAGGCACTGAGCATATTCCATAAAGGTGCTTATGACCAAATCGGAGAAGCATACGCTTATATTATGAAATATGCGGAAGAAAACGGTTACACGGTCGCAGGACTCTCGAGAGAATGCTATATCGACGGCATTTGGAACAAGGATTCTGCGGATGAATGGCTGACGGAGATACAGTTGCCAATAGAATAAGGCGGTGGAATGACATGGCGTTTGATTTTAAGAAAGAGTACAAGGAATTTTATATGCCGAAGAACAAGCCGGAGATAGTGAATGTTCCGAAAATGAACTACATCGCTGTCAGAGGTAAAGGCGACCCGAATGTCCCGGACGGCACATATCAAAAGGCTGTCGGTATTCTATATGCCGTTGCCTACACTCTCAAAATGAGTTACAAAACCGATTATAGAATTGCCGGCTTTTTTGAATATGTCGTTCCGCCGCTTGAGGGATTTTGGCGGCAGAATAACGCTTGCGGTGTTGATTTTACGGATAAATCTGCGTTTAATTGGATTTCTGTAATTCGCCTGCCGGACTTTGTAACCGAAGATAATTTCAAGTGGGCGGTTGACTCCGCAACGATAAAGAAAAAGCTCGACTGTTCTTCTGCGGAGTTTTTAACTGTTGACGAAGGTTTATGCGTTCAGATTATGCACACGGGATCATATGACGACGAACCGGCGACCGTGGCTGTTATGGATTATTATTTGGAGCAAAACGGATATGAAAACGATATGAACGACGTGCGGCTTCACCACGAAATATATCTGTCAGACCCGAGAAAAACGGCGCCGGAAAAATGTAAAACCGTTATCAGACACCCGATTGTGAAAAAAATGATCCGTTTCTGCGGTTGTTGTTACGCAAAGCGAGCGTGGATTTAGTGAAGAAACGAGGAAACGAAAACGGAAAATATGCCGCAAAGGCGACCGACAGCTTATGCAGTACTCTGTTACGCCCTTTTTCCCCATTCTCTCTCCTAATCCCGCCGAACTTATCAACGAGTACCGTCCCTGCGACAGTACCGTTTCTTTTTTGCCCTCTGTACTCAGCCGCCGAACGGTTGTAGGCACGGCGCATTTCTATGTAGGCGTCACGGATAAGGTCTTCCTCAGGCGTTCTTGCCTTGAATCCGAGTCCCTTGAAGAACGTTCTTACCATTCTCCGCAAGCGCCCTCGCCTCTGTCTCTTTCGGCACACCGAGCACTTCATTAAGCACAAAATTCGCAGTAGCTTTGCTCAGAAGCGCCGATTTCGCAAAAAATCGCACTTAGGAAAATTTTTTCGTTTTTTCATACAAAAATTCACCGTGATTTTCGTCACTTTTTACATAGACAAAAGGGAAATTTTGGTGTATAATATAGGGCGTTGCGAAAAGAAAAAGCGATTGAAAACGATCGCAAGTGTTTCGCAATAGACAAATGCATAAGCAAAAGGAGAAAATGAAAATGAACACGACAACAACCGACGAATACCAAATAACAGGCGGCAATACGGTGGACGGCATAGAGCTTTACGGAATTGCGCACGGCAATGAAACGATAGAGGCAGACATTTTCGACGACAAGGTTGAAGCCGAAGCGTTCGTGGATTTCGTAAACAGCGTGCGTCTCAATAAGAGTCGGTTGACGGAAGTCCTTGGGGAATACTTCGATTCTCCGAAGCGGTTCTTCCTGCATTGGGCTTGATTGGGCACAAAGAGCGAGCGGTGAAAGGCAATATTCAGATGAAGTGAACGTTGTTTCGATATCTTCAACAAATAGGCACCGAAAAAATCGCCGCAACGACGATAAAAGCATGGTGTGCGTGACAACACACCGAGGAGCCGTAACGATATCAATGCAACATCATTACAATATCGGGGCTATGTCAATACGATATCAATGTGACGTCAATACAACGTCATACAGTAAGAGTGAGCGGAAATTCAACCGCTCTTTTTTTGTGCATTGATGAACTTTCTCAAAGAAAACACGGAAAACCAATTAATTCGGAAAATGGTCGGAGAAAAAAGACAACCCATGAGGATTGCCTTCTCTTTCCGTGTTTTTACTTTATTTTGTTTTATACCTAAGCCAAACCGCACCGCTGTCAAGTTTCTTTACCTCCGAAAGCGCAAGCTGCGTCAGCGGATAATCCATATCACGTCCGTCAAATACAGACGGCATCTCGGCACGCCCGTCAATTCCTGCACCTATCAGTATGCTTATTTCGTCCAAAAGTCCGGCGTTCAAAAATGCAATGTTAATCGCCGCACCACCGACAATTCCCATTCTTTTTACTCCGAACTCTTCATACAGAATTTCTGCGGCACGTGCAAGGTTTATTCCGTCGTTTCCGCAGGCAATCCACGAAATGTTCTTTTCGTCAAGGTAGTCCAGATACTCTTTCGTCACTTTCTCGGAAGTGATAATCAAATACGGCTTTTCATCTTCGCCGGTGCTTCGCCAAAGCAATTTTCCGTGAGTATCCGTCACCGCTTCGTAACCGGCCGCATCAACCTTTTTTGAAAAGCCTTCCTTTCCGTATGGCGTTGTATTTTTCGCCTTAAACTCTCCCGGCTCCGCCATTTCAAGCTCTGCCGTCACACGTCCGCTTACGGTTGTTGGTATGTCCAAAGCGTCAAGCGTTTCATAGTAATCGCTTACACCCGGAAGCTGTGATGTCATTGCGCAGTCAATACGACCGTCCAGTGAGGTCATCATGTGGCAAATAATATACGGTTTCTTCATGTTTATACCTCCGTTAATGTTTATGTAAAATCGTTTCTCATTAAATCTCCGTCTTGACCCAAAGCTGAATTCTCCGTAGTTTACTCCTTGTCACCCGTAATGAAGTAGTCACAGCACTCGCCGCCGGAAGCGAGAGTCTGCTTGCGATGCAATACACCGTGCTGAAGCGTTATCATGACATTATCCAGCTCGCAGAAAAGCGGCATCAGCTCGGAAACGCCTGATTTTTTCGCATAAGTGCATATTGGACAGCGTGTAATACGGTAGTAGCAGGCATCCTCATACGGCTTTCCCGTGAAGTCCACCTTGAATGAGGTAGGGTAGAGCTTCTCCTTTTCGGGCGTGTACCACTTCACGTATTTGACAATGCTCTTTTTGTTCTCCGCCTTGCCCTTGAAAGTGTTAAGGTCGGTTCTTGCGAAGTACCACTTGATATGATAAAGAGAGCGGCGCATCATCTCCTGTACCGTCTCCGGCGGAATCTTCTTCTCACTCGCAA
The DNA here is from genome assembly GCA_934444485.1 of uncultured Eubacteriales bacterium. Lineage (GTDB taxonomy): Bacteria > Bacillota > Clostridia > Oscillospirales > CAG-382 > CAKSUT01. The sequence goes on along the minus strand of CAKSCN010000063.1, from coordinate 3,129 downwards.
CATACGGCGCAACGAAAGCCAGAGCGAAAAGCTCGTTGTAAGCCATGGAATTGTCGTCGCCGATATCATCTGCCTGTTTTACAAGCTCACGATAAACCTTTCCGCTTTTTTTCATGATCTCTGCGGCGTATTCTTTGCCGTACTTCTCCGCAAGAACCTTTTTCATTGTACCCTTGAACATCCAAAAATAGAAACCGTTGTACTTCATACGAACCACCCCATGATTTTTCGGCGGAATCAAAACGAGAACCGCCTTTGTTATTGCTTTTTGCCCCAGTTTGTCATGCTGCCGCCCTGCTGTTCCGAAAAGCCTCGATGACCGTGTACCGGAATTTTTTCAAGCGCCGCCTCAAGCTTTGCAAACTCGTCGTCTGTGAGAGCCACGTCCCACGCACCCAAATTTTCAAGGATGCGCTCTTTGTTTTTCGAGCCCGGGATGGGCACGACATTCGGGTACTTATGGAGCATCCAACTGAGTGAAATCTGCGCTTGGGTTGCATTTTTGCTTTTTGCAAAACGGTCAAGCAGCTTGGTAATAGGTCGGTTGGCTTCCATGTTCTCACGGCTCAGCTGAGGGACGAACTTGCGCACATCGTCGCTGTGAGAAAAGTCCGAATCCGCAGTCACTTTGCCGGATAAGAATCCGCTCGCTGTCGGAGAGAACGGGACAACGCCGATGTTATGCTCAAGACAGTAGGAATGACCGCTTCCTCTATGCCACGCTCGAGCATCGAGTAAATGTTCTGCACCGCCGACAATGGCGTAACCTCATTCGCACGGTCAATGACATCGACATCAACCTGCGACAATCCCCAGCCTCGGATAAGCCCCTCGCAAATGAATTTGCCCATGACCTCTGCCACATTCTCCGTGGGGATGTTCGGATTTATGCGGTGCAGATAGTAAAGGTCGGCATAATCGGTTTGCAGTCTTTCAAGAGAAGCCGTCAGATGCCGCCTCATTACACTTTCCAAACCGTTTTCCTCAACCTCGTTTGCGTCGAGATGGAGCTTTGTTGCCAAAACAACCTCTTTGCGAAAGTCGTGAACCGCTTCGCCGACAATTCTTTCGTTGTGTCCTCGGTTCTCCGGCAAAAGGTTCGGACCGTAGCTTTCGGCAGTGTCAAAAAACGTACAACCGAAATCATACGCTTTGCGAATTGCTTCGATGCTGTAATCTCGGGTCGGGATCTCGCCGTAACCGTGGCTGAAGCCCATGCACCCCATACCTATCGGAGATACTTCAATATCTCTTAATTTGCGTTTGTCCATACAGGTCCCTCCGTTCCGTGTTTGCGCTTTATCTGCAATGCCGTATTTTTTCAGCCACTCGCTTTCACTCTTCCTTTGACAGAAAAGATGAGTTTCGATTTGATTTAAACACGGCTTGATTTTATTGAACGTGATTAAATCTATCATTCTGTCTGCGTCAAAGTTTGAAATGCCCACGGCTCTTATTTTACCGCTTTCGCAGAAGCTTTCAAGCGTCCGCCACGCTTCGTATACATTGCCGTAAGGCCAGTGCAAAAGCACCATGTCAATATAATCAAGCTGTAACTTTTTGAGTGATTCGTCAAGCGACTTTTCCGCATCCGCCTTTTCGTGATTGCGAAACCACAGCTTGGTTGTGATGAACAGCTCGTCTCTCGCCACTCCGCACTTTTTTATTGCGTTGCCGACAAATTCCTCGTTCCCGTAAGCCTGCGCTGTGTCTATAAGCCAGTAGCCTGCGCCTATTGCCGAAACAATGCTTCTCTCGCATTCCTCCTTGTCGGTAATCTGAAAAGTGCCGAAGCCGATAAGCGGCATTTTTACACCATTGTTCAAAGTTAAGTATTCCATAATAAAACCTCCGTAAAATGATTGGAATTTTAACAGCTTTGCGCTATAATCATTATATCAGGTTCGAGTAACTCGAAGTCAAGACCTTTTTTGAAAAAAGGAGAATTTTTATGAAATATACAATTAAACAGTTTGCAAAGAAGTTTTCCGTTTCGGAGCATACCGTCAAATACTATACGGATATAGGACTTTTACCCTGCAAGCGTGACAGCGGCAACCGCCGTGTTTTCGATGATGAATCAGCGAACTGGATGCAGGGAATATGTTGTCTGAAAGGGTGCGGTGCGTCCATCGAGGATATAAAGGAATACTGCTGCCTGTGCCTGTTGCCGGAATCGACCGATAATCTGAAATCACGCTATAATATTATCCTTAAACAGCGTGACAAGGCATACATACGTCTTCGTGAAGCGCAAGCCACCGTCGGCTATATGGAAAACAAGGTCAGGCATTATGAGGAGATTTTGTCCGGCGTGTTGCCCGATGACACCAATCCGCAAAAATGGACGGAAAGCACAAAGCCGCAAGGACACTGACAGAGAGTGTTTTCCGTAACCGTTTGCTTCACATCTTATTATACAGCTTCTATCATATAGCGCACACATCGGTGCCGTAAGGCTTTGCTGACTTTACCGACGCAGAAATTACAAATAAGTGCAATGTTCGGCTCAATCGGGCGGCGGCACTTCTTTATTATTATCGAAAAAATACGTATTTCCGCTTGACAAAAGCCTCAGTAAGTGCTATAATACAAAAATGAAATTGAATCCGAGTTTCAAATTCAAACTATGAGGAATGATAAAGAATGAGAATTAACGGCGGATACAAGACAAAACAGCGTGAGAGTATACTTGAATGCCTGCGGCAAAACACCGACAAGCACTTTACCGCCGACGATATTGTCGAAACGCTCCGCATACACGGCGAAAATGTCGGCAGAACCACTGTTTACAGATACCTTGACAAGCTTTGCGACGAGGGTGTTGTGCGGAAGTATGTAATCTCGGACGGCGGAAGTGCGTGTTTTCAGCTCTGCTCCGAGAATTGCAGGGAGCATTTTCACCTTATGTGCGTGAAGTGCGGCAGACTCATACATACCGAATGCAGTTACCTTTCGGGTGTCGGCGAACACGTGAAGAGCAAGCACGGCTTTACGCTTGATCCCGGAAGAACGGTGCTTTACGGCGTGTGTGCCGAATGCTCGGAGGAGAGGACGGACGGTGGTGCGGAAATAGACGCTTGCGCCAAGCACAAAAAATGCTGCTGCGGGAACGGCGAACACTGTGCC
>CAKSCN010000062.1 GCA_934444485.1 uncultured Eubacteriales bacterium | reverse complement strand
CATCACTGCCGTCCGCTTTATATCCGCACTCCGAGAACTCGACGGTAAACCTGACTCCGCCCATGTCGAGATATTTAAGCTCGGCGCAAATGCTCTCGGACAGCTTTTCTGCGGCGTCTTTACGTCTCTTTGAAAGCGTTTCTGCCGCTTCGGAAATTCTTTTTTCGCACTCACTCATGCGCTTCTCGAGATCTGCCGTTCTTTCCTCAGAGGTTTCAAGCTCCGAAAGCTCCTTTTCGCATTTTTCAAGGTATTCAAGCACTTCGTTTATACTTCCGCCGTACTTGCTCTTTAGCTTGGAGATAACCTCGAGCCGCTCCTCCACCCTGTCAAGTGCCGCTTCCGGGTCATCCGAAACATCGCCTGCCGCATCCTTTACACGCTCGGCAATATCCTCTATTTCGTAGCGGTAATCGTAAAGCTTGTCGTAAAGCTCCTCTGCTTCGGGAAGCACTCCGATAAGCGTTTTAAGCGAAGCGAGCGCCTTATCCATGCTCTCGGCGGCACTTGAGCCGTCACCGTACAGCTTTGAGTAAACCGTTCCCGCACCAACCGCTATTTTTTCGTAATTTTTGAGTCTTCTCTTTTCATCAAAAAGATCTGTTTCCTCATTCGACTTCAATTTTGCCGACTTTATGTCTTTTATCTGATACTCGAGCATTTCCGCTCGGCGTGCCTTTTCCTTAGTATCGGTATTTATCTTTGAAAGCTCTCGCTTTATTTCTGAATACTCCGAGAATTCCTTTTCATACGCCGCAAGAGCGTCTGTACACTCACCGTAGGAATCTATAATCGAGAGATAGCTCTCCGGGTCAAGAAGCTCGCTGTTGTGGTGCTGACCGTGAATGTTGACAAGGAACCCGGAAATATCCCGAAGAAGCGATACGGGAACATTTCTCGAGCCTATTCTTGCCGCGCTTCGCCCTGCCGCAGTGAGAGTACGCCTTATAAAGAGGCATCCGTCCTCATCGGGGGAAACGCCGAACTCGGAAAGCTTTTTGCAGGTGATATCGGAAAGCTCCGTAAACATCGCCTCGACGACGGCATTTTCCGCACCGTTCCTGACAAGGTCGCTCTCGCCACGTGCGCCGAGGATAAGACCGATAGCGTCTATTATTATACTTTTGCCGGCACCCGTTTCACCGGTGAGAACGGAAAAGCCACGCCCCAACTCAAGGTCGAGCGTTTCGATAAGTGCGATATTCTCTATGTGAATCGAGCTTAGCAAGCTTTTCCCTCCCTTCGGTCAATCTGGATGCGCACTCGGTGCTTACTTAACGTCCTGCGCTATCTTTCTCGAGAATTCCTCCGCTGCGCTTTCCGTGCGCATCACTATCATAATGGTATCGTCGCCGGCAACCGTACCGACAATAGTATCTGCGTGCATTGCGTCAATTGCGGCGGCACACGCCTGAGCCATTCCGGCATACGTATGAATAACAACGATATTTGCGGCATAATCGCTTTTAACGGTAGCTTCGGACAGAATTGCTCTGAACTTTGCACCGAGCTTTGAATCCGCACCGTCGCCGGAGCTGTTTACGGCATACTTGTATTTTGCGTCCGCTCCGTTCTTTCCGAGCATATCCGACGCCGCAACAACCTTTACGAGTCTCAGCTCCTTGATATCTCTCGAAACGGTCGCCTGAGTTGCCTTGAATCCGTTCTCGTTGAGAAGATTGGTCAGCTCGTCCTGCGTTTCAATGTCGTTCTTTTCTATGAGTTCAAGTATCTTCAAATGTCTCTGTGCCTTCATCGGACTCTGTTCCCCTTTCCTTTCCTGCGCAAAACAGGGCAGTTTCTCCGCATTCACGTGTTAGCTTAACATTCAGCAGGTTACTGAAATCAATGCTTCTGAGTTTAACGAAAACCGCATTGTTTGCATAACGTGTCAGTCTCACGATATCGCCCGGCATAAGCTCGAAGTTTTCCTCTCCGTCGAGAGTGAGAAAAGCGGTTTTGCACCGTTCCCCGACAAGCTTTACCTCAATAACGGCAGTCGGCGAATAGACAAGCGGACTCGAATTAACCGAAAGATACGGACAAACCGGGAGTGTGAGTATACATTCGATGGATGGGTCGATTATCGGACCTCCTGCGGACATCGCATACGCAGTAGAACCTGTCGGAGTCGCCGCAATAAAGCCGTCCGCTCTGTAGCCGCACACCTTTTGACCGTTACAGCTGACCTCAATGTCGATCATCCTCGAAACAGACCCCCTCGCAACAGACGCTTCATTGAGTGCGACGCCGGAGAGTATTTTTTTTCCGTTTCTTATAAGCTCCGCCGACAACATCATTCTGTTTTCCTTCTCGAAAGACGAAATGTCGCTTATGACTCTGTCAAGGGTTTCGTTGTCGTAAGATTCAAGCTCGGCAAGATAGCCAATTCTGCCGAAGTTTACGCCCACAATGGGTATGCCGCTGTCACAGCAAAGCTTTGCGGCGCGAAGAATTGTTCCGTCACCGCCGAGACAAATCATAAGATCCGCATCTATGCCGGGACAAATATAGTCACAGAACAAAAGCTTTTTCGACAAAAGCGAAAGCCTGTCGCTGTCGATATCGAAATCATATATAAACTCGTTTCCGAAAAGCGGTGTCCCGCCGAGAGCCGTTATTCTGTCGGCAGTTCTTTCGACCGCTTCAAGCTTCGGATCTTTGATCGGATGCGTATATAAAGCCACTCGCATATTCTGCCAACCTCCTCGCCGAGAGATAAAACAACCGTCCGAAATACACTGAATATGATATCACACAAACTCGCAAAATGCAAGCGATTTAACGAAAATTTTAAAGGTTATTGATAATTTTGCCCACTTTCGGGAACACAATCATTTTATAAGCGAAAGTACGCAAGATACTCTGTATTGCCGCTTCCGCCCTCTATGGGAGATTCGGTCACTCCGATAAGCCTGAAGCTTGATTCTTTGGCACACTCCGTCACTTTGCGGACAGCTTTGCGCCTGCACTCCTCACTTTTCACAACACCGTTTTTGCCGAGTTCGCTCTTGGTGAGTTCAAACTGAGGTTTAATGAGGCTGATAAAGATGCCTCCCGGCGCAAGAACTTTTTTTACGGCATCGTAGAGCAGTGTTTGCGAGATAAACGACACGTCCATAACGGCTATATCGCAGTATGCGTCTCCGACCGTATCGAGCGTCAGCTCACGAGCGTTGAAGCCTTCGATTGAGATTACCCTCACGTCGTTTTTCAGCTTTTCGTGAAGCTGATCCCTGCCGACATCGACCGCATACACAACGGCAGCGCCGTGCTTTAAAAGGGACTGCGTAAAGCCCCCGGTTGAAGCTCCGATATCAACGGCACGCATTCCGTGTACGTCAACGCCAAAGTGCGTGAGTGCGTGTTCGAGCTTGAGTGCGGCACGTCCGACATATTCATCCGCTTCCGACGCCGCTGTACTCACGTCATCATTTTCGGATATCTCCTTCGACGCTTTTGTGCAGACCGCACCGTTTACCTTTATGCGTCCCTCCGAAACCGCAGAGGCGGCTTTGTTTCTCGACTCGAATACACCGTGATTTACAAGATAAAGATCAAGACGCATGGCTCCTCAACTTTCTCATTTACGTAGTACATCAATTCAATATTGCCTTATATATACTCTCGGCGGATATGCCGCACCTTGCGTATATCTTTGTCAGGTCTCCGTGTTCCGGAGGCTCCTCTATCGCAAGCACTTTAAACTCCGCTCTGGCAAATTTTCTATTCTGCATGAGTGCGTACTCCGCATCCACTCCGAAGCCACCCCGCTTTATTCCCTCGTCGGCAATAACGACCTTTCTGACGCTCGAAACCATTTGCGCAAGGTCATCGGCAATATCCGTATACGGCAAGAGCTTTTCACAGACAACAAGCGCACATTTCACGCTGTCCTCTTTAGCCGCCGCAACCGCTTTCAACGCCTCGGACGATATTCTTCCGTATGTCATCACTATGCACTCCGCATCTGCAAGAGTCGCCTTGTCCGAATCGGAAAGTATGTACTCTCCGACACGCATGAGAGAAGCAAGAAGCTCTTCGTCTCCCCCTCCCTTGCAATAGCGCACTGCGCATATTCCCTCGCCGCCGATACTCTCTCTTATGTACCGCTCCTGCGCTTCAAGCGATATCGGCGCATACAGAGTGACGTTATCCGTGTGTGAAAGATACGCTACGTCCCAGATGCCATGGTGTGTTGCGCCGTCGTCGGGCGATATTCCGGCACGGTCGATAAGAAACACCATGTGAAGATTCTGAAGCGAGACATCGTGGAGAATGTTGTCGTATGCACGCTGAAGAAAGCTTGAGTAAACGCAGAAAACCGGTACCTCGCCGCCTGCGGAAAGACCTGCGCCGAAAGTGACGGCGTGAGCCTCGGCAATGCCGACATCAAAGGCTCTTTGAGGAAACTTCTCAAAAAACGGCGTCATTCCCGTGCCAGAAATCATTGCGGCGGATATAGCGCAGACACGGCTGTCGGTCTCGGCAATTCGGGTAAGCACCTCACCGGCGTTCTCGGAGAATGTTCTGACCTTCGCTTCACTGCCGCCGTGTTCACTATTGGATGTGTTCTTGGCTTTCAGTGCGTGGAAAAGCTCAGGGTTGTCCTCCGCCGGCTTATAGCCCTTGCCCTTTGTAGTGCGGACGTGGATAAGTGCGCTTCCGCCCTCTTTCTTTGCACGTTTGAGAAGAAGCTCTGTTCGTTCAAAATCGTTTCCGTCGATAGGACCGTAATATTTAAGCCCCATTTCCTCCAGAATGAAGAAAGTGTATATACTCATTTTGAGAAAACGCTTGATATGTCTCAGAACCTTCATCAGCGGCTTTCCGAAAACGGGGATTCTTTCCGTTATGTCCGACAGTTTGTCTTTAAGGTTAAAATAGCTCTTTGTGGAGCGGATTTTTGAAATAAAGTTCGGAAAATTCCCCACATTCTTCGCTATCGACATTTCATTCTCGTTGAGAATAACTATAAGATTTAAGTCACGACGGCAATTGTTGAGAGCTTCATACACAAGTCCGCCCGTTGCAGCACCGTCACCGATTACAACAACGGTATATGCATCACTGCCCTCAAGCTTCATGGCGCTTGCAATTCCGAGTCCGGCAGAAAGAGACGTACTGCTGTGCCCCGTTGCGAAAACATCGAATTCACTCTCAGAAGGCTTTGGAAACCCCGACAGACCGTTTTCGTGCCTGAGCGAGGAAAAATCACGTCTGCCGCTCAGAATTTTATGTACATAGCTCTGATGTCCGACGTCAAAAATGACCTTATCACGGGGAAGATCAAACACCCTGTGTATCGCAAGCGTAAGCTCAACGACGCCGAGGTTTGAGGCGAGATGTCCCCCGGTTTGGCTGACGTTTTCGACGAGAAACTCACGAATTTCGCCTGTCAGCTCTTTTATCTCTTCACCGGACATTTCCTTTAGTTTTTTTCCGTCTATGTTTTCGAGCAACTGCCTTACTCCTTTTCTTTAAGCATCCGTGCCGCCTTCACTGAGCGCATCGTCATCTCCGACGAACCTCTCGGCATGGTTTTCGAGTTTATCCTTGGATTTTGTCCACGTCGGGACTGCGGCAAGGCATATGAGTATTCCGACCGTACCTATTATTCCCCAAAGAACCGTTACAACTCCCCAGCCGCTCGTGTTTGAGACCTCGCCGAACACCACAGCCGCCAAAGCGGAAGCGATGTATGCAAGAGCGTCGAGTATACCGGTAAGAGATGAGGAAAGCCCAACTCTCGAATAGCAGAGAGGTATGTACGACAGAAGAAGTGTGTTTACGCCAAGCATTGTCGAGGTTGTTACCGCAATGAGAAGCACCGCTACGGCAATACCGCTCTTACCGACGACATTCAAAAGCACCGATGAAACGGTACTTACGGTAAAAAGAATACCTGCGGCAATAAACTCGTTGTTTCTTGTCTTCAGCATTATCGCACGCGCCACATACGCACCGGCAATATTGACAACGGGCAGAACCATGGTAACTGCCGCCGCAGCCGAGCTTGTCAGAGAGAATACGTCGGTCAGGTATTTCGGGACAAACTGTGTGACGCTCTCTTTTATAAGTCCGTTGATAAACACGGCGGCAAGCGTGAACACAACTCCCGTGGCAAGAAGTATACCGACGGCATTTACTCTCTTTCCCGACGTTACTTCCGCATTGCTTTTACGGCAGCTGCCTTCGCCTAATTTTTCCTTGACGTCCTTTATGCTTGAAAAATACTCTCTCATACTCGGAGTCGAACAGCCGGCAAACCAGATAACCGCCGCCAAAGCAACTATGAGTGCGCAGCCGATAAAGACAAATCTCCATGAGAAAAACTTCAAAAGGAGTGCCGACACGCCGAACGCCATGAGAGAGCCTGCCGGAATTGCAACCGATATATCGAGGACCGCACGCATACTCTGCCTTGCAAGCATAAACTCCGCAAAAATGCGTATTATCGGACTCCACAGCATCGAACAGGCGTAACCGTTAATACACCAAACGACGCATGAAAAAACAAAGCTTTGCGAAAATCCCATGAGTACGTTTGCAAGCGCAGATACCGCAAGCCCCGTGCCTATCATGTACTTTGGTGAGATTCTGTCGCCGAATATGCCGTTCACAAGCTGTCCGCCGCCGTAGGATATCAGAAACAATGCGCTGACAACGCCGCTTTGAGCGTTCATGATTACGCCGTCCGCTATCATCGACGACATACAAGCCGAGTAGTTATAGCGTCCTATGTAGTTGAAAGCATACGCCATCCAGCAAAGGACAAACAAGACCGTGCCGTTCTTCAGAAGCTTCTTTTCTTCGGCACTCACCGCCGCATTCGCAGAGGTCATCTCTCATCACTCCGTTTCAAACATCGTGTACAATGCTGTCAGTCAAACGAGAACTCTTTTTCCATATAAAGCTCCGAGCCGTCGTATATCGGGAAATCGGCAAGATGCTCCGCTGTTCCGTCTTCGTTCTTCAAGTCAACGTAAAGATTGTAAAGCTTCTTCTCGCCGCTCTCTTCGTTGTTCAGAACAATACCGTCAAAGCACACACGGATATAGCCGTACTTTCCCTTTGAGTCGGTTTCGTAAAAGAAATCCGTGTACCTGTTTGCAACCTCATCGACAAGGTAAAGGTCAAACGGAATATAATCCTCGGTCGGCGCAGGAGCATAGCTCGTTCTGTATTTTACAAGCACCTGAAGCTGTTCCGACTCGGGAAGATAATAGAGGTTATCCAACATCAGAAGCTGGTTTGCGCCGATAGAACGCCAAAAATCTTCCATACCGTACTGTCTGCAAACGGCTTCTTTTCCCTTATAAGCTTCAACCGTTTTTTCGTTGAATATGACTTTCTCCGCAATATCCGGGCTTTTAAAGCCTATGCTTCTTATAACGATACAGGCTACCACGGCGAAAGAAACGCAGTAAATAAATATTTTTATCAGTCTGCCGACCGAAAACTTTTTGTCATACTTTTCTTCAAACCCGTATACCTCTTCCGAATCCTTCATATACTCACCTCTTGACGCAAATATTTACTATCATGTCAGTATACCACAAATAATGGATATGTGCAAGGTGATATTGTAAATTTATTGCCCCTTTCCGGTGTTTAAGCGCAACCTTTTAATTTTACAAATATCGCTTTATTACGTCATTAAAATATGGTATAATGGAGCGTATTCCTGTACGAGAAGGGAGGTCGGCTTGCAGTGGCTGAACAAAGCAAAGGCAAGATAAAGGTATCCGCAAAACCTCAGCACAATTTTAAATACACTTCACGCAGGCGGATTCGCAGAAAAACCGTTACGGCGTGGGTTCCGAAATCGGAAAGAGTGTTTACTCCCATTGAAGCACAGAAAATGCGCCGTGACACCATTGAAAAAATCGGTTATGTTTCGACGGCAAAAAAGGTTCAGCAACAGCGTATCCGTTCTCTTAAAGCTCGCAGGACCCTTGCTCTGCAACCTGCGCCCACTCCCCCGACAGCTCCGAAAGGAAAGGTTGCGAAGGAGACTCATAAAATTGTCGGCATAGTCGCAAAGCATCTTTCTCAGCTTGATTACATACTCATCGGCACCATTGTCGCCATAGCGATTATCGGCATTTTCGCCGTACACAGCGCAACCTTGTCGAGGTCGAATCCTATAAAGTACGACATAATGGAGATAGGCTGTTTTATAATCGGAATGTCCGCCATACTCGGGCTTTCAATGGTTGACTACAGCGGTATATCACGGTACACAAAATACATAATTGCGCTGAATGTTGCAATCTGCATATACACGCTGATTTTCGGCTACAGCATTATCGGAGACAATAACAGAAACTGGATAAATGTATTCGGCATGGGTGTACAGCCGGCGGAGTTTTCAAAGGTTTTGTTTATTCTGTCGTTGTCCTCACATTTGCAGAGCCTCGGAGACAGGATAAGCTCGCTTCGGGGAGTTATATCTCTCGGATGTCACGGTCTTCTCATAATCGCTCTTGTTCTCAGGCAGGGCGACCTCGGAAACACGACTGTATTTATTGCGATATTCATATTCATGAGCTTTGCGGCAAAGCTGAGCATATGGTACTTTGTTGCCGCCGGAGGTGTTGCGGTAATTGCCTCTCCGATTATTTGGCAGAAGCTTGAGCCTTACCAAAAACAGCGTATTCTCGTCGGCTTCAATCCGGATCTTGACCCTCTCGACAAAGGCTATCAGGTCATAAGAAGCCGCAATGCAATCGCTTCGGGCGGAGTTTTCGGCAACGGCTACACCAACGGATACGTCACACAGCACCCAAAAGCTCTTTTTGCCAAGGAAAGCGACATGATTTTCGGCACAATAGGCGAGGAGGGCGGACTAATTGCCTGCGTGACGCTGGTTTTGCTCTTCGTTATACTCATATTCAGGATTATCAAAGTTGCGCTTACCGCAAAGGACAGCATGGGAACATACATATGCGCCGGCGTTGCGGCAATGTTTGCTTACCAGTTCATACTGAACGTCGGAATGTGCATGGGAAATCTTCCCGTTGTCGGAATTACGCTTCCTCTCGTAAGCTACGGCGGTTCTTCGCTTATCAGCTGTTACGGTGCGCTTGCGCTTGTGCTGTCCGTATATGCAAACTCAAACAGATACGCTTTCAGGAAGAAATAAATAATACGTCATATAAAACGATGCGACGGCAAGGAAACAAATCTTTGCCGCCGTTTTTCATTTATCGCTTTCTCTGTTTTCGCCGAATGCCGCCCGGTACTCGCTCGGTGTCTTTCCGTAGGCTTCCCTGAAATGGCGGTAGAAGAGCTTTTTGTCGTTGTAGCCCACAAGGTTCATCACTTTATCCACGGAGAACTTTTCCGCACGCAGAAGTCCTGCCGCCTTTTCGAGTCTCTTCTCTTTTACGTATGCGGTGAAGCTCTTTCCGCACCTCTCCTTCAAAAGGCGTCCGAAATACGAAGGATTGTAGAAACTCTCCGCCGCAAGCTTTTCAAGTGAGATTTTGTTTGCGCAGTTTTCGCCGATGTACGCAAGCACTTCGTCAATGCAGTCATCCTCAGCATCAGCCGGTATGTTTCTGCCCGAGAGCTTTCGCATGAGACGTGTAAACAGTATCGTCATGCATGAGCGCAAAACAGAGCGATAGCCGATATGCTTCGACTCGAACTCCGAAATCATGTTTTTTATAAGTCTGTCGTTATCCTCTTTCTCACTTCCGCAGAATGAAACGCACTGCTTTGTGTAGTCACAGTAGGTGCCGTAAAACTCCTCAAAAAGCGAGCTTTGAAACAGACTCACGACGCTTTCCGCATTTATAAGTGTGTCCGACAGAAAAGAAGGCTCGAGAAGTATATTCACAAAACGCATACTCTCACTCGGCTCAATGGCATGAACCTGACCGTAGTTAATAAAAAGAAGGTCTCCCTCGCTCACGGAATGCCTTACGCCGTCAATGTAATGCACACCCTCGCCCTCCGAGACATACACAAACTCAAGGAACTCATGTGTGTGGCTCTTTTCGCCTCGGCACTGCGACGTACAGTTTTTCACGCTTATCGGGTCGCCTTCAAATATCATTTCCTTTGTATAGCTGTACAAAAGCATCACTCTTTCATCAAAAGACAGATTCTCACAATATTTTATGTTATCACGAAAATGTGTTGTCCAAAGCAAGAAAAAGTGTATTTTTTGTATCTTTACGAAACAAGCTGTCCCCTCAGCTTTTCCATTATCTTCTTCTCCATTCTCGAGACCTTGACCTGCGAGTATCCGAGTATTTCGCCGACCTGCGCCTGAGTCAGTCCTTTTGAGTATCTCATCAGTACAATAAGCCTCTCGCTCTCGGGAAGCTCAGCAAGCGCCTTTTCAAGCGAAACCGACTCTATCAGTGCGCCTATGTCATCGCTTTCTCCGACGAGCGACTCGAGGGTGAAGCCGTCATCTTCGTTTGTAAGTGCGTCCTGCAAGGAAACAATGGGTGCGGCGGCGTCGAGGGCATTGACTATATCCTCTTTTTCGACGCCGAACTTTTCCGAAAGCTCCGTTACGGTCGGCTCACGTCCGCATTCGTTTATACACCGCTCTCTTTCACGCATTATCTTAATGCCGAGCTGTTTTACGCTTCTTCCCACCTTTATCGGTCCATTATCGCGCAAAAAGCGTCGGATCTCGCCTATTATCATGGGAACGGCATATGTAGAGAACGCCGTGCCGTAGCTCTCGTCGTACCCTCTTGCGGCTTTTAACAGACCTATCGAGCCGAGCTGAATTAAGTCGTCGAGTTCCTCGCCCCTGCCGAGAAAACGCACGGCAATGCTCTTGACAAGCCCCATATTGCACGATATAAGCTCACTTTCCGCCTCCGGGTCGCCGCTTCTTGCTCTCTTGAGGAGTACTGCGTTGTTTTCGTGTCCGGTCATAAACACTGCTTCCTCCTTGCTGTATGTCACGTTCCGCTCGAAAAGCGTTTGGTGACGACAACCTTAGTCCCCTTTCCCACCTTTGAGTACACACGCATTTTATCCGTGAATGTTTCCATTATGCAAAAGCCCATTCCGCTTCGCTCGGTTTCGGGCGACGTAGTAAACAGCGGCTCTTTCGCTTTGTTTATATCGGGTATGCCGCAGCCGAAGTCTTTTACCGAAAACCTGAAGCTCTCGTCGGAAAAGCGTTCGCCCTCAAGCACGATTCTCTTCTTTTTCTCGTCATCTTCGTTTATGTAAGCGTGAACTATGCAGTTCGTGACGGCTTCCGAAATAACCGTCTTTATGTCGGAAAGCTCTTCTATCGTCGGGTCAGCCTGCGCCGCAAAATTTGCCGCAAGACTTCGTGCATACGATTCGTTTATTGATTTTGCGGGAAACACCGCCCTGAAGTAGTTGATTCTCTTTGGCTTTTCCATTTTGTTATTCCTTTCCTGTTTACAAAAGATGTGAAAACACCTTATATTACTTTTATCATTTTGTCTACGCCTGCCATTGCAAGAATTTTTCTCACTCTTGCCGTAGGTTCGTTGAGGTACATCTCTCCGCCGAACTCCTTCATCAGTCTGTATCTTCCGAGAATAAGCCCGAGTCCGGAGCTGTCCATAAAAACTATACCCGAAAGATTGACAATGAGAGCTTTCGGTCGGTTTTCAAATATGAGTTTGTCGAGACGTTCTCTTATATCCTTGGCTTCATGGTGATCTATCTCTCCCGAGAGCTTCACGCAAAGCCTTGAGCCGTCGTTAAATGCTGTCATTTCCATTTCTTTCAAATTCCTTTCGACTGTTCGGATTTATACATTTCAGTTTGTTTTACGCATTTACGCTCATATTTTATTACTGCCGCAAAGAAAATCTTGTCGCTTTATGCCTCTCGAGGACATTTTTTACAATTAGCGCCGCTCTCGCAACAAGAATTGCGTAAAGAGAAGTGCGCAGGATAAGCGTCAGCGTGAAGAAGCAAAGACACAAAGCTCCGTACTCCGATGAACCGTTTCCGTCGGAATATGCGTTGTTGAGTAGCACTGCGTTTACAAACGGCACTTGCGGAACACCCTCGGCGTAATAAAGTCTCAAGACCTCGGCGTTGATTGCCGCAAACACATATCCGCCGACGAGTCCGCCGAACCCCTTTATTCCGAAACGGCGTCTTGCCGAATTGAATGTGCATTTCGGAACCGAGAGGTATACCGCCGCAAGATCCGCCGTCATGTAAAAGGTACACTTCAGTGCACTCACAATATCCTCAGCTATTCCGTCAAGCCCTATATTCCTCATCGCCGCAAATCCTCCGGTTATCGCCGAATGCGACGTAAACGGTATTGGGATAAAGACGAGGGCAAAGACCGCCGGAAGCACGGACGACAAAAGTGCGGTTCTGAACGGAGTCGTGCCTCCCTTGTGAACGCTGTAAAGTGCGATAAAAGATATTGCCGCAAGCGCAAGAAACATAAAGGCATTACCGGTGTACTTTTCTCCGCTGTATGCGCAAAGCTCAAAGAAATCGAAGAGTCTGACGCCGAGCTGTACAAGTGCGGCAGGCACAATGAGAACGGTTATGAGCCTGCAAAACGGCCGCGTTTTGTTTTCGGAAAGTGCGGTGTACAGCTTCAGGAGCAGAAACAACAGCACGAACGACACCGCAAGCACAAACAGCGACACATTCCCGACTGCATACGGCGCATAGTAAAGTGCCGAACCGGATATCATCACGAATATGAGAGACGAAAAGCCTCCCATGGGTTTTTCAATGTTTGCAGGTGAGTTCAATTTCAACCTTCCCCTTCTTTTGTGTTGCGCAGTTCGCTTGTACTGTGCATAAGCGCCTTTTAGGCATCAATATAACGGAATCCGAAAGTCCTCTCCACGTCGTGGGCGCAAACGGATACATATAGGGTGTTCC
>CAKSCN010000061.1 GCA_934444485.1 uncultured Eubacteriales bacterium | reverse complement strand
GTCAACACGTGACGTTGAGTCCGAGCAGATGATACCGATTATCAAGAATTCCGCAAGATTTATGGATCAGGCAATCGGCTTCAGCTTCTCCGATATGGTAAAGTCCGGACAGAATACGCTTGCCTCTTACTGGGCTTCCAACAAGACCTCTTTCGAGGAAAAGCTCGCAACGCTTACAAAGACATATCAGTAATCCACACTGCCCCCGTTTCTTTCGGGGGCTTTTGCTTTTTGTGCCGAGTTGATAATTCTGTACAGAATGCACTGCACAATTTATTGAAAATATGTAAAATATTTATTCGCCTATTGATTTTTTGTGGGCAACGGTGTATAATGTAAACAATCACTATTGTGATAACTGTAAAAAGGAGAATGAAAATGAAAAAAATCAGACTCGGCGCACTTGTCCTTGCAATGCTTCTTGCCGGCTCTTCTTTTGCTTCCTGCAATAAGAACGGCGACACGGACACCAAGGGCGGAGATGTCAACAACCCCGACGATACAAACACCGTCGATGACAAAACCGGAGAGGACGGAAACAAAGAGACAGATTCCTCTACCTTTGATCTTCCCGACGACGTAAGATTCGACGGCGAAACCTTCAGCCTTTACATTGCTCATTCCTCGAGAAAAAGCGACTATATCCGCGAAGAGGAAACCGGTGACCTTATCAACGACGCAATCTATGCAAGAAATGAGGCTACCAAGGACAGACTCGGCATTGATTTGAATTTTGTATGCTCAACTCTTACGACAAGCGGTGCTGACCAGGCGACCGAAAGAGACAAGATTTCGTCCCTTATCCTTGCCGGCGATACGACCTATGACGCTTACATAAACGTTCAGCACACCGGTATGCCCGGTCTTATCAGCGAGGGAATGTTCATCGACTGGAATCAGATTCCTTACATCAACCTCGAAAAGGATTGGTGGTACTCCAACGTCGAGCGTGATATCTGCTTCGGTTCAAAGATATTCTGCATGACCGGTGACTACAACCTCGGCACATTCAGCGATACCGCTTGCCTTGCTTTCAATAAGACAATGCTTGACGAGCTTGAGCTTGATTATCCTTACCAGCTTGTTTTCGACGGAACATGGACTCATGAAAAGTTCGTTGAATACATAAACGCCGCAACAAAGGACCTCAACGGCGACGGTCAGCTTGATACCGACAACGACCGTTACGGCTTCGGCGGCTGGGGATATGAGCAGTACCCCGCAACCTACGCAGGTTACGGCGGAGAGACCCTTAAGAAGGACGACAACAATATGCCTGTCCTCAACATCTACACCGTACAGCAGAACAACATCATTGACAAGCTCCTTGAGCTTTATTCTCTCCCGGGTGTATTCCGCGAATACAAGACCTACGGCGTTGACGATAATATGTTCAAGGAAGGAAGACTTCTCTTCAACGACTCGTTTATCGGTTCTATCCCCGGCATGAGAAATTACGACGACGAAATAGGCTTCGTACCTTATCCCAAGCTCAACGAGGAGCAGACGGATTACTATTCGAGAAGTGCGAACATCGGCTGTCTCACATATCTCCCTGTAACGCTTTCCGAGGACAGATACGAACTTGTCGGCGCAACTCTCGAAACACTTGCATACTTTGCACACACTGAAGTTCTTCCCAAGTACTTCGACGTTCTTCTTACCGTTCAGTCTACCCGTGATACCGAGTCCGAGGAAATGATTCCGATAATCAAGGAATCCGCAAGATTTATGGACCAGGCTATCGGCTTTGACGGAAGCGGTATAGTAAGCGGCGGTCAGAACACCCTCGCATCCTACTGGGCTTCCAACAAGACAGTCTTTGAGGAAAAGCTTGCAACCCTCATAAAGACCTATAAGTAATCCTTGATTTTTTGTAAACTGGGCCTTCCGAGCATATCGGGAGGTTCTTTTTTAACAAAATGTAAAAAGTGAAATACCTATTGCATTTTTTGAAAATGCGGTGTATAATGTACTCAAAAGGTAAATTGTACAAATAGGAGGTATCATTTTGAAAAACAACAGAAAAACAGCGGCACTCGTCTTGGCTATGATTCTTGCGGCAGGTGCGTTTTCGTCGTGCGGCAAGAACGAGGACGTAAAAAAGAACGACACCAAAACCCACGACGATTCGCAGAACAGCGCAGTATCCGAAACTGACGGTGAAACAAACAACGAAGAGCCTGCCGACAAGAGCGAGGTGTTCGAGCTTCCGGATGACGTCAGATTCGACGGCGACACATTCCATGCATATATCGCTCTTTCGACGAGAGGACCGGAGTACAAACGTGCCGAGGAAACCGGCGATATGCTCAACGACGCAATCTTTGCGAGAAACGAGAGAGTAAAGGCTCGTCTCGGTATCGACCTTGACTTTGTTGTGTCCACTCTTACCACAAGCGGCGGAGATCAGCAGACAGAAACGCAGAAAATTTCGTCTCTCATTCTTGCCGGAGACACCACATACGACGCTTACGTTCATGTACAGCATTCCGGTATGCCGGGACTCATAAGTGAGGGAATGTTCATAGACTGGAACAGTATCCCTTATATAAACCTTGACAAGGCTTGGTGGTACTCCAACACAAAAAGAGACATCAACTTCGGCAACAAGGTCTTCTGCATGACGGGCGACTATAACTTAAGCTCCTTCTCGGGAACCGAGTGTCTTGCATTTAACAAAACAATGCTTGATGAGCTTGAGCTTGAGTATCCGTATCAGTCAGTTTTTGACGGCACATGGACGCATGACAAATTCGTCGAGTACATAAATGCCGCAACCAAGGATCTCAACGGCGACGGTCAGTTGGACACCGACAATGACCGTTACGGTTTTGGCGGATGGCAGTGTGAGCAGATTCCGGCTCTTTACATCGGCTACGGCGGACAGACGCTCAAGAAAGACGACAACGATATGCCTGTCCTCAATATCTATTCGGTACAGCAGAACAACGTAATAGATAAGGCGATTGAGGTAGTAAAGCTCCCCGGAACGCTTGCAGAGGGCAAGACCTACGGTCTTGACGACAAGATGTTTGAAGAGGGAAGACTTCTCTTCAACGACTCCTTCCTCGGAATGATAACCGGAATGAGAAACTATGAGGATGATATCGGATTTATTCCTTACCCAAAGCTTGACGAAGCTCAGGAGAGCTACTACTCCAGAACCGGCAACACAAGCTGTCTCACATACCTTCCCATAACTCTTTCCGAAGACAGATTTCCTCTCGTCGGTGCAACTCTCGAGTCGATGGCGTACTACTCACACATAGAAGTTCTCCCGAAGTACTTCGACACAATTCTCACCGTTCAGTCCACACGTGACGTAGAGTCTGAGCAGATGATACCGATTATAAAGAATTCCTCCCGTTTCAACGATGAGGCAATCGGTTTCTCGGCTGCAAATATCATTCTCAGCGGTCAGAATACACTTGCATCCCAGTGGATGTCGAGCAGAACCATGTATGAGGAAAAACTCGCAACGCTTATAAAAACCTATAAGTAATCCAACAGCACAAAATATAACGAAGCCGTCCGATTTTCCCTCGGGCGGTTTTTCTTATCGGCGTTTTGCGGTGCAAAGAAGTTGGCTTTAGTGAATATTTACAATGTTTTGCTTGAATTGAGAGCGATTATGTTGTATAATGTTATACGTAAATGTAGCGTCTTTGATTTACCGTTAATGCATTGAAAGGTAGGAGAGCGTCATGAGCGGAAACTTGCGTAAATTTTGTATTATGCTTGTTTTGTCTTTTTCTGCGCTGCTTATTTCCGCCTGTACACACACTTCGGATTCGGAGGACGTATTTGCAAACCGATATTCGAGGTTGTTCTGCAACGGGAAAGGCATTGTTTATAACGACCCCGACGGAGCAATATGCAGGCTGAATACCGAGAGCCGGCGGATCGCTGTAATTGTTGATAACCGTGAACTCATTTCAGCCTGTGATGCGATTGTCTGCCGAAACGGGGACAAAACGGAAATTTATGATAACGAAGGTGTTCCGATTTCCGTTGAAAACCTGCCTGCTCTTAATTACGGCGAGGTACACGACAGTGTTTTATACTATATACGCAATGACGACAAAATGCTTCGCAGTTATGCGATTGAAAGCGGTGAAGATACGGAGGTCTTTGGTATCACAACCGATGCGTTCTGCTTGAGCGACGGCGTTCTGTATTGCGAAAACGGCGAAAACGTAATAAAATGCGACATGACTGTC
Source organism: uncultured Eubacteriales bacterium (assembly GCA_934444485.1). Taxonomy (GTDB): domain Bacteria; phylum Bacillota; class Clostridia; order Oscillospirales; family CAG-382; genus CAKSUT01. Next base: position 9,028 of record CAKSCN010000061.1, on the reverse strand, counting down.
GGTAAAAGCGAGCCGGTATTTGGCGGACGGTATCCGTTTTGGTTCTGTGCAGACAACGGTATACTTTATGTGAGCGATTACGACGACAATTCAAAAGTTAAGATGATTTGCGAGGACGGCTCGGTTTCTGATACGGGGATAAGCTCGGTTAGGTTTTGCGTGAAAGACGACATTATTTACTATATCCCGCATGTGAACGACAGCGATTTGCTCGATATACCCGAAAGTGAACAAAAAAGAGCGGTGATTCTCTGCAAAGTGCTGACCGACGTACCGGATTAAAAATGAGAAATAAGGTGACATCATGAGCTTTAAAAGCGATGACCCGAGAATAATGAATCAGAAGAGCTATATGTACGGTGCGCACATAGTGAGAAAGAAGTTTGAAAGAATCGGCAATTGGGATCATGAGCATTGCGTTTTCTGCTTCTTGAAGATACTTCCAGGAGATGAGGCGTATTGTACCTCGGACGGTAAATATTGGCTTTGCGATGAGTGTTACGGCGACTTCAAAGATGAGTTCCGTTTTACCGAGACATAACGCAGGCAAAAAGCGAGGTTTTGATGATGCTTTCCATGAAATTTGACTTCGGTACGATTGACGCCGCAATGCTGAAAAAGCTCATAGCCGAAAGAGACGGTATGCTCAAATATCGTGTCAGCGGTCATTTCGTGGTATCTGCGGACAGCAGACTGTTCTTTGATGATGAGTATTTCAACATCTTTGAATTCATTGAGGACTTCCGACGGTTCGGGTTTTCGTCGGACGGTTATTCTTTCACGACGGTGGACTTTGACGGACCGATACTTGAATTTGAAAAAAGCGGCAACGGTTTTGCGCTGAAATCGGTATGGGCGGACTCGGACGCCGAAACGACAGGGGACGAGATAATGCGTGCTTACGATAATCTTTGCTCTGACGCAGACAGATATCTTGCGGAGAATTTCGGACGTTCTCTCGAATATGTTATGAAGCTGTGCGGTCAGAAAAGCTGATATAACGTGAGGTGACGACATTGAAGTGTAATCTTGAAATTGTGGTTGTAACGGCTGAAAAGATAAGGTTTTCGGTGCTTACGGAACGAATCAAGAAGATTTATCCGTGCATTGAGTTAAAACAGGCGTACAGTATAGCCGATTGGAAATATAACTACAGAAAAGATATCACCGACGCAAAAGCGTGTGAAACAGATTCCGAGATAGACGCCGGCAGGATAGTGACGTGTGAGGGTGAAATTCGCTTTGGTGAGAAAACCGAAAAGTGCGGAATACAGATAAACGCAGAAAATAACGGCTTTGCTTACAACCTTTGGCGTGAAGTCGAGGCGGAGAATAACGAACTCATGATTGCCGTTGGTGCCGAAGATACGGAATTGTACGATGCCGCCGTGAACCTTGTGATGAAAGTATTCTCGGATTGCGGAATTGTGTATGCGGCGGTCGGCTGTGAAATGTACATCAAAAACGACGGAAGCATCCTCGATATTATCACGAACAGTACAGGCGCCGAGCGGTGGATTGTACCTGAGAACGAGTACGGTAATTCGGACAAGTACTTTTTGAAGAGTGTAAATAACGGCTATGCGGTGTTTGGACGTTGTGCGCCGCAAGTAAAAGACAAGGTGTTGGATGTTGTATATGATAAAAACTCAAAAGCGTGCGGTGCAGGCAAAATCAAGAAGCTGTACGTTATCGCCGTATTTGCGGCAGCTTGCATACTCTCATTCGCTGCCGGCTTTTTGTGCGGCGGAAAAACGTTTTGGATGAAAACTGATGGTATAACCACGGTTGTTGATTATCCGCTTGTCGAGTACTCATTTGGCTATTACGACGACTTCTTTTTTGTTTACTCTGACTGGAGGCATCCGACGAAAGAATATCATGTCACAGACGACTCATTGCTTCTCGAGAAATACAAGGATAAGTTTTCCGTTCTCACATTTCCTGCCGGGAGAGATACAACTCCGAACGGGTTCGTGGCGGTATATGTAAAAGGTGTGCTTTTAAAAGAAATCGAAATATATGACGTTTGCGGCGACGAGGGCACAGCACTCTTTATTGACTCGTTAAGACCTATTACGGACTACGAAATTGAGAAATACATAGGATGCGAGCGCTGAGAAAGCCCAAGACGAAAAAAAGCCCGGATCTTTTATGATTCGGGCCATTCGTATATTTGTCGCTGCTTTGGATATTACTTCTTTGCGTTCTTTTCAGCAAACTTCTTGAAAGCGGCTCTAAGCTCTTCGGCCTTTGCCTCGGGAGCGGTGGGGTTGCAGTGCGCCCAAACACCGGTCTCGGAGGAAGCGTTGAACTTTATCTTGTCAGCCGCTCTGAGCGGAGGATAGAACTCAATGTGGAAGTGATAGTAGTCGGAGGTATCCTCGCCGATGTTTACCGGACCGTTGTGCATACACATCATGTACGGGAAACGCATATCGAAAAGTGCGTCGTATGCTCCGGTTACATTCTTGAGCATATCCGCAAGATCCGCAGATTCTTCGGCGTTGAAGTCGGTGATATACTGCTTGTGGTTCTTCGCAACTATATAGACACCGTAAGGATACTCACAGAAGAAGGGAATATATGCGAGGAAATTCTTGTTTTCGTAAACGACACGCTTGCCGAATTCCTTCTCGTTGTCATTCATGTCGCAGATGAGGCACTTGCCCTTTTCCTCGTAATGCTCCTTGCAGGACTCAAGCTCGAGCTGTATTTTTTTCGGAACTACGGAGTAACCGTAAATCTGACCGTGAGGATGCGGCATGGTAACGCCGACCGCTTCGCCCTTGTTCTCGAAAATGAATACATACTTTATCTTTTCATCCTTGGAAAGCTCGGTGAAACGCTCCTTCCAGAGGTCGATGAGCTTGCCGATGTGTTCGAGGGAAAGCTCACAGAGGGTAGAATTGTGATCGGGAGAGAAGAGGATTACTTCGCACTTGCCGTAAGAGGGGCGAACCTTATAAAGCTCTGTCTCAACGTCGTCCGGAACAGGAGGGTTCTGCGAAAGAGCGGGGAAGTCGTTGTCATACTTGTATACGTCGTAATGCTCGGGAACATTTTTCTTTTCACCGGGCTTCGGAGGACAGAAAGGACACCAATCCTTGGGCATCTGCGGTCTGTTCTGTCTGTGTGAAGCAATCATAACCCAGTCCTTTATGAGAGGGTGCCAGCGGAGTTCAGCCATAATATACCAACCTTTCTTTTGCGGCGCAAAGTTGCCGCATCCTTAACTTATAATGCTAATTGCATACCGTTGCAACTACGTATACTATCACCGATTTCGGTAAAATTCAAGAGGAAATTTATGTCGGTATCGGGAAATATGTGTTAATGCCGCATGTGCGTCAGTGTACGAATATAAAATCCGTGTCCCAGCACGGTATGTATCGAAGATGACGCATATATACTTTATAGTCGGGGACGATGCCGAGAACCTTTTCCGGAATTGCAAAGTAATCGTCGGTTCTGTGGTATGCGGCAATTTTAAGAACAGGCTTGAATTTTTGCAGGGTGTCGGTCATTCCCTCAAGAACTTCACGTTCCGACCCCTCGGCGTCTATCTTCACAAAACCGCAGCCGTCGGCACTTGCCATGAGGTTATCGACCATGTCGGCGTTTATCTCGACTTTCTTTAAACCGAACCTCTCGTTTGCCGTCGCCGCACTGTTTCTGCCGGAACGGGAGTAAAACTCGAGAGTGCATTTTTCGTTCCACGCCGCAACATTGTAAAGACTTGCGTTGGCAAGCTTCAGCTCACCGCATTTTTTTTTAAGCTTTGCGAAGTTTTTGGCGTCCGGCTCAAAAGCGTAAAGCGGGACGTCATTGCCGAAGCGTGACGAAAATTCACCGACGGTGTCGCCGTTGTACGCACCGATATCGGCATAACCCTCTTTCGCACGTTCCGAAACAAATATTTCGTATTGCTCGTCGATATCGCTTTCGCATTCAAACAGATAGCGCACATCGCCGCTCAGCCTGTAGTTTATCGCATTTACAAAGGTTTTACGTGAAATATCGTCCGCCAAAAGATTGTAGACGCTTTCGAGTCTTTCCCGGTTGCGTTCAAAATACTCTCCGTCAAAAAGACCGCCGCCGAAAACCGGTACGTCCGGTGCATACAGCGGTACTTTTTCGGATATGCGCTTAACATTCTCTATTACCGGCTCAAGACTTGACGCAAAGGACATAAGCACGGTGAATTTACCGAATCTTTCGCAGATGTCGGAGAAACCGACGACTTCAAAGCCTCTGAATATCTTGCCTTTTTTGAATCCGTCGCTTGCAAAGACACCCGACACCTCAATTCCTCTGCTTTCGAGTACGTCGAGTATCTTGTCCGCACCGTCTCCCGTACCGTAAAGAACAATGGGGTATTCGCTCTGCTTCAGTCTCTGCCACAAATCAAGCTTTCTTTCAGTTATCAAATCAGTAAACTTTGTCAAAACATACCTCGCACAAATATAGTTGCCGCAGTGTGCTGCAACATTCCTTACTGCGGTATTGTATACCATATTTGTAAATGTGCGGTATCGTCTTTTTGCGTATTTCTTAAATTTTTCTAAATTTACTCCGCAGCTGTTGAACACAAGGCGAAATTGTGGTAGAATATATGCGTTATTTTTTCAAGGCAGGAGGACTTTATGCATAGAAAGTATATATTCAAAAAAATGTCTGCAAGAGTTTTGTCCTTGCTTCTGTGCCTTTTTGTCTCTGCGTCGGCGATAACAGTGCTTGCCGAGGGCGAAAGATACGTGCGCACGGAAACCGTCGCTCCGGGACTAACTTATACAAAAACCTCGTATACAGAAAACGGCGTCAGCGAGAATACATTTACCTTTGAGTACAGCTTTTCCGAGGCAACGGCGCTTAAATTTCTTCACGGCGATTACATATACGGCTTTAACACTCTCGGCAAGATGATCGAGAACGAAAAAGCGTCATTCTCGGGTGGAGAAAACATCGTCGGTGGCATAAATGCGGACTTTTTCAGTATGAAAACCGGTGTGCCGATGTCGGCTCTCGTTTCTGACGGTGAGCTTCTCAGTACGGATGACGCACGACCGGCTCTCGGAATTTACTCTGACGGAACGGCATTTATCGGGACTCCGAACTTTACGGCGAAGTTCGAGGGGGAGTCTTTTTCATACCCGATAGGGCATATAAATAAGTATCCGACCCCTTATTCCGTCTATCTTTTGACAGACAAATTCAGTACGGCGACGAAAACCGATTACCCGTCAACCGAAATAGTGCTCATGCCCGTTTCCGAAGAATACAGCGAGGAAACCTACAGAGAGTATGTAAACGAAGCTTTTTCACAGGAGACTGACACGGCGGAGCCTTTCCCGTTTGAGAATTATTTTGCAAAAACAAAGCTCACCCCGAGATGCAGTGTCGAGGTCGCCGTAACACAGGTGAGAACCTCGAATCAGAACGGCGAGATACCGAAAGGGTGCTTTGTGCTTACGGCGGACGACCGACCGTACAAAGATATATTCTCGGTTGTAAGCGTAGGTCAGAAATATAAAATCACCGTTGACTGCGGCGACGAGTGGGCAGAGGTTGAGAACGCCGTCGGAGGAAGTGTGGTGCTTGTTAAAAACGGCGAGGTACAGCTGACGGAAAGCGATTCACTCTACACCGCACGCCAGCCGAGAAGCGCTGTCGGAATTAAAAGCGGAGGAACACTTGTTTTTTGCGCCGTTGACGGCAGAAGAGCCGGTTACAGCAACGGCATGACAGCCGCAGAGCTTTCCGATTATATGCTTTCGCTCGGCTGTACCGACGTTCTGAATCTTGACGGCGGCGGCTCAACGACAGTGTTTGCGGCTCTTCCGGGCGACGATGAAAAGCTCGTTAACAGACCGACCGACGGCACGCAGAGAGGTATATCCGATGCGGCGGTATTCGTGAACAAAAGCGTCGGCGACGGAAACGTGTTCGGAATGAGAATGAACCTCTCGGATTTTTACGTTCTCGGCGGCGGTACAAAGGTGAAGCTGCCGGAGCTTTTGTATGCCTACGACAGCGCATATAAGCCTCTCGGTAAGGTCAGCACCTCGGAAGGACTGCTCTTTGCCGCAGACGACTTGGGGACTGTCGAGGACGGCTTCTTTGTGTCTGCCGATACCGACGGAAAAAGCACCGTGATGTTCAGCCTCATGGACGAAAACGGAAGTACGAGTGACTACGCTGCCGCAAGTATAAATATCACGAATTCTCCCGATGTTCTGACTCTTTCTCCCGAGGATAAAAGCGTTGCCAGAGGGCATTATACGACGCTTCACGTCTCGGCGACAAAAAATACGCTTCCGGTTATTGCCGATGTCGGAACGCTGTGGTTCTCGGTGAACGGAGCGGCTTTCGCACCTCTTCCTTATTCGGACGAATATTGCTCAATCGACGAAAAGGGAGACCTAACCGTCAGTGAAACCTGCCCGGCCGATGACTTCGAGGTTTCGGTTGCGGCGGGAACCGTATCGGCTTCGGCGAAAATCACGGTGCGTGAAGACCTGTTTGCGGACATGAGAGGTCATTGGGCGAGACGTGTTTCCGAGTTTGTTTACAAGAACGGCATCATGGACGGAATTACATCCGACGTCAAGCGTTACTTTAAACCCGACTCTACCGTAAATACAGCTCAGCTTGCGGCGATGACGGCGAGATACCTCAAGCTTGACACATCGAAGTACGCCGACTTCAATTTTGAGGAAAAACTCGGCATAACCTTTGCCGCAACCGACTCCACGATTTGGTCGAGACCGTATATTGCGGCGCTTGCGGAGAGCGGCATGATAGACTCTCTCTTCGAGAAAGACGGCGACATTATGATAATCTCCGCCGACCGCCCCATCTCACGTATCGACGCCATGCGCATCCTGGGAAAGCTCGTGAGCGTTGACGCGGAGGCAGAAAATACGGTATCTTCCGCCGACTACGCCGATATGTCAAAGTACGCAGGCGATAAGTACGAAGACCTCGTTGATGCGGCTTTGAGTGCAGGACTTTTCGGAGGTTATCCCGACGGTACTCTCAGACCTGATGTGCTTCTCACAAGAGCGCAGACAGCCGCCGTTTTCATGAGACTGTATAATTGAGCGACGGCTGTATATGTGCGGCGGACACGGGAAGAATAGCAGTGTTGAGAATTGCCGCAAAGCTTTCGGACGGCACGGCGCATTTGCGGTTTTTGAGGTGACTGTATGTTTTTTGCGTGCTTGTTCTTGTTTTCGTCTCTCTTGCTTTACAGATTGTCGTTTGAGAAAACCGAGTGGTGCTCTTGCTTTATCGCAGGCTCTGCGGCGGCAGCTCTCGTATCTGCGGTCGGAGCGGAGAACAGTGCGGCTTTTGCGGTTTTCCTTGGAATTTCCGCTCTGCGCATTGCGGCAAGCTTTGTCGGCGAACGCATTGCGGAAGGTGAGACTGCGTCGAAAAAACGAGGCATAGTGTTGTGCGGCGTTGGGGACGGACTTTGCCTTGTTCTTGCAAATGCAAAGATAATCACGGCGGCAGTGAAGCCCGACTCCGACATCCCTTCAAACGGCAGTGTTGCCGACATTGACAGGGGAGCGGAGGGAACGTAATCAAAATGTAAAAAATTCTCCGAATTATCTTGACAAACAGAGCGTTTTATGGCATAATATAAAGGTCATATTTTCTGCAAAATTTGATAACGGAGAATGAAGCGCAACGCTTCTGTGTTTTTTAACGTAATGTCAACGGATCTTATAGAACGAATAAAAAGCGTGCTTCCCAAACTTTCAAAGGGACATCGTGCAATAGGAAGTTACATAATAGAGCACTGCGAAACGGCGTCGTATATGACAGCGACAAAGCTCGGCGAGGTCGTCGGAGTGTCGGAATCTACAGTCGTAAGATTTGCGAATGAATTGGGCTTCAGGGGATACCCCGAGTTTCGGCATTCGCTCCAGAGCTGTATAAGAAGCAAGCTCACTTCAATGCAGCGTATAGCGGTGTCGGAGGACATTATAGGGGAAGCGGATATCGTCTCGAAGGTTATGCTTGCGGACATAGAGAATCTGCGCTCCTCGGCGGAGGCGATTGACAGAGAGGTCTTTGAAAAGACGGTCGAAGCGATATGCTCCGCAAGAAGAATTTACGTCACGGGCTGCCGGGCGTCGTCGATGCTCTCGTGGTTTATGACGTACTACCTCAATCTTGTCATGCCGAATGTCACCAACGTAAAGGCGGCGAGCAGCGACGAGATGTTCCAGGAGATAATAAGGATATCGGCGGACGACGTCATGATAGGAATAAGCTTTCCACGGTATTCGCACAGAACAAAAACAGCTCTCGAATTCGCAAAGGACAGAGGAGCGAAAGTAATATCGATAACCGACTGCGAGAATTCGCCGCTTGTTCAGTGTTCCGACTTTTCGCTTTTCGCCAAGAGCGATATGGCGTCGTTCGTGGACTCGCTGATAGCGCCGCTCAGCGTTATCAATGCCCTCATTGTGGCGATAGGACGCAAGAAAAAAGACTCGCTTGCGGCAACCTTCAAGGACTTAGAGGAGATTTGGGAGGAGTACGAAGTGTATGAAAAGCCCAAAGGGTAAGCATTTTGATGTTGCCGTCATCGGCGGCGGTGCGGCCGGACTTATGTGTGCGTGTGCGTGCGCCGAAAACGGAGCGGTCTGTGCCTTGCTTGAAAAGAACAAATCGCAGAAGCAGCTTGCGTCCGAGAGCTTTTACGACAATGCTTACCTCGGCAAAAAGCTTTTGATAACGGGCAAGGGCAGATGCAACCTCACAAACGATTGTACTGCCGATGATTTCATGAAGAATGTGCCTCGCAACGCAAAATTCCTCTATTCCGCATTCGGCGCATTCCCCCCGTCAAAGGTCATGGTTTTTTTTGAACAGTCTGGCGTCAGACTCAAGGTCGAACGGGGAGACCGTGTTTTTCCCGAAAGCGATAAGGCGCTCGATATCCTTGCCGCACTGAAACGAAGGCTAAGAGACGCAGGCTGTGATGTTTATAACCGTGAGATAAAAAGCATTG
>CAKSCN010000060.1 GCA_934444485.1 uncultured Eubacteriales bacterium | reverse complement strand
TCATACCTCTGTCCTCCTCGGTAAGCGTATTCTTCTCCTGCATTATATCAAAATATACCGCCGCAATAATAGTGATTTTTGTACGTAAAATTGTAAATTCGTCCTAAAAACGGAACGGAAAATATTACCGATAGAAATTTTACATAATGTAAATGTTTTATAATTGAAATGCCGCTTTTACAGTGGTATAATGCAATAATAATGTGGGATAGTGTCGTAATACGCTTCCTCGTTTACTATTTATGAAAGACGGTAAAATGTATGAGCGATAAGATAAATGTAAGAGGCGTATACTTTGACAATGTCACCATGGAGGAGGCACTCGCCGAAGCTGTCGGACTTATCGGCGGCGAAAAATGCTCTGCCGTGTATACTCCTAATTCCGAGATTGTCCAGAACTGCGTTGAGAATCCGGACAACTACAAGGTCATAAACTCCGCAGAGTTTATCATCCCGGACGGAATAGGCGTTGTCTACGCCGCCAAAATGCTGCATACGCCTCTCAAGGGCAAGGTCCCCGGCTGTGAGCTTGCGGAGAAGGTGGTTGAGCATATCTCGAAAACGGGCGAGGGACTTTACCTTTTCGGTGCGTCGCCGAAGAACGACGAACGAGACAGCATCGCAAACCTCGCCGCAAAAAAGCTCTGCGAAAAATATCCGGGACTTGTCATTTCCGGCACACGGGACGGATACTTTAAGGAAGCCGACGTCCCCGGCATAATCGACGATATCAATAAATCCGGCGCAAAGGTTCTCTTTGTGTGCCTCGGTGCGCCGAAGCAGGAAAAGTGGATATACGAAAACAGAGATAAGCTTGACGTGAAGCTTGCCATGGGACTCGGAGGAAGCCTCGACGTGTTCTCCGGTACGGTAAAAAGAGCGCCGAAGTTTTTCATCGACCACAACCTCGAGTGGCTTCACAGACTTATAAAAATGCCCACGAGAATAGGCAGAATGATGAAGCTTCCCAAGTTTATCATAGGCGTCGCCGTACACGGCAATAAAGTACCGGGCGCAAGTGCGGGATAAGGAGAAAACGACGTGAACGTAAAGATACTTACACATACCCCCGAACCGGAGAGAACGATAGCTGCGGCGGCGAAGCTCTGCTATTCACCGGTCGGCGTGGACGAAATATGCGAAAAGATGACTCCCGAAAAAGCCGAGAGCTTTGTTACCATGCTTATGGGGCTGGGGCACGAAAGCCCGTTTGAACACGTGAGCTTCACCTTTGCGATAGAGGGAGTGTCACGCTCGCTTCTTGCGCAGATTACAAGACACCGCATTGCTTCCTACAGCGTGCAGAGTCAGAGATACGTAAACAAGAGCGAATTTGACTATATAATCCCACCGGAAATCGAAGCGATACCGGAGGCAAAGGAGCTTTTCGTGAAGGCGATGGAGAACGACCGTGATACCTACAACAAGCTCTCCGAGATACTTAAGAAAAAGCACACCGAGGAAAATCTTGCCGCCGGAATGAGTGAAAAGGACGCTTCATACGCCGCCGGGAAGAAAGCGAACGAGGACGCAAGATACGTGCTTTCAAACGCCTGCGACACGAGAATCGTCATGACAATGAATATCCGCTCGCTCTACAATTTCTTCTCGCTTCGCTGCTGCAACAGAGCGCAGTGGGAGATAAGAGAGCTTGCCTGCGAGATGCTCCGTCAGGTTCGTGAGGTGTCTCCGCTTCTCTTTAAGAACGCCGGACCTTCGTGCCTGAGAGGAAAGTGTGCTGAGGGTGCGTATTCCTGCGGAAAACAGGCGGAGGTGAGAGAAAAGCTCGGTTCGCACGACGCCTGAAACCGATATTCGTGAACGTGAATAAGATTTTATCCGCATACGGCAGGGTGCTTTTGCGGAGTATATGAGGTGAGAAAATGAGCTTTCTTGTTGCCGTCGAGGGAACTGACGCTTCCGGAAAGAAAACGCAGTCGGACAGACTTGCCGGGAATCTGCGTAAAATGGGCATAGAGGTGACGGAGCTTTCTTTCCCGGACTATGACAGCCCTTCGAGTACCCTTGTCAAAATGTATCTCGGCGGAGAGTTCGGAAAAAAGCCGGAGGACACAAACGCTTATGCCGCATCAATGTTCTTTGCGGCAGACAGATACGCAAGCTTCAAAAAAAATTGGCAGAAGGCTTATAATGACGAAAAGCGTGTAATAATACTTAATAGGTATACGACCTCGAACGCAATTCATCAGCTTGCGAAGATAGACGGCGACGGCGAAAAAGACAAGTTTCTCGAGTGGCTTTGCGACTTTGAGTTTGTGAAGCTCGGAATACCGAAGCCGGATCTCGTGATTTACCTCGATATGCCCGAGGACGCCGCACGAAAGCTTCTCGAGGCAAGAAGCACCGAAACAGGAGTGAGCAAGGACATACACGAGGCAAACGCCGAACATCTGCATAAGGCAAAAGCGGCGGCTGAGTATGTCATTGGCAAATGGGGCTGGACGAGAATAAAATGCGGAGAGGGAAGTATACCTTATACGATAGAGAAAATACAGGCAGAAGTTGAAAAAGCCGTGCTCGAAAAGCTCGGAGAAAGAGGATTTTTCGGGGAAAACGGCAATTGAGAGGAAAGGAAGAAGAAAATGGTATATATTTTTCTTGCGGACGGCTTTGAAGAAATCGAAGCTCTTACTCAAATCGACTATCTTCGCCGTGCCGGTATTGATATAATATCGGTGGGAATCGGCGGCGAGAGAATAAAAGGTGCGCACGGCATAGAAGTGACGGCGGATATCACCGAGGACGAGATGACCGACGACGGTCTCGAAATGATTATTCTCCCCGGCGGACTCGGCGGAGTTGACGGCATAAAGAGCAGTAAAACCGCCGTCGATGCAATACGCAGAGGCGTCGGAAACGGCATTTACATTGCGGCAATCTGCGCCGCACCCACGATACTTGCACAGATGGGACTTTTGGAGGGAAAGCGTGCGGTTTGTTATCCGTCGATGTCGGATGAGCTTTGCGGCTGTATCCCGTGCCGTGACAGAGTTGCCGTTGACGGAAAGTTCATTACGTCTATTGCCGCAGGCTCTTCGGAGGAGTTTTCTTTTGTGCTGATAGAAGTGCTTTTGGGAAAAGCGTCCGCCGAGAAGGTAAGAGCCGGTATTTACGCACGCTGAATGTGCGCCGCTTTGCGGACAAAGTATTCCCTTTCAACAATACCTCCCGGTATTTGCCGCAGAAACGGGCAGGTTTTAAATGCGGAGCTTTGAGGAGTTGACATTTATGGCAGAAATCAGAGTAGTAAAAAGAGAAATGAGAGAAAAGTATTCGGCGATAAGAAACGAGATGGATAAGGCTAAGAGAGATGAATTCGATAAGAAAATATTCGACAGACTCACCGCTTCGATAACCTACAGACATTCAAACGAAATACTTCTTTACGCCTCCATGGGAAGTGAAATCGATACGTGGGCGATTTTCGACGCCGCAATAAAAGCCGGCAAAAAGGTCGCTTACCCGTTGTGCTTCGAGGACAACACGATGAAGTACTATTACGTAAGCTCAAGGGACGACCTCGAGGAGGGAGCGTTCGGCATACTCGAACCCAAGAAGGGACTCGAGGAATACGTGCCGTCGAGCCTTTCGATATGCGTCGTTCCGGCTATAGTCTTCGATAAGGAGGGCTACAGAATAGGCTACGGCAAGGGCTTCTACGACAGATTCCTGAGCGGCTTCCCCGGCGTAAAGGTCGGACTTGTTTACAGCAATATGATTATTCCCAGAGTGCCGAGAGGCAGATTCGACAAGCACGTCGATATTCTTATAAGCGAACGGGGAGTGAGTGCCGTAAATGCTTCCAGATAAGGAACCGAAAAACAAAGAAATAAAACAGGCGTCCGACACTGCGTCAAAGACTGCCGACAAAACCGAGAGCAAAACGCCGGCGAAGACCGAAAAAAAAGCCCTCGCATTTTCGTTTGACCGTGACGTGTCCGCTCCGACGGTTCTTTTGTTTGCGGTGTTCTGCCTGCTTCTGATATCAGAAAATCTCACCGCCGCAAATTACCTCAACAGCGGAAACCCTTACCTTGCGACGGTCGTAATCCAGCTTTGCATATTCGTGCTTCCCTGCGCCTTTTACTGTACGCTCAAAAGGATAAACATCGGCAAGGACTGCCGTGTAAAGCCCATGAGCGGCAAGGGGATGCTCCTCACTGTCGCCGGAGTTCCCGCCGTTATCTTTACTGCGGCGGCTCTCAAATACGTGCAGTGCTATGTGTTCGGAGAACGTCTCGGAAGTGCGGTTGCGGCGTCGTCATCGGGCGACTTTGCCTATATGCTTCTCTCTTATGCGATAGTTCCGTGCATAACCGAAGAGCTTTGCTTCAGGGGAGTGGCACTGTCGGAGTACGAGAAGAAGTGCGGCAAGCTTGCGGCCGTTGCGGTGACGTCTCTCGTCTTTGCAATGCTTCACTTCAACGCAAGGGATTTTGCCGCATATTTTGCGGTCGGACTCATAATAGGAATAACCGTGTGCGCCGCAGATTCGGTTTTTTCCGGAATGATAATGCACTTCTGCAACAACCTTTTCGGTATTTATACGGATAATCTCATCGTTAAAATATCCGGCGATACCTCGGGCGGCAGACTTGCGCTTGCAGTACTCCTTGTACTGTGCCTTGCGTCGCTTATGGTTTGGTTCCACAGACTTGAAAGCGTGTACTCCGAGCGTGAGAAGAAGAGCGAAAAAACGCCGACGCTTGTAAGCACACGCATAAGACTCATGCCGAGCGGACAGAGCCTCGGAAAGGCACTCGCACAGATAGTTTTAAGCCCGGCGTTTGTCTGCGTTGCGGTGGCGTTTGTGCTGAAGATTGCCGCTGAATGACGGTGCCGAACGGCGTACACCGTACATAAGAAAAAGCGAAAGGAGAATGAAATTGAACGACGAGAGAAACAAAAGCTCCGAGGAAGAGCTTGACGATATACTGGACGCTCTTTCAGCCGGGACCTCGCACGAGAGCTCCGAAAAAAACTCCGGCGGTTCGCTTCTGCCGCCGAGATCAAGATCGTTCGACGATATAATAAACGGAAAAACAGCCCCTTCGCAGAGTGAAAGGCAGAATGCGGCGAAAAAACCGGAGCCGTCTTTACCGACAAACGACGATACCGTGATTATCGAGCCGAGCAGAAAGCCGGCTTCCAAGCCGAATGTGAATATCACCGGCGGAGAAATAAAGAGTGCAGCTCAGTCCGCACCGAAAAACGGTTTTTCCCACCCGCTTATAAACGGCGGCGAAATTCAGCCCGATATCGCCGAGAGCATAAAGCAGTCGGAGGAAAGCGGAAAGAGACTTGTCACCGGAAATTCCGCACCGAGACCTCAAACCGCACGCCCGACCGCCCGGCAGAACGTCGGCGCACCGAAAGCCGAAGCACCGTCGGACGCAAAGCCTCAGACACCGTCAGCACGCACACCCCGTCCCGAGACTTCAAAGCCGGTTGTGCCGATGTCACGCCCGAGCGCCGGAATAAAGCATGAGCCTGCCGTTCCGGAACCTGCCGATACGGGGGACGACCTTGTGGTTTGCAGCGACGCCGACGAAAAGCCGAGATTTTCCGACAGCGCATTTTTCGGCGTTTTCAAAATGGCGGTATACGTGGCGTTTGTGCTTATCGTGTCGCTTTCGATGTCGTATATGATAATCGTTGCCGGAAACGATATATTCGCACTCAAGAAGGGCGACCTCAAAGAGGCGAAGGTTTCCATACCGGCAGGGCTTTCGGCGACCGAGATTGCCGAAATACTCAAGGACGACGGCATAATCAATTCAAAGCTCACCTTTGAGTACTATTCGGAGTTTAAGGACTTCAAAAAGAAGAAGTCCGCCGAGGATAAGGAAAAGAAGACGGTTACGGTCGAAGCGAGCGAAAGTACGTTTACGACCCTTGTCAACAAGGTTTTCTCATACGCCTTCGGTTTCCTCGATTACCTCAAGCAGGATACGGAGTTCGTCTATAATCCCGGCGACTATTTTCTCGACAATTCCATGTCATACGACGCCATAATTTCGGAAATAACCGAGATAAAGAAGGACAGACACATAATAAAGATAACGATTCCCGAGGGCTTCACGACCGACGAAATAATCGCCCTCTTTGCCGAGAACGGACTTGAAGCGACTAAGGAGGAGTATATCGACGCAATAAACAACTACGATTATGACTACGAATTCGTAAAACAGCTTACCGATGCCGGATACTCAAAGGAGCGCACCTACCGTCTCGACGGATACCTGTTCCCCGATACCTACGAGTTCTACAACGACGAGAGTGCGGTTTCGATAATCGATAAAATGCTCTCCAACTTCAACAACAAGTTCGATACGTCCTACTTTGACCGTGCCGCAAAGCTCGGATATACCGTTGACGAGATAGTGAACCTTGCCGCCATCATCGAGAAAGAGGCAAAGCTCCCTGCGGAACAGCTCATCATATCCTCCGTGTTCCATAACCGTCTCTCTACGGGCAATCCCGATAAGCTCGAATCCTGCGCAACGGTTCAGTACGCATATCAGACGGCTTACGGCGAACGCAAATCGAGAATACTCGACGCCGATACAAGAATAGACCACCCGTACAACACGTATATCCACCGAGGACTTCCCCCCGGACCGATATGCAACCCCGGACTCAACGCAATTATCGCCGCTCTCTATCCCGAGGATACTAACTATAAGTACTTCGTCGCAAAGGCGGACGGCTCGTCACTGTTTGCCGAGACCTACGAGGAACACCTCGCAAATAAGGAGCTTGCCGAAAGCGGCTTTACCGACGGTAATTGAGACCGCACAGAAACGAAAGGTAAAATGATGATAAAAAGACCGGAAATTCTGGCACCTGCCGGTAATTTTGAAAAAATGCGCTTCGCCATACTCTACGGTGCTGACGCCGTGTACCTTGCCGGAAAGAGCTTCGGAATGAGAACTGCGTCGGATAATTTCACCGACGAAGAGCTTGCGGCGGCGATTGAGTACGCCCACGGCAAGGGCGTCAGGGTTTACGTCACAGTCAATATCATGCCCCGACCGAGCGAGGAAAAGGCTCTGCGTGAGTATCTTGCTTATCTCGGCGAAATCGCACCGGACGCACTCATTATCTCGGATATAGGCGTCTTCTCGCTGGCGAAAAAGTATGCGCCGAATGTCGATATCCACATTTCAACTCAGGCGAACACACTCAATGCCGCCGCCTGCCGTGCGTGGTATGAACTCGGTGCGACGAGAATCGTGCTTGCAAGAGAGCTTTCGCTTGCCGAAATTGCGGAGATACGAAGCGAAATACCTCCCGAGCTTGAACTCGAAGCGTTCGTACACGGCGCAATGTGCGTTTCCCACTCGGGAAGATGCCTTCTGTCGAACTACTTCATCGGCAGAGACGCAAACCGTGGTGCGTGCGCACAGCCCTGCCGCTGGGAATACGACGCAAAAGAGATAACGGCGGAGATACAAGAAACCGGTAAGCCCGAACGGAGCTTTGAGGCGGTTCAGAATGAACACGGGACTTTCATGTTCAGCTCAAACGATATGTGCATGATAGAGCATATCCCCGACCTCGTGAAAGCCGGAATCGACAGCTTCAAAATAGAGGGCAGGGTAAAGAGCGCATACTACACGGCAATCACCGCAAATGCTTACAAAAACGAGCTGAACGCCTACCTTGCGGATCCCGACGGCTATAAATTTGATCCGAAGTCTCTCGAAGAGGTGGAGAGCGTGAGCCACAGAGGTTACTGTACCGGCTACTTCTACACAAGTCCCCTCGACAACGCACAGATATGGGGCGAGGGCGGCTACATAAGGGATAAGGCGTACCTCGCAACGGTCGAGAGCTTCGACAAAGAGACGGGACGTGCCGTGCTTTTACAGAGAAACAAGGTCTCCGAGGGAGAACACGCAAGAGTTATTTCGCCAGGCAAGGGTTTTTGTGATATTGTGCTTTCGGATCTTCGCAACGAAAACGGCGAAAAGATAGAGTGCGCACCGCACCCGAAAATGCGCTACTCGGTTGCCGCTCCCTTTGAGCTTCACCCCGGGGATATCGTAAGCGGAGTGTGATGTATACCGCACGCCGACGGTGAAACATAAGAAAGGTGTCGTACATAATGAGCGCATTTCTTGAATTTATCGAGCCGTTCGCAAGCTTCATGGAGGAAAATCCCCTAAAGGGCGCAGCAATCGTCTACCTCGTTATAATGAATGTTTACGTCTTCTTTCTTTGCCGACATGATAAACTTTCGGCGATTCTCGGAAAGGAGCGTGTCCCCGAAAAGGACTTCTTCGTTTTGTCGTTCTTCGGCGGCTCACTCGGCATGATTGTCGGAATGTACGCTTTCAGACACAAAACAAAGCACATAAGCTTCGTTTTCGGAATACCGTTCATAATTGCGGTGCAGATTTGCATTGTGTGGCTTCTTGTGAAGAACGGAACAATTAAACTTTAGTGCTGACGGTGCGGATCTCACGCTTAGGGGTTCGCACCTATTTTTGTACACATTACACAAAAATCCGGCCTCATTTTTTATATTGTGAAAAATCAGTTTATCGAAAAAGCATATTTTTCCGAATTTTTATTGTTTTATGATACTTTTTCTTTGTTACACCTGTTGACAATGTTGTGCAAATAGTGTAAAATATAATCGTAAGCCAATAGGAATACTGCAAGTTGCAGAGTATCTTAAGGAGGAAAATATGAAAAGACTTACATCACTTGTTCTCGCCGTGATTCTTTCGGTGGGATTGCTTGCGACATTTACCATTCCGGCATCGGCAATATCGACCGTGACCGGCACAACCGTCGTCTATGTTGACGGCGAAAACGGTACGGCAACAGGCGGTGCGACACCCGACAAACCTGCAAAGTCGTTTGTTACCGCAATACGGGCGGTTGCGAATGCAGGCGGCGGCACAGTGGTACTCACTGGTCCCGTTGAGATTACCGGTAACACCGGAATCGGAAGTGCCGATTCCGGGGCTGTAGTGAAGATTACCTCCGTTTACGGCGGAAATGATTACAGGAATAAGGGGTGTCTCAGATTCCCAGAGAACTGGAAAAACCTCTCTCTTCATAATGCATTTCTTTTCGAAAATATGGTTATCGAGGTTGTCGGAAATAATAATTCGGTTTATGCCGATCATCATCCTGTTGTTATGGGTTACGGCATAGAGACAAAGGGTGATGGAAAACTCAATGTTTACGGTGGCTCCGCATTCGACCTTTCCGACTCTAAGAACTTCCCGGCAAACTCCTCAATAACCGTCCTTTCCGGTTCATTCGGGTTAATAAAAGCCGCCGGTAAGGGTTCGGACGACAAGCCTCGTCCCACGATTGACGCTCGTCTTGCACTCGGTGACGGATTTGAGTGTACAAACAGCAAAGACAAGGAAAAGACGTATTTTTCCGGAAGTGCGGCTTGGGAGATTTCCGGCACAAAGCTTTTCATAAGCTATAACGGAGCCGCTTGCGAAGAAACCGTTGACAACACCATGACGGTCACCGGCACTCAGGGCTACATAATTCCTCTTGCGGCAAAGGGTGAATTCTACGTTCTCGCCGACAAGGGCTACGGTGCGGAGATTGACGGTACTGTTGTTGCAAACGGCAAGACTGAGATAAAGAACCTCAATGCGGCAGTAAAGTTCGTTGAGTCCGATGTCAACGCAAATGCGGAGAAGGAGCTTCTCAAGCCTAAGATGCTCACATCCCTTGCTTCGACTTATATGACCGGCTACAGCGACGGCACCTTCAAGCCCTCCAAGAATATCACCATAGCCGAGGCATCCACGATTATCGTAAGACTCTGCGACAAAACCGATGTTTCCAAGGAGTACACAGAGACAAAGTTTGAGAACGTGAAGTCCGACGACTGGTTCTTCAACACCATAGCATATCTCGAAGAGTTCGGATTCTACGATTCCTTTGAAAACTTTGACCCCAACCGCGCAATCACGAGAGCGGAGTTCGTTTCCCTCGTAAATCTCTCCGCAAATATAACCGTGAAGTCCGACGCACAGAGCTTCTCCGATGTTCCCGAGACTCACAAGTACTACGACGCAATCATGGCTGCGTCCTCGAATAAGCTTGTAAACGGCTATAACGACGGCACATTCCGCCCAGACAAGACAATAACCCGTGCGGAGGTTGTCGCCGTTATCAACAGAGTATGCGGCGTATATGATTCCGCATCAATCCTCAACAAGAACAAGCGCCTTACCTTCAGCGACGTCCCCGAAGGCCACTGGGCATACTTCCAGATAGTCGTTGCGGCAGGCGGCGTTGACTATACTCCCACGATCGATAACCCCAAGGGTACGGGCAAGGTTGAGTATAAGGTCGATGGCAAGGTTGTATATCTCGACGGTATAAAGGGCAATGCGTCAAACGACGGTTCTTCTCCCGATAAGGCAGTACCCGACTTCGGTGCTGCACGCAAGATTATCGGCGATGATGAGGGTACGGTTGTTGTCTGCGGTCAGTATAGGCTTGGCGCAAATATCTCCACCGGCGGTAAAAAGAAGCTCATGATAACGAGCGTTTATGACGGCGTTGACTACAGAGAAACAAACGATGCAATGATTATCTTCCCGACTTGGAAGAACCTGATCCCCGGATGCGACACGATTTTTGATAACCTCACCATTATGTCAGAGGGTGCCAATGCGTCCATCTACTGCGACAACAGAAACGTTATTTTCGGTAAAGATATCGTCTGCGTCAAGAGTGGCGAGAAGAGCACATACGTAAACATCTACGGCGGCTCTGCCTTCGACCTCGGCGGTACGGTAAATTACATCAAGGAAGGCGTCACCGAGGCTTACTCCAACGTACTCGTAAGAGGCGGCATATGGAATGGAATCTCCGGCACCGGCAAGGGCGACGCAAAGAAGCCCACACACTGCACCGGAACGGCAGTCATAATCGAAAGCGGTGCTGATTTCACAGGCGCTACCGCCGGCAAGAGCCTCGAATTCTGCGAAATCAGAGGAAAGAGACTTCTCGGTACAATAGGCGGCGAACGCATATACACTCCCGGCGAAGAGGTTGCCGACTACACCTTCACCGCTAAGGGCGAGGGAAGCGTAACCGTAGTTGAGCAGAAGCCCGATTATGTCGTTATCAAGGTTACGGCGGCTGACGGCAAGAAGATCACAGGCACGGCTGATGACGGCACATATAAGTTTGAGGGTGCCGAAAAAGCAATAACAATCGATTTTGAAAAGGGTACTCTCACAGACGGCGTTGAGGGTGCGTCCGAGTTTGAAACAATTCCCGACGACGTCCTTGCGGCTCTCGATAAGAAGACCGAGGACAGAATCGCCGAGATAAAAGCGACAAAGACCGAAGTAAAGCCTACAGGCGACGGCAAGGCATACTATGTTTCCGCAAGCACGGGTAACGACTCCAACGACGGTCTCACCGAGGCTACCGCTTGGAAGACTCTCGACAAGCTTTCTGCCGTTACAATGACCAAGGGAAGCGTCGTATACTTCAAGAGAGGCGACCTCTGGAGAGATGTCAAGTTCCGTGCAAGAAGCGGTATCACATATTCCGCATACGGCGAGGGCGACAAGCCTAAGTTCTACGGTTCTCCCTTCGACGGCGCAGTTACCGGCAAGTGGGAAGCAACCGATACTCCCAATGTTTACAAGTACAGCGAAAGAATAGCGGATGACGTCGGACAGATCGTGTTCAACGGCGGCGATCACAGTCTCATCGCTCAGAAGACTCTTTACGACGGACCCAATGCCGTAACAGGTTACAAGGATCTTAAGAAGGATCTTGAATTTTTCCATGACCTTGGCGGAAAGAGAGTTGAAGCGACAAACGATACAGGTTACATTTACCTCTGCTCTACTTCCGGCAACCCTGCAGAGAGATTTACCAACATCGAGTTCAACAGAAGAAACAATGTATTCTCCGCAGGAAATAACATTACCTTTGATAATCTATGCATTGCATACGGCGGAAGCCACGGAGTCGGTGCAGGCACATGCGAGGGTCTTACCGTCCAAAACTGTGAATTCTGGTGGATTGGCGGTGCACTCCAAAACTACAACGAGGGTGCTGTAAGATTCGGAAATGCCGTTGAGATTTACGGCGGCGCAACTGACTATACCGTTTCCAACTGCTACATCGATCAGGTTTATGACGCAGGCGTAACGCATCAGGTGTCTCATGAAACAGAGGGTGACTTCATTATGAAGAATGTAACCTACAAGGACAACGTTATTCTCCGTTGCGTATACTCCATAGAGCATTTCATCCGTGCAAGGGAAGGTACGACAAGATATCAGGTCAATATCTCCTACACCGACAACATCTGCCGCTACGCAGGCGACGGCTTCGGAAAGACACGTCCCGACAAGACCGCTCCCTCCCACATCAGAAGCGGCGGCGCAGTTGATACGGCACACTTCGTAATAAGCGGCAACGTATTTGACCGTTCCACAAACCAGCTCTTTATATTCGAGGCAGGCGGCGACGAAGCGGCGGAATTCAAGGGCAACACCTTCATCCAGACAAAGGGTAAGGCAATGTTCAGATTCTCCAACGCATACGTTCCCTTCAACGGACTTATTCCCGCATATCTCGAGAAGAACTTCAAGAGCGACGGTAAGAATATTTTCTACTACGCTAAATAAGCCAACACCATACCATCCTTTTTTCCGTCTGTCGTCTTTTCGGCAGGCGGAAGCTTTATTTTTGCGCATATATCCCGATAAATTGCGGCGATTCGTAACTTTTTACACTGCGGTATTGACTTTTTGCCCCCTTTGTGCTACAATATAAAAGAATACGTGTGCCGAAAGGCACTCACTGTCAGTGAACATAAAGAGAAAGGACAGAGATATAATGCAGTTTACATTTTCGGATAAGGTGTCGGGACTCAAGCCGTCTGCGATAAGAGAGATATTCAAGTCGCTCACCAACCCGAACGTGATTTCGTTTGCCGCCGGCAACCCGAACGCAAAGTCGTTCCCGGTAGAGGAGCTTCACGTGCTCGCCGACGAAATATTTGAAAAGGAAGCCGGTGTCGCTCTCCAATACGGCATTACCGAGGGTTATACACCCCTCCGACGTCAGGTTGAGGCACGCATGAAGGAAAAATTCGGCATCGGTCGTGACTTCGACGAAACGATAATCGTCACCGGCGGTCAGCAGGGCATAGACCTTACGTGCAAGGTTCTCTGCAACGAGGGCGACGTCGTTATTTGCGAAAATCCGAGCTTCATAGGAGCACTCAATGC
>CAKSCN010000059.1 GCA_934444485.1 uncultured Eubacteriales bacterium | reverse complement strand
CTCAAGGGCGGACGCTGTGAGGCGTGTCAGGGAGACGGAACGCTCACGATAGAAATGAACTTTCTTCCGGACGTATACGTCACCTGCGACGTCTGCAAGGGAAAGCGGTACAACCGTGAGACTCTCGAGGTGAAATACAAGGACAAAAACATCTTCGACGTACTCGACATGACGGTTGAAGAGGGACTGAAATTCTTCGAGAATCTGCCGTCGCTCCGAAGAAAGCTTCAGACTCTTTACGACGTCGGACTCGGCTATATAAAGATAGGTCAGTCGTCAACGACTTTGTCGGGCGGCGAAGCGCAGAGAATAAAGCTTGCGACAGAGCTTTCAAAGAGAAGCACCGGCAAGACGGTTTACATTCTCGACGAGCCGACCACGGGACTTCACACCGCCGACGTTGACAAGCTCATCGAAGTATTGCAGCGCCTTGTTGACGCCGGAAACTCGGTTATCGTCATCGAACACAACCTCGACATTATAAAGACCGCCGACCACATCATTGATCTCGGACCTGAGGGCGGAGACGGCGGCGGAGAGGTTGTAGTCTGCGGCACTCCGGAAGAAGTTGCGGCGTGCGAAAAGTCGTATACGGGAAAATACCTCAAGGGCAAACTCGGCATAAAGTAAATACGGCACAAAGAGAACACACCTCGGTCACAAAGCGGATCGGGGTGTGCATATTTTTTACTTTACGAAGAGTATGCGGCAGGAGTATGCGTCGAGGTCAAAGGAGAATCCAACCTCTTCTTTTTCAAGCGTGTCGTATGCCGAGGTTACGTTCTCGGAGAATGCAAGCTTCACCCTCCCGACGGGGCTTGCCGAGGTATTGACGGCAAAGGCAAGAAGCTCAACCGCTCCGGAGAGGTCGGTATATCTGTAGTAGCTTACCTTGACCTTATCGTTATCGGTCGTGACGTCATTTTTCCAATAAGGAAGCCATTCCGAAATATCGACGGGAAATGCTCCGAACACCTTCCAGACACGGCTCATGAGGTCAAGGGGGAGTCCTATATCGTTAGGTCGGGGAAGTATGCCGTGAAGCACGGAACACGCAAGAGCTTTCTCGAACGTCCAGTGCGGCCTGTTTTCGTAGGCGATAAACTCAACCGGTGCGCCTATGTTTCTGCCGAGATACTCCGCACGGAAGCACTCGAGGTTCATATCCTCGTCAGTCCCTTTCATGAGTCTGAATTGCAGGTTTTCACCGTACCAGTTCTGATGGACATACGGAATTGCCGTGAAGTTTACGAATCCGAAAGCGTGAACGTTTATTTCGCCGGAGCGTTCCTCGACGACCTCATAGAGCCGCTTGAACATTTTGCGAAGCGACTTCCAGCAATAGCTGCCGTGAAGCTTTCCGTCGGCGTCGTACCAACCGCAGCCGTGTTCGGTTGAGAAGCACTTCTTTGCGTGGAACGTACCGTCGAGGTACACTCCGTCGGTGTGGCATTCGTCCATAATCCTTGTGACGCCGTCTATGAAAAGATCGGCGTAATCGCTGTTGTAGCAGACCTCGTAGTCACGCTGAAACGGCACTCTCCACCAGCCGCCGCAAAGCTCGCCCTTGGGGTTCTTCACCGCAGTTCGGTCGGCAAGCGTGTTCCAAGCCGGCGACATCGACGAAATCTCGTAGCCGAAGTATGTGAGCACCTTTATCCCTCTCTTGTGGCACTCGTCGGTTATCGTCTTAATCTGTGCGGTCGTATACTCCGAAAGGTCGTACCAGTTCTGCGACTTATTCCACTTTTCGTGAAGAATGAGCGTCGTCACGCCCTTTTCCTTGAGTTCGTCGTAGCGTCCGTCGAGAAAATCGACGTAGTTGCCCTTTATTTTTATTCCGCAGTCGAGGTGAAAGGCATTGTGGATATACGGATTCTTCGGAAAAGGCTTGACGGGTGTGGGGTGAAGTCCGAAATTAAAGGCTATCGGCTTATAGGCGTCGGAACCGTACTTCGGGTCGCTCGACCATGCTCTCGGCTGACCGTCGATGAGTCTTATGCGGAGAGTGAGCGTGTTTCCGCTCCGCACAAGTTCAACCGCCCTATCGGGGCTTTCAGGCTGCCAGTTGCGCTCGTTTTCCGCAAAAAAGCCGAGACCTCTGTCCTCGTCGCCGAGCCACAGGAGAGTTTTGAACGGCATTGACGCCGACAGTTCGGGGATTTTTCCGCTCGCCGACATATCCGTTTGAGGTCTCACGGTGCCGTCGGCAAGGTGCATTTCGCTGTTGGGGTGCATACTGAAAAGGGTCGTCGCTTCGGCTTTCAGAGGTATTTCGAGCCAGAGGCGGTCAAGCTTGAAAAGCACCGGCTTCACGTCGGCAAGTCCGAACACCTGCGCAACGGTCTTCCCTCTCGGCATGAGCTTCATATCTATATCGATACAGCCGTCGTAGTCTATTCTGTAGCAAAAATCGACGATAAAGCGTTCCGACTGCTTCGCTCCGCAGATAACGGCTTCCGCATCTGAGCGGCTCTGAATAAAGCTTTCGGATTCGTTTTCGGGGTAATCGGCGTCCCACACTGACTCTTCTCCGTCCTCGACCGAAACTATTCTCACCGGGGACGCCAAAAGCTCGACGCCCTCGGACTTTAACGACGTTATCATTCCGTCTGCACCTATTGTGTAATCACGTCCGACGACGTGTACCGTATGTGAAAGATCGTGCGTATCGACACGCACCGGTATAAACGGACTCGGTATTTTCACGGTATCACTCCTTTTCAAAAATCAGTGCATACGAAAATCAAGGCTCTTCGGCAAAGGGTATTTTTCGTCGACGGCAGAGGCAAGAGATGTGTCGGTCTCGCTGTACTCCATGCCGTTTTCCTTTGCGTAAATACGTCTGTGAAGCTCGAACCAACGGTGCGACACAGAAAGCTCTCCCTCTTTTACGTCCGGCATGACAAAGTCTTCGTTCACAATCTCCGACGCCTCGGAAAGACGGTCAAGGTGTATAAGCGCCGCCGCACGGCAAAGTCTCAGTCTTCCGTTTTTGCGGAGGGCTTCGGGGAGCGTTTCGTAAAGCTCGAGCCACTTTTCGTCAAAGCCGTCGGCGGTAAGTCTCATTGCGGTTTCTGCGGCAAGCGCACGGCAGTCGGGTTTCATTGCGAACGCACGTAAAAGAAGCGCGCACGCCTTGTCGGAATCCTTGTATTCGTTTGCGTAAAGCATTGCGAGGTTGCGTATTGCCCACGGATTTTCCTTTATCCTGCACGACTCCTCCCACGCTTTCTTTGCGGAATCGAGGTTTCCTTTGCCGTTGGCGTAAAGTGCGTAGCGTATAACTCCCGTGTGCAGAAGACTGTTCGCACTCTGTTCGGGAAGAGCTTCGAGCATTTCTGCAAGGCGCTTGTCGCAGACGTACCCGGAGGGCGTGCATTCTGTCGGGAATGTGCCGTTTTCGAGTAGCTCGCGCCATGTGGCGGTCTCGGGATCGTTCACCCTCGGGAACGAAAGCGTTTTGCTTATGCGCTTTTTGCGGAGCGTTTCCTCAAGGCTTCCCCAATCGGAGCCGAATGCGGCAACCGTCGTCGCTGTGACGGAGTCGTCGCTCGGGAAGTACATTTCGTCGGGATTTCCGACCGTATTTTCCATATACCTTTCGACATAGCCGACGGCGTCCTTGTATTTTCCGTGAAGCACCCCGGGGTCGCCCTCAAGAAGAGTATACGCCTCCGTCCACTCCCATGTTTCGTTTGCCCTCATGGGGATATGCTCAAGCTGAGTGTGGGCAAGTCCCGCCTGTATCTCGATGTACGACGACTTTCCGTCCGAGAGCCACTCGTTCCAGTGACGTCCGCCCTGCCCCATGCCCCAGACAAACATTTTTCGTCCGAAGAGCTTTCTTGAGGAGCATTGCAGAAGACCTTTTCCCTCTTCATCTGCGGAGGCTATCCACTTTCGGAATTCACTCGGTATTTTATAGAAAAAGTCCCGTGACGCCGGAATATTCGAGGGGTAGCTTATGTCCGTACCGTTTGCGTAAGGTACGGCGGTCTTGTCGAGTATATAGTGGTTCTCATTATAGAAGCTTACAAAGGCGTCGTCGGTCGGCACTATGACTCTTGTCCCGTGCGTTTCGGGGACGGCGATATTCGACCACCAATACATATACTTGTCGTCATCGCAGAGGTTCTCTATGCGGCATCTTATATAAAGCACGGGTGAATCGTCCTTTACCCATGCGCTGACGGAGTACACAACTCCCCTTATTCTCTCGTACTCGTAAAGCCGCAGAACATCGCCGTCGGGAGTCTTGTCTATAACGGCATGAAGCGGTGAGCAGGTGAGCGGATTGTGTCCCTTTATGCCGACGTTGAATTCCACTCCGCCGCTGAACCACGCATTGCGAAGTCCGAGATTTCCCGGCTGAAACACGGGGTTGACGTACAAAAGCTCTTTTCCGGTTCGCTTATCGGTGAGCGAATAAAGACGTCCGCCGAGTTCGGGAAGAAACACCGCACGAATAAAGCTGTTTTCAACAGTGAGAGCTTTGAAGTCACGGAGTTCTCTTTTTCTGTCGTAGCCGTCCTGTATGCGGTACGGGAGCATTGTGTTTATCATGCCCTTGCCTATGTGGGTCTTTTCGTTCTCCGATATTTTCGGCGTCATTTTGTAACCGGCGTGAATATAACTCACGTTCTTTATATCGGGCATCGGATTTTCTTCACCGAGACCGGCGGCAGGGAGAGTAAGGTTCTCAATCTTTACCATTTTCGTTTTCCTCGCTTTTTATACGTACTTTTACTTTTCCCCCAAAGCACGGCGAAGTGCGTCCTCAAGCTCCTTTCTGTCACGAAAACCGAAGCGTCGGACGATGTTTGAAAGCCTGTACCTCACCGCTCTGTCGGAGAAGAAAAGTTTTTCTGCGATAACGTCGCAGTTTTCACCTCGTGCTATGCCGAAGAGTATTTCCCTGTCGTGCGGATCAACCGATTGCATAACGGTCTCAACCTTTATGATATTCTGCACCTCGCCGCCGTCGAAATACCGTCTCTTCGGACGCACCACCTCGGCATTGTCGCAGAAGGGTGCTGTGTTTTCGGCAAATGCGGCGGTTTTACGCACGACAAGCTCACACGGAAGCGACATCGTAATACGGCAGGAAGCGCCGTATCTCAGAAGATCGCCGTAGAGCTTCACCGACATCTCACCCATCTTTCTGTAGTCGAACATTATGCTCGTAAGACCGAGGCTTGCTCCGACAAAAGAGTTGCCCATTCCGACTATGCAGAGACTTTCGGGAAGTGTGCCGCCGACGGAGGAAAGCAGGCGCAGAAGGCATATTGCAACCGTATCGTTTGCGCAGATTACGGCGTCGAAACCGCTTGACGGAAGCTTTGCGGTAAAATCGGCAACGCACTCGTCGAGACGTCCGGGCGACCATATAATCTCCCTCTCACACGGGTACGCCGCACACGAAAATGCGTCAGCCTTCACACGGTCGGTTACGGATGACGGATTCACGCCGAGAAGAGCCGTTTTTCTGCGTCCGTCAAGCGAAATAAGCTCAAGGCATCTCTCAAGCATCTCCTCGAGACCGAACACCACTCCGCTGTACCTGTACCTTTGAATAGGAAGCATACAGGCGTTGACAACAATCGGCAAAGCACCGCATTCGGCAAGGCGTCCGAGAGCTGCGTCAAGCCAGTCGGTGTCGTTCCCGGCGACAAGGACGCATCGTCCTCCGATATCCGGAAGTTCACCCGAGAGATCGACCGTCACCGTTTCAAGCTGTGCGTCCTTTGCCGCACGGCGAATATCCTCGCTTATGTTTGCCGCCCAATAGGAATTTTCCGCCTCGGGCTGCATCGCAATATATACCGCTTCACGTTTCACCGTAATCACCTCTTGTAATTATACCATCTGCTTTTATCCGCAGCAAGGAAAACATTTACCGCAAATCACACGTAACTTTTCCGAATAAAGGAGAGCGTTATTCGCCGCACCGTAAAAGCAAAGTGCGGGGACGGCACATTCCGTATACCGTCCCCTGAAATTCATCAAAAACTGTTGTGACCGGGCTTAAGCTCAACGGGCTTTCCGTTGACGGTTATCCAAACGGAAATCGCCGAAGGATTGTAGGCAGTGTGGTAATCGAGACCGTAGTCTATCGAACGGGAGGCTGTGACGTAGTCGTAAATCTCGATGTTGGTTGCGTACCAAACGTCGCCGTTGCCGCCTGCCTTTTTGCAGAAATTCTCGATAAGCTCCCAGTTGTTGTTTCTGTCGAACTCATAGCTGTGTCCCCACACGTACATAAGCGGCATATTGAGCCAGAAATCACGGACATTCAAGAGCTTATCGAAAAGCTCCTCGATGTTTCCGCTGTGGTGGGCGGTCGGATACCAGCAGAGAAAATCCTTCGGCAGTCTGAAGTCGGTTTTGCACTCAGTCGCTCTGCCGTACTTCATTCCGCACATTTTGCAGAGGTTCTCGATTCTGTCCTCAATCGAAACCATGCCGTTGGGGTAAGAAAGTCCTCTGATTGTATAGCCGCAGAGCTTTTCGAGGTTCTTTCGGTCGATATTCAGCTCATCCGCTATTACGAAGTCGGGAAGCTCTCCGAAGGTCGGGTGCGTGTAGCTGTGGAGGGACACCTCGTGGTTCTTATAAAGCTCCTTGACGTCCTCTTTCTTGACCGTTGCGTCGGTTCTCGACTCGAAGAAGCTCGAATTGAGGTGGAAAGTGCCTCTTATGCCGTATTTGTCGAAAATTTCGACGAGCTTATAATCCCAGACCGTGCCGTCGTCGTAGCTCATTGTGAGGCACTTATGCTTACCGTCCTTCCAAAGGTTGTTGCGAATAATCATGGTTCTTCTCCTTTACTTCATATTAAGAAAAACGGGGAAACCTTTCGGCTTCCCCCGTGCTTTTTGATAATTGTGAGTTTTGCTCCGGCGAATATCAGCCGACGATACCGGAACGCTCGATACCCTGAACAAGAGACTTCTGTGCGAAGAGGAAGATGATGAACAGGGGTGCTATAACCATAAGACCTGCGGTGTTGAGAACCGCCGATTCACGGAGAGGTGCTGCCGCATACGAAGTCGAGAGCGACTGCGGAACGGAAACGACCGCCGGGAGAAGGTGAGGTCCTGTAGCCGTGAAGAACAGGCTTGTGTAGTAGGTATCGGTCCACTGCCAAGAGAAAGCGAACATGAATACCGTAACCATTATCGGAATCGTAAGCGGAAGGATAATCTGGAAGTATGTTCTGAAGATACCCGAACCGTCAACGTACGCCGCTTCCTCAAGCTCGTCAGGAACGCCCTTGTAGAACTGTCTGAAGATGAAGATGTAGAGACCGTTCTTGAAGGCAAGACCGCCGAGTGAGAGAATCGTCAGAGGCCAATATGTATTGATGAGGTCAATCCACGTTGTCTTTGCACCGAACAGCGACGCTATCGCACCGTAGATACCGTAGATATCGAAGTACTTGAACTTCATGAACATCGCAAGCTGAAGAGTTTTGTGAGGTACTACCATCGTAAGAATAACGAGTACGAACAGGAGTCCTCTGCCCTTGAACTTGAACTTTGCGAAGCCGTAACCGATAAATGCGGTTATCATTGTCTGGATGAACGCCGACAGAAGTGCGAGCGTTGCGGAGTTGAAGAGTGCCTCGAGGTACTTGTTCTCGATGAAGATGAACTTATAGTTATCGAGCGTGGGGTACTTCGGGATAAGCTTTACCGTTACGTCAACGAAGTCGTCGGAACTCATGAAGGACGCCGAAATCTTTGTGAAGAACGGGTAAAGAATGATGTACGAAATACCTATAAGGAACACGTATCTGAAGATTGCGATTATGAACTGTAAAGCGAACTTCTTGTTGAACACACGCATCGCCATACGTGTCTTCCAGTCTACCTTGCCCTCGAAATCAACTTTGATTTTTTTGGAGGACGTATCTTTTTTTGTGAACTTATTTATTACCGAATTCATTTACTACTTCCTCCTTCTGTTAATCTCTGCGCTGGTAGAATACGTACATCGACATAATACCGGCAACCGCAGCTATGATGAGCATAACGACCAAGAAGTAAATCCACGACATCGCCGAGGAAAGTACTCGGCCCTCCGCCTGGTCGTAAACGCTGCTGATGTAGCTCATTACCGAGTTTGACTCGCTTGTGAAGGAGTCGATAATCGTGTAAATTGCGTTTACGAGGATCATCGGGCTTATCATCGGGAAAGTGATCTTCCAGAAGGTTTCCCAAGCCGTTGCGCCCTCCATGGTGCAGGACTCGTATATTGCGGGGGAGATTGACTGAAGTCCCGAGAGGAATACGAGCATCTGAACGCCGGAGCGGTTTACGATATTGAAGATGTTGTTTACGACGTCAACGACGTAGTGTACAAGCTCCGTACCGACCTCCATACTGCCGAGGAATGTTGTTACGTCAACTGTGTTGATAATCTCGGCTGCGGAGGACTGGTTGGTATTGCCCGTCTCGATACCGCCCTCGGACATATAGTTGAGGAGGGTGTTGGACTGGTCGATGGAGTCGATAAGACCTGTGGAAATGATAACCGGGATAAAGAATATTGCACGGAATACGGCACGTCCGACCATCTTCTGGTTGAGGACAATTGCCATGAAGAGTGCGAATATTACTATTGCGGGAATATCGAATATGAGCTGCTTTATGCTCGCCACAAGTATCTGGAGATACGACGGGTCGGAGAATATAGCGTCAGAATAATTCTTCAGTCCCACAAAGGTCAGCGCAAAACCGCCGCCTGCCTGAACTTTCATTGAGTTAAAGCTGTACCAGAGAGAGTTACCGAGAATGGGAAGGTAGATAAGTACGATACCCAAAACGAAGGGCATTACAAACCACCAACCGGCTCTCGCCTTTTTCGCTTCGATAGAGGCTATCTTCTTGCGCTTTCCGGTTACAGGCTTTGCTGTTACGTTATTATTCATTATATACACCTATAGCCTTTCTTATTTCTTGAGGAAGTCCATGGCGGGGACTGTCTCTCCGTCCACGGTAACCGGCTTCGTGTTGTAGTTGAGTATAAATGAAGTTCCGCCGGAGTATGTCACCTTGACGACTCTCGTGTCGAGGATTTCGTGTTCGGTAATTGTATCATACTTTACGGTTTTCAGTGCGTCGTTGAGCTTCTTGTAGGTGTCAAAAAGGTCGTCCTTCCAAATGTTGTATCTTATCGAGTAATACTTCGAGAAGTCGGTGAAAGACTTAAGCTCGGAGGTATTCTCGTGTCTGTAGGAGAGGATGAAGTAGGGGCTTGCGCCGCTTTCTATCGCCTTGAGAACACTGTACTCAAAGTCGCCGTCGAGGTTAATTGCTGTTCCCGCATACTCAACATATCCGTGAAGCACCATTCCGTAGAAAGGAACTGCTGCGGAGGCGTATACGTTTTTGCTGGAGTCGAGAGGAAGTCCGAGGATGTGGTCCGCACTGCCGAGAACATATGCGTTTCCGGAGTCTACCATAACCGATCCGTCGCTCTCCTTGAGTCCTGCGAGCTGTTCGGAAATGATTTCCTCTGCGTCCACACGTGTGAGCGGATAATCCTTGTTGTGGTCGGAGTTAAGCTCATCGCCGAGCGAACCCACGGAAATTCCGGAAAGACCGAACTTTGCGTAATCCGAAGAGCTGTTCTTTATGTATTTCGCTATGGACTCGGGAGTTACGATAAGAATACCGTCGTCCTCGTAGCCCTGGAAGAGTGCGCTGTAGGTCTTGTGTACGGCGGTTCTTTCATCGATGGTCTGAATAGCGTCTTTCTTGTAGTTGAAGCCGTCGAACGTGCCGACCTTCATTACATGGAGAAGCTCGAGGTCGGGATAGAGACCGATTCCGTTTTCGCTTGCGTATGCTGCGAGCTTTTCGAGTCCCTTTTCACCGCCAACCGCCTTGTCTACCTTAATCTTATTGGGTACGGTTGCGTAAAGACCGCCGTTGTACCAGCCCTTGTATCTTACGTTTATATTGCTTATTCCCTCAGCCTTTAGCTCTTCGAGCATTGTGATGCAGTCGTCAAAGGTGGTGAGAGGAGTCTGAACCGAAACGGGGAAGCCGAAGACCTTCTGCTGTGTCTTTATCGAGCCGAAGTTCTCAAGATAAAGCGGAATGTCGTCGCCCTTGTTTTCAAGCTTCGAGAGCTTGCCCTGAGATACAAGATAGTTTCTGACCGTCTCCGCCATGCCGGCGATCTTTGTCTTTTCGCCGAAGGTGGGGATAAATCTTATCGTGAAGTTGCCGGTATACTTTCTGTCGGAGGTAACCGACCACGTTGCGCTTCCCGTTGCGGAAATACCGGTAAGCTCGTAGGAGTCGGAAGGCTTCGGGAAGAATGTTGCTCTCGTGGAGTTGTACTTGTGTACTATACCGCCGTGAACGGTGCTTATCTCTGCGAGTGCGTCGCCCTCTTCGATGTATGCCACAAAGCCTGCGGTTTCCGTCTTCTTGGGCTTGTCGTTTTCGGGCTCTGCCGTTTCGTCGGCAGTTGTCTCATCAACCGTAGTTTCATCAGTTGTTTCTTCAGCGGTTGTTGTTTCGTCAGCTGTTTCTTCAGCGGTTGCTTCATCTGCCGTTGTCTCGTCGGCTGTTGTTTCAGCTGTTGTCTCGTCAGCTGCCGCATCCTCAGTCTTCGTTTCATCGGCTTTTGCTTCATCGGCTGTGGTTTCGTCAGCCGTAGCTTCGTCGGTTGTCAGACCTTCCGCTTCAGCCGCCGCAGCCTCTTCTGCCGCCGTGAGGTAAATCTTGGAGAACTTCTCGGTGTACGCTTCCTCATCGAACTCCGTGAACTCGGAGGTTCTGGAGATACCGTAAACGGGGAGTCTCATGATTTCCTGGTTCTTACCTGTTATCTGGTGGTAGGAGTAGTCGGGGCCGTAGAGCTTTCCGGTTATGGTAAGCTCATTTACGGAGTCCTTAACGTCCGCAAAGTCAACTATCGCACCCGAACCGTCGGGGATAAACGTGAAGCCTTCAAGGTCGCTCGATGCGCCTGCGCCGAAGAACGGGAGGAAGCTTATCGAGGTAACACTGTATGTGGAGGAGTCGAATCTGATGTCGCTGGAGGGGCATCTTACTCTGAGTCCCTCGTCTTCGGGGTAGTACTCGAGAGCTACCTTAAAGAGCGGCATTGCGGAAACATTCGCCTCATATTCGAGCATACTGTAGTCCTCATCCATGTCGTCGAAAGAGTAGTCGGTATACGCTGTTATGAGGTACTCGAGGTTTTCCTTATCCTTCTTACCGGTATCGGAGCCGAGTACGTAGATGTCGTACTTTTCGATAATCGGGAACGATGCGATAAGCGACTGACGGGCTGTATCGCTGTATGCCTTGTCGAGAGACTTATAATCGTTTCCGTAGAAAGCCTTCATGTAGTCGTAAGGACACTTCTTAAGCTTTTCGTCGTAGATTTTCTTGCCGTCCGCGTCGTAGTGGGGCATCTTGTTAAGGATTTTTTCCTCAAATCTCGTGCGCTCCATCATATTGGGAACAAGAACTCTCGCCTGCTCACGGCCCATGGTGTACTCAACACGGAGTCCGCCTCTTATGGGCACCATCTTTATCTGGCTGTTTACGGCAGCCTCGGTAAAGCTGTACATTATGGTTTCCTGCGAGCTGTTGCTGTACTTGAGTATGACCTGGGAAAGGAGCTGTTTCTTTACTTCGTCCTTCTTGGGGTCTTTACTCATCGTGGAAACATCGTAGGGGTTGCTGAAGAGTATCTGACCGGTTGCCTTGTCAACGAGAGCAATTTCACCGGTCTGCTCAAGTCCCCAAAGCTCGTACTTTCCGGTTTCGTAATACTTTGTCATGGAAGCGAGCTTCTCGTAAGGGTTCTCGTATACTGCCTTATTGAGGTAGTATGCCGCAATTTCTTCGGCGGTAGGTCCCGTTACCTCTTCCTCTTCGTCGGCATTTTTATCTGCCGCAAGGGCGGGCAAAGTAACAGAGGACATAACTCCGGCAAGCATAAGGAGAGACAGGAGCAATGCTAAAATTTTCTTTGTTGTTTTCATCTTTATCTCCCTCCTTGTTACATTCTGTACGACAGCTCAACGTAGATGTTATAGATAAAGGAGAACACTTTACCGATAAGCGTTGAGAAGAGTACGCCTATGAACATTATGAACGCCATGCCGACTATCGAGCCGAGTGTTGTTACCACGTTCTTGAAGAGTGAGTAATCGTGGATAACCATCATGCCGAAGAACAGCAGGAACGCTACCCAAACATACGCAATCTTTATGAACATCGTGATAAAGCCGACGTCTTCGGTTGTGATGAAATTGGAGCAGAACGTTGTAAGTATAATGAATGCGGGGAGAGGGAAGAGTGCGTAACAGGTTGTTACGTAAATATCCTTGAGGCTGCCTTCACCGTCAAACAGCGTTGTGAGACACCAGTTTGCAACCGTCCAGAGGATGACGGGGAGAAGTATCGAGCAAATCTCGAGGATAAGGGAGATGGGTTCGGGGTTAGGCTCCATTACGTAGCCTCTGCCTATCGACTGATATATATAGGAAATAATCGTAATTACGAGGATAAGCGTTGCGCCCTTTGCGGAGGCTCGGTGTTCATGCTTGATATCCCAGAAGCCGTCGAACGGGTGGAACGATGTATGAACTCCGTATATGAACTCACGCCAAAGCGTGCGCTTGGTTGCACTCGACTGTCCCTTGAGGTTTACCTTTGCGGCGTACTTGAAGAACTTCGAGATGCAGATGCAGATAACAATTATTATAATCGGAATGAGGACTATGTATCTCTGTACGTAGAGCTTTCTTACTTCCTTGTAAGCGTCGGAGTAGTTTGCGGTGTCGTAAGCGTACTTATAGTAGCTCATCGCCTCTTCGTACACGCCGATTTTTGCTTCGTTCTCGTCCGCCATGGAGTTTGCTTCACGGTAGAGAGCTTTACCGATACCGACGTAGGACATATCGAAGTTGGAGTTTCTCTGGAGGATCTCCTGCCAATACATCTCGGCGTCGCTGTAGCGTCTTTCTCTGTTTGCGAGGATCGCTTCGTCAAGAAGGTCGCCGTAGCTTGTTCTCTTGAGGACCGTGATATTCTTGTTCTGGCTGTCGAGAAGGAGCATATTCGTTCCCTGATAATCGATAGCCTTGATCTGCTGAATGTTGCCGAGCTGGTTGCCCTTATCACCGAACGCAAAAAGGAGTCTGCCTTCTTCGTCGTAGGTGAACACTCTCTGACGCTTAGCGTCGATTATCGACCACATACCGTCGGGACCGAGGGCAACGTCGATAATGGTGGAAGGACCGGTTATCTCGAGCTTTGCGGTCTTTGTGTTGTTTACCTTAACTTCACCGGACGGAGGATAGAAACCTGTACGCTTCATAACGTCCGTACCGTCGGGAGAGAGCTTCTTAACGGGGGCGTAGGTGCCGGCGGTACTCTTGGAGGTTATCGCCTGCTGTTGGTCGGAGGCAGAGATGGACGAAGTTGTTGCGTAGATGAAGCCGTCCTCATCGATGTTGATGTTGTTAAACTCCGTCGCAACGGTACTTGTCGAACGGCGTCTCTGTTCCTTAGTCTGGAAGTTACGCCAAATGATATCCCAAACGCTTGTCTTCGCAACCTGCGCGCCGATGAATCCGAAGAACGTGCCGTCGGGGTTTATCGAGATAATTCCCTGGTTGGTATACTCACCGACAACGTACATTCTTCCGACGTTATCGACAGCAACGCCGATAGGCTTGAAGATATGGTCTTCGTTGAAAACCTCGGACTCGGGCTGATAAACGGTCTTGGTGAATACCGGCTCGCCGTTTGTGATGTCAAACACGAGAACTCTGTTCTTTGTGGAGTCAGCAATGTAGAGTGTCTTCGAGGTGAACACTTCTGTTTCGTTCTTCGCCTTATCAGCACTGGGCGAGGGGTAAACAAAAACGGAGGCAGGTGTGTCGAGCGAGTCGGGAA
>CAKSCN010000058.1 GCA_934444485.1 uncultured Eubacteriales bacterium | reverse complement strand
CTCGGGAGTCGAAGGTGTCCTTTGCTCTCGAAGAACGACAGATATTTTTCTCTCAGTTCGTTAAGTCCGGTCCATTTCATGGTTGTTGCTCCTTTTTTTTAATTGAGAATTGAAAGTTGAGAATGGAAAATGGAGAATTGATGTTGAAAAGCAAGGCTTTTCAAAAATTGAGAATTGAGAATGGAGAATGGAAAATTGACGTTGAAAAGCTCCTAAAGTCGCTTTTCTTCAATGATTGTATGGTGCGAAATTCGAGGTTGCACGATAAAGGGAGAGCGGATTTTTGCCGGGGGTGTTGGGGTGTACTGTGATTTGATTATGCCGAACCTCTCTGGTATTCCGTAGGGACACACAGGATGCGAAGCATCTGTGTAGATTGCTCCGTCCGCAACATACGACGATTGCCGACCTTGGATAATTCGTATTTGCTGTAAATTTTCGCCGCATTTCTACGGTGCGATATACATAACTTTACGCTTGGTTCTTGCGGAACGGAGCATATATGCTCGTCAAGCCCGTTCCCTACGGTATACCATGGAGAGAATGCGAACCTCGAGCTACGTACACGCCAAAGAGCCGCATTTTCGCCGAACTTTCCATGAGCAAGTGCAAACCTCAAAATTCGCACAAACCAAAGAGCTCATCTTTCCGTAATTTGTCGTCGAACGAAGTGAGGTACAAATTTCGGGAACGGGAGAAGGTAAAAATTACATTCCCCACAAAATCTGATGCCAACCCCACCTTCGACCGAGACCTCGTCGAGGTTGAACGGTATATCCTCCGATACGCACGGTCCGCCTCATCTAAGTCGGCGACTTGCGTTTATGGTCGCCGACTTCGGTATTTCCTCAAAATTACATCAAAAACTTTCCATTTCAAGGCGATAGCCTTGAAATCGGCGAAAGTTCTTTTGGTACTTTTCTTTCAAGAAAAGTACACCCCCGTAAGCCCCCGCGGCGAGCGGCTCCCGTAAGCCCTCGTAATCCCCCGTAACCGTCAAAAGTCCAAATTCTTGGCGAATTTAGCGTTTTCGTTAATAAAGCGTTTACGTGGATCGACGTCCTCGCCCATAAGGAGTGAGAAGGTTTCGTCGGCGTACATTGCGTCCTCGATATTGACCTTGAGAAGCGTTCTGGTCGCCGGGTCCATGGTCGTGTCCGCAAGCTGGTGTGCATCCATCTCACCGAGACCTTTGTAACGCTCGGCTTCCGCATTCGCTCCGAGTTCCGCAAGGTAGGCGTCACGCTCCTCTTCGGAGAAAGCGTACCTCTGCTGCTTGCCCTTGAATACTCGGAACAGCGGCGGACGTGCGCAGTAAATGTGACCCTGCTCGATAAGCTCACGCATATGACGGAAGAAGAACGTCAGAAGCAGCGTCTTGATGTGAGAGCCGTCAACGTCGGCATCCGCCATTATGATTATCTTGCCGTAGCGAAGCTTGTCTATGTTGAACTCGTCGCCTATTCCGCAGCCGAGAGCCATGATTATAGGCGTCAGCGACTGATTGCCGTATACCTTGTCCGCTCTCGCCTTTTCGACGTTGAGCACCTTTCCTCTCAGCGGAAGTATCGCCTGGAAGCGGCTGTCACGACCCTCTTTAGCCGTACCGCCTGCGGAATCTCCCTCGACAAGGAAAAGCTCTGTGTTGTCACGGTTTCTGTCGTGGCAGTCGGCAAGCTTTCCGGGGAGCGAACCCGATTCGAGCGGAGACTTGCGGCGTGTGTTCTCACGTGCCTTTCTCGCAGCCTCCCTCGCTCTCGACGCAAGAAGCGACTTTTCAAGTATCGCCTTGCCCACAGCCGGATGCTCTTCGAGGTAAACCGTGAGTCTTTCGTTCACAAGCGACTCCACAAACGGCTTTATTTCGGCGTTTCCGAGCTTAGTCTTGGTCTGTCCCTCAAACTGACACTCCGGAAGCTTTACGCTGATGACCGCACATATGCCCTCTCTGACGTCCTCGCCCGAAAGACGCTTGTCGGAGTCCTTGAGTATCTTGAACTTCTTGCCGTAGTCGTTTAAAATCTTCGTCAGCGCATTCTTGAAGCCGACCTCGTGCGTGCCGCCTTCACCCGTGTGTATGTTGTTCGCAAACGAAAGCACGGTCTCGGTGTAGGTCGTGTTGTACTGGAACGCTATCTCGCACGATATGTCGCCCTTTTTGCCCGACAGATATATTATGTCCTCGTGAACGAGTGCGGCGTGCTTTTTCGAGTTGAGATACTGAATGAACGACCGAACGCCGCCT
Organism: uncultured Eubacteriales bacterium; assembly: GCA_934444485.1. Classification (GTDB taxonomy): domain Bacteria; phylum Bacillota; class Clostridia; order Oscillospirales; family CAG-382; genus CAKSUT01. Next base: position 11,762 of record CAKSCN010000058.1, on the reverse strand, counting down.
GTGTAGTGGAATACCTTGCAGAGAACGCCGTCCTCAAGGTAGGTGTCCATGCCCTCCGCTTCGTTTTCACTCTTCTTTATCTCGGTGAGGTCGCCGTTTTCGTCGTAGTGAGGTCTGCGGTCGATGTACTCAATCATAATGCCGGCATTCAGAAACGCCTGCTCGCGGAGACGCTTGAGAACCGTGTCGTAGTTGAAATCGAGCGTGTCGAAAATCTCGCCGTCCGGCTTGAAGCGGACATAAAGTCCGTGGTCGTCGGTGTCTCCGACGCACTCGAGAGGACGTGCAACCGCACCTCTTTCAAACCTCTCGGTGTACTTTTTGCCGTCGTAGCAGTTGACAATCTCAACCCATTCGGAAAGAGCGTTAACGACCGACGCACCGACGCCGTGAAGACCTCCGGAAATCTTGTAGCCGTCGCCGCCGAACTTGCCGCCTGCGTGAAGCACGGTGAATACCACCTCGACCGTAGGTATGCCCATCTTGGGGTGAATGCCCGACGGAACGCCCCGACCGTTGTCCTTGACCGAGCAGCTGCCGTCCTCGTGGATAGTGACGGTTATCTTGTCGCACCTGCCGGCGAGAGCTTCGTCGATAGAGTTGTCCACAATCTCGTAAATGAGGTGGTGAAGTCCGGCTTCCGAGGTCGAGCCTATGTACATACCCGGACGCTTTCTCACCGCTTCGAGACCTTCCAAAACCTGAATCTGGCTTTCGTCGTATTTGTGCGCCGAGCCGTCAACCTTGGAGTCGTCTGCGCTTACGTCCTCAAGGTCGATATGTTCAAACACAACGTCCTCGGCTTCGTCTGCGTTTTCCTCGTCTGCGTTCTCATCGAACGCATCGGCTGCAAGGTTTTCGTTTGCGGTCTCTTCGTTCATGTCGAGCTTCTTTTCTTCGTTGTTAGACAATTTATAATCACTTTCCTTTCACGAAAATAAAGTTGAAAATTGGCAAAAACAGGGTTTTCGTTAGAGCGGAGTTGGAATTTAAAAGGGTGGAGAGTGGAGAGTGGAGAGTGGAGTTATGGTTGAAAAACTCCTGACGTCGTTTTTCTGCAATAAATTGCAGGGTACGAATTTGAATTGCGGTACGATAACGTGAGACAGATTTTCAATATACACCGATTTTATAAAAGATGTTTGCAACATTTTTGCAGTCGGCAAACCACTATCACACGAGCGAAGCGAGTACAATTTGAAAAGCGAAGCTTTTCTACCTCAACTCCACTCCCCACTCTCCACTCTTTACTCTTTACTCTCCTCTCCGGTGAAAGCGAAGCTTTCATACACTGCTTATTGCTTCTTTGTTTCTTCCTTTGAGCGACGAAGCGGAGAGAGTGGTGATATAGACGTGACCGTCGGTCGTTACGACGTAGGCTTTCGGTATATCGTCGCCGACCGTTTCCGAGCGTCCCTCGGACTCGCTCTTCTTTAAGTATTCCTTCGTTATCTGACCTATAGTCGAGGTATCGAGGTCGAATATTCCGACGATGTCTTTCTTGCGTATAAGCTCGCCGCCGCCGATGTTTAAATACATAAAGTACCTCCGGAGGGTGAAGGTGTTCCTTACGGAACACGTGAAATATTTTACTTGCGCAAAATGTGAAATACGCCTGCGGCGTGTGAAATATCTCGCTTCGCTCGATGTGAAATGTTGCTGCGCAACGTTAGGGTGGAAAAGCTTCGCTTTTCTTCAATATTTAAATGGTGCTTGCCGTTTGTCGCTTTTCTACGGTACGATATACATAACCGTGCGTTTGGTGCTAAATTGACAGCCCCTCAGGCGGTTTCACCGCCAGCTCCATAGGTTGCCTCGCAACCGGTTACACAAGGGATGCCTCCGGAGTTGGCAGAGCCACCGGAGTTGACACGGTCAGCTCATGCTTCGCCGCCTCCAATACACCATAGAGAAAATGCGAATCTCGAGTTATGCACTCTCCCAAAAGCCTCGTTTTCACCGAATCCCCATAAGCGAGTGCCAACCTGAATTCACGCACTGCCCAAGAAGCCTCATCTTCGCAAAAATGAAATTGTCGAGCTTTGCGAAATAATCTATCAAGCAAGCTTACCGTAGGACGTGGAGAGAAATTGCGGAGTGCAAAGCGGTGCAAAGCGGTGCAAAGCACGGAGTAATTTGCTCTCGTGCAGCTTGCTGCACAACATTCCCCACAAAACTTGATGCCAATCTCACCTTTGAGCGAGGCGTTGCCGAGCTTAAACGCTCCAGCCTCGGATAAGATGTGTCTTACCCCATCTAAGTCGGCGGCTTGCGTTTATGGCGCGCATATATGCGCTCGACTTCGGTATTCTCTCGGATTAAATATAACCCGTCCCCTGCAAAGCGCCAGCTTTGCTCCTTGAAGTCTTTTGGTTCTTTTCTTCAGAAAAGAACACCCCCGTAATCCTCGTAAACCCCTCCGTCCGCCTTAATGAATTTTGCGCCGGGGATATTTGAGAAAGCGGTGTCGGCGTCGCAGCAGGTCACGATGACCTGACGGCCGGAGAGCTTCGAGAGAATAAAGCTTCGCCGTCCGGAGTCAAGCTCCGAGAGCACGTCGTCAAGGAGAAACACCGGGTACTCACCCGTGAGCTTCTTTAACATCTCGCCCTCGGCAAGTTTGAGAGAGAGCACCGCACTCCGCTGCTGTCCCCGTGAGCCGAAGTACTTCGCACTGTGCGGTATCGCTTCGCCGGGCTCGTTTTCATAAAATATATCGTCATCTTTGCCGGAGTTTTCACCGACAGAGTAATTCTCGTTTTTTTCGCCGCCGACCGAAATGCGCATCGAAATGTCGTCACGGTGCGGACCTACCACAGAGTAGCCTGCGGCAATCTCGCTTTCCGCCGCCTCGCCGAATATACGGCACACCTCCGACACGCTCTCCTCAAAGTCAAGCCCCTCGGGAAGCGATATCTTCGACACATATTCGAGCTTCAGACTCTCCCTGCCGTCGGTGAGCTTGGAGTAAATTTCCGAGGCGTGCTTTGTAAGCTCACGGCAGAATTCACGCCGCATATCGCACACACGAACCGCATACTCGGCAAGCGTGATGTTGACCGTCTCGAGCATGACGGGGTCGGGAGAAATCCCTTTCACCTTCGCAATGCGCAGAAAGTCGTTCTTGTACCTTAGGCGCTTGTTGTACGCCGACAGATATTTGATGTAGCTGCGGCTCGCCTGCGACATGACCATGTCAAGAAAACGACGCCGCTCCTCGGGCGCACCCTTGACTATGGAAAGGTGGTCGGGCGTAAAAACAACCGCTCTCAAATTGCCGACAGCCTCGGACGCCGAATCGGTTTTCACTCCGTCGAGTCTGAACATACGGCTGAGGCTTTTTCCGTCGGTGTAGTAGCACACCTCGACCGAAGATTGTCTGCCATCCTCTGCGGAGTATTTCGCAAGTACGCCGCACCTTCTTTCGCCGTGCCGTATGAAATTTTTTTCGTCGCACGCACGGAACGATTTGCCGGCGGCGCAAAGGTATATCGCCTCAAGCAGATTGGTCTTGCCCGACGCATTCTTTCCGTACAGTATGTTCACGCCGTCCGAAAATTCTACCGTCTGCGGCAGGGGAGAGCTGCGAAAGGAGGTGAGGGTGATGGAAGATAATGTCATAAGAATTGAGAATTGAGAATGGAAAATGGAGAATTGGGGTTGAAAAGCTGCGCTTTTCAAAAATTGAGAATTGAGAATGGAAAATGGAGAATTGACGTTGAAAAGCTTCGCTTTTCTTCATTGAATGTAGGGTACGAATTTTGAGGCTGTGCGATAAAGGGAGAGAAAGGCATAATTCATAATTCATAATTCATAATGCATAATTGACGTTGAAAAGCTTCGCTTTTCTTCATTGATTGTAGGGTACGAATTTTGAGGCTGTGCGACGACGGAATGTTGGATTTTTGCCGGGGGTATGGGTGTTTGAGGTAATACGATTATTCCGAACCTCGTTGGTGTGTTGTAGGGAACGGGCTTGCTCGTTCCGTAACCTCAGATAATCGCTGACATTGAATAATACGCATTTGCTTAACCGTTTGTAGCATTTCTACGGTACGGAAACGATAACCTTACGTGCGGTTCAGGCGGAACGAGCAATCTACACAGATGCTTCGCATCCTGTGTGTCCCTACAAAATACCATGGAGAGAATACCGACCCCGAGCCTCGCACTCTCCAAAAAGCCTCATCTTTCCGTAATTTGTCGTCGAACGAAGTGAGGTTCAAATTTCGGGAACGGTGTTTCCCACAAATTACATTCCCAACAAAACCTGATGCCAACCGCACCTTCGACCGAGACTTCGTCGAGGTTGAACGGCACTCTCTCCGATAAGATGAGTCCTGCTCATTTCACGACGGAGGCTTAGCCGATGTCGTGCGGTATTTCTCGGATTAAATATAACTCGTCCCCTGCAAAACGAAGTTTTGCTTTTGAAGTCTTTTGGTTCTTTTCTTCAGAAAAGAATGCGTCGCAGACGCCCCTGCGGCGAGCAGCCCCCGTAAGCCATCGTTACCTCAGCTGAACGGGCATAACGATATAGATAAATCTGTCGTCGCGGAGGCCGTCCTTTTTGACGGGACGGACAATCATGGGATTGACTGCGCCGTTAAAGGAGATACGGATCTTGTCTTCGCCGCAGTTACGCAGAGCGTCGAGGACGAGCTTGTGGTTGAAGCCTATCTTTAAGCTGTTGTCCTCGCCCTTGTCAAAGCGGCTGGATATCGTGTCGTTTACCGCTCCCGTCTCCGAACGGCAGCTTACCTTGAACTCGCACGCCGAAAGCTCTATTTCCATGGCGTTGTTTTTCTCGAGGATAATGCCGCATCTCGTCACGCTCTCTAAAAATTCCGCCGTGTCAACCTCTATCTCGAATACGTTGTCGTCGAATACGAGCCGCCTGTAGTTCATGAAGTCACCGTCGATAAGGCGGCAGCTGTAGTAAATATTGTCAAAGCTTATGATGATGTGCTTTCTCGTCATCGATATCTCGATCTCGTCTTCGCTGTCGTCGAGAATCTTCAAAAGGTCGTCCTGACCCTTGCCGGGTATTATAAACGTAACGTCAAGGTCGGCGTCTCCTTCGTCCTTCTTTATCACGTCCTCAACCCTCGAGGCTACTCTGTTTCCGTCAAGTGCGGTCACGGTCAGCGTCTCGCCCGATATCACGAACTGCGAACCCATGTATACGGGTCTTGACTCGTCCTTCGATACCGCAAAAAGCGTTTTCGTGATAATGTTCTTGAACTTCGACTTCGGAATTTTGAAGCTGTATTCGCCCGCAAGTATCGGAAGCGACGGATACATCGAGCCGTCTCTGCCCGTGATGGCGAAATCCGTGCCGTTGCCTTCAATCGATATCACGCACTTTTCGTCCGTGCCGAGCGTTATCTCACCGGCGCTCATTGCGCTTACAACGGCGCATATCTTCTGAGCGTCGGCCTCTATCGCTCCGTCCTCCTCGCCCTCAACCTCAATTGTGGTCTTGAGCGCCTTTTCAAGGTCGTAGGAGTATATCTCGAGCGTGTCGCCCGCAAGCTTCATCATGAGAGTTTTGTACTGCGGATTCGTCACGTTCGATGCGCTGTACGCTACAGGCTGGAGCGCCTTTAAAAATGTGTCCTTGTCTGCCGTGAATTTCATTGTATCTTCAGTCCTTTCAAAATCATTTTACAGGGACCCCCCCGGCGAGGGTTTCCCTCTTTCCTCACTTGCGTTCGGAAATTCACCTTTCCTGCGCTTTTTGAAGGCAAAGGTGTTTCGCTGCTGCGGCAGCGACCAAAGGTGCCACCTTTGGAAACCGCAAGCCTTTGAAAAGGCTTGACCGAAACTTTAACCTAAGAAACTTTTAAGGTTGCTCTCGTCACGTTTTTCTCCCGGCTTACATAAAGTAAATATAATATGATAAAGGGAAAACAGAAGAAGAACGTAATAGAGCCTTGGGATTCTGTGGATTTCTCACCGGAACCGGCGTGTTTCCTCGTTTTTCCCTGTTTACCGCTATGTGGATTTTTCGACGTTTTTTCCCACACGCCCTGCGGATTTTTCCTCACTTTCCCACAGGCGCAAATTTTTAGGTTGTGGAGAGCGTGGGGAAAAGGGTGTTGAAAAGCGGAGCTTTTCAAAAATTGAAAATTGAGAATGGAAAATGGAGAATTGATGTGGAAAAACGCTGAGCGTTTTTCTTCATTAATTGTACGGTGCGGAATTTGAGGGTGTGCGGTGACGGGAAAGAAAGGCAGAATTCATAATTCATAATTCATAATGCATAATGCATAATGCATAATTGACGTTGAAAAGCTTCGCTTTTCTTCAATATTTGAATGGTGCTTATCGTTTGCCGCTTTTCTACGGTGCGATATACATAACCGTGCGTGCGGTTCTTGCGGACGGAGCAATCTACGCAGATGCTTCGCATCCTGTGTGTCCCTACAATACACCATAGAGATAATGCTAATCTCAAGCCATGCACTTTCCAAAAAGCTCATCTTTCCGTTATTTGTCGTCGAACGAAGTGAGGTACAAATTTCGGGAACGGGAGAAGGTGGAAATTACTGTCCCCACAAAATCTGATGTCAACTCTATCTTCGACCGAGACCTCGTCGAGGTTGAACGGCACTCTCTCCGATAAGATGAGTCTTGCCCATTTCACGACGGAGTCGTTGACGATGTCGTGCGGTATTTCTCGGATTATAGTGCTAAATTGACAGTCCCTCAGTCTGACGACTTCGTAACGACTGCGTCGTGACAGCTCCAGAGGTTGCTTTGCAACCGGTTACACAAGGGATGCCTCCGGAGTTGGCAGAGCCACCGGAGTTGACACGGTCAACTCATGCTTCGCTACCTCCATTACTACACCCATGAGAAACTGCTTTGTTTTAAAGTTCTTTGGTTCTTTCTTTCAAGAAAGAACGCCCCTGCGGCGAGCAGCCCTCGTAACCCTCGTAACCCTCGTAAAGCTCCCGTCCCCCGTAGCCCTCGTCAGCGCTTGGTGCGGACGAGTTCCATGAGGTCGTCTATTTCCTTGCGGCGTTCGGGTGAGTCATCGACCTCGCTCTGGATTTTGTCGACGGAGTTCATAATTGTGGAGTGGTCACGGTTAAAGACCTTGCCTATGTCGGGCAGGGATAGGTCGGTCATCTTGCGTATGAGGTAAACCGCAACGTGGCGCGCCGAAACTATGTCCTTCGTCTTTTTTTTGCCGAGAAGAGCGTCGATTTCTATGCCGTATTTTCGGGATACCGTGTTTATTATAACCTGCTCGTTGATGTTGTCTTCAAGATCGACAATATCAGACACGCACTTTTTCGCAAGCTCCATGTCAACGGGTCTGTTCTCTATCATCGATATAGAGTTAAGCTTCTTAAGTATGCCCTCAATCTGCCGTATGTTGTCCTTTATCGTCTGCGCCAAAAATACGAGAACGTCGTTCGGCACGCTCACTCCGAGCATTACCGCCTTGTTCTTGAATATCGCAGTGCGAAGCTCCGTGTCGGGAGAGTCGATTCCTATAACTATTCCGCTCTCGAAACGTGAACGCAACCGCTCCTCAAGATTCTTGATGTTCTTCGGCGCAACGTCGCTCGTCATGATTATCTGCTTGCCCGTCTGGAAAAGCGACTCGTAGGTGTGGAAAAATTCCTCCTGCGTCGCAGGTTTGCCCGCTATAAACTGTACGTCGTCCATTAAAAACATATCCGCATTGCGGTACTTGTCACGGAAATACGACGTGCTCTTGGACGATATCGCCTCGACAAGTTCGTTCGTGAAGTCGTCGCCCTTGATGTAGACTATGTTCATCGACGGATGAAGCTGCTCTATCTCGTGCGTTATCGCATAGAGAAGATGCGTCTTGCCGAGTCCCGGGTCACCGTATATGAAAAGCGGATTGTACTGCTGCGCAGGATATTGCGAAACCTGGTAGCAGTAGTGATAAGCAAACTTGTTGGATTCGCCCACGACAAAGTTTTCAAACGTGTAGCCGACCTTCCACTTGGGCGCTCCCGGCGATACTATCATCACGCCGTTTCTGTGGCTTCTGTCCTCGTAAAACTTGCCGAGCGGCACAGTCTCTATTGCGTCCTTTTCGGGATTGTACCTCTTCGGAACGTTCGTCATCGTGAAGGTCTTCCGAGGTCTCGGTATGTCGGGAACCTCCGGTACGTCCGGATTGCTGTAGGTCTTCTGCGGATCGACTCCACGCATACCTTTCATCGCTCCCTCACGAAGCTCACCCCTCGTCTTTCCCCTCGAGGAAAGATTGAACTCGGGACGCTCACCGTCCGGCGGAGCAAGATACGGTATCTTCCTCGACCTTACCGAACCCGGCGCTTCGGACCTATAATCGGAGCCGCTTTCACCGCTGACGCCGACGTCACGTTCACCGTCACTTTCCGATATCCTGTAGCCGGACTCGGAGTCTGTTTCGTAGCCGACATTTTCGTCGTGCCTTTCGGTGACGCATATCTTCTCGAGTGCGCTCTTCAGCTCGTCCGGATTCCCGGCAAGAAGCTCCGCAAGACCGTCACGGAAGTCGTCACGCTCGGTGCTTATTACGTATATCTTCGGCTCGTAGCCGAATACGTCTTTTACAGCATTGCGAAGTCCCTCGATGTAGTTCTTCTCGACCACTTTCTTCTTGTTCAGATTGTCGGTCGAAAAGTAAACGGCGTTTTCGGTGATACAGCCTATCTCCATTGCGCCGAACCACAGCCTCAGCGACTGTGCGCCGATGTCGAGGTATTCGTCAAGCTTTTCATATATCATGTCCCACAGCTCTTGTTCGTGGGTTTTCATTCGTTTTATACTTCCCTTCTTTTGAATTGACGATTGACGATTGACAATTGACGATTGCGCAGCTGATACAGCCGACCGGAAAGTAATTGCAAGCGTGTCCGCATTTGCAAGAACTTAAATTGCGCATACCGTCTGTAAATTTCTCAATGTCAGATTATTCACTTTATGAAACTTTAATTTTTCAATAGCTTTTGCTGAAATTCAGCTTCAAATTTATTTTTTTGCCATTTTGCCGGTACCTCTCAATAATTGAGAAAAACGCACAGGCGTTTTCTGTCCGAATTGTCAATCGTCAATTGTCAATCGTCAATCGTCAATCGTCAATCGTCAATTATTAAGTGCCTTGTCCGTGGGCGCAGTTTTTCAGCGTACACTTATACTCATCATATTATATCACGGAATGTGAGAATTTGCAAGTGTTTTCTGTAAACAAACGAAAATTCGTCACAACGCTGAAATTTAAGAAATTTCGGAAAAGTACTTGACAAACGGAAAACGTATGTTCTATAAATGCCGTGCAAGGCATATTTCGGGGTAGGGGCGAATATGAATATAATTAAAAGAGTTGAGAGTGGAGAGTTGAGAGTGAAAATCAGAGTGGAGAGTGAAGAGTGGAGTTGACGTGGAAAAGCTCCGCTTTTCTTCAATAATTTGAATGGTACAAAATTGGGGTAGTGCGATGACGGAATGTCGGATTTTTGCAGAGGGTGTTGGTATTTGCGAAGGCGCAAAATGTAAACCTCAAGCTTCGCACCGCCCCAAAACCTCATCTTTCCGTAATTTGTCGTCGAACGAAGTGAGGTTCAAATTTCGGGAACGGCAGAACCTCGGATTAAGTTCCAACAAAACTTGATGCCAAACTTATCTTCGACCGAGACTTCGTCGAGGTTGAACGCTCTAACCTCGGATAAGATGAGTCTTGCCTCACTTCACGACGGAGTCCTCGACGACGTCGTGCGCACTAACCTCTAAATTACTATAGGATAAAATTCTTTGGTTCTTTCTTTCAAGAAATAATGCGTCGCAGACCTCCCGTAATCCTATGAATAAACCACAGACAGCGGTGCAATAATAGAAAGAATGAGACAACACAGCAAGGAGTGAAATTCATGAAAAAGCTTATAAATCGGAGCAAAAGGGGAGTAAATGTTTCACATGAAACATCGAAACCGCTCAAAAAATTCGTTTTGTTAACAATTTCGGTGATTTTACTTTCAGCTTGCGCAAGAGCTGCCGGAGTCGGTTTTGTATGCGACGTCGAGAAAAACGGAGAGTATGTTTTCACCGCACCTTGTGCTGAGGTCGGCAGGATAGTAAAAGAGGGCGCAGAGAGCGCAGCCGAAAAATGCGGCGTCCCGGACTCCGAAATCGAAATTCTTGAGAGTGCGTTTGAATCGGTGCGATACAGAGTTGCGCTTTGCGCCGACGCCGACAGAGAAACCGCCGTGAGAAAGGTTGCGCAAATGTGCGGAGAAACCGAGGTCAGAGCCTACTCGCTGTACGTTGACGGTGAGTATACCGCAAGCTGCGGAAGCAAGGCGGAGATTGAGAACGCCGTGAAGAAAACCGAGAGCGTGTGCGAAAAGCTTGACGCCGTAATCGGCAACGGAGAGAAAACGGGGGAGAGCGGCATAGACGGAGTCGGCGAGACGAAAATTCTGTGCGAATATGTACGTGCCGACAGGCTTGTTTCAGGGCGTGAGACCGAGAAAATTTTGGGGTGCGACAGAGCGGAACGTGAGCTTGAGCTTATAGCGGAGTACGCAGGAGCGGTGAAAATTGAGGTGACCGAGGACGGAGCGGAGTTCACGTCGGAGAGCGAGGTTTTTGCGCCGAGTCTTAAGCTTTCGTCACGAAGCGGCGGCGAGTACATCGAAACGGTTGAGGAGGTTATTGCCCACGGCACGGAATACGTATCGACAGACGAGCTTGCGGTCGGCACGCAGAGACTTCGCACGAGGGGTTCGGACGGCACGGCGAGGGTGGTTTACCTTGTGTCGAGATTCGGGGACGGCAGTGTAAAGCGGACGGCGATAGACTCCGAGGTACTTACCGAGCCGCAGAAAAATGTGGTGTACATGGGAACGAACAGGGGAGGTGAGGGGTATCCGGAGAGGTACGGGCGGTTCATTTGTCCGTGTGAGGGTACGGTCACGTCGGGTTACGGTGAGCGTGAGCTTTTCGGCGAGGTAAAGCTTCACGGCGGACTTGACATCGGTGCGCCTGAGGGGACGGCGGTATATGCGGCAGACGAGGGAGTGGTTGAATACGCCGGCGACTGCGGCAACGGTTACGGCATACACGTTATAGTTGACCACGGCGGCGGTATCAAGACGCTTTACGGACACATGAGGTCGGTTTCGGTCGGCGAGGGTGACGAGGTACTTCAGGGCGAAAAGCTCGGAGAGGTCGGTCTTACCGGCAAGACAACCGGCTTTCACCTGCACTTCGAGATCCGCTCCGACGGTGCAAGGCTTGACCCTCTGCTCTACATTAAGGCAAGGGCGTAGGATTACGGGGCTTACGAGGGCTGCTCGCCGCAGAGGCGTTACTTTCTTGAAAGAAAGTAACCAAAGAACTTCAAGTAGCAAAGCTTTGCTTTGCATGGGACGGATATAATGTAATTTGGAGAAAGTACCGAAGTCGAGCGCATATATGCGCGCCATAAACGCAAGCCGCCGACTTAGATGAGGGGGACTCATCTTATCCGAGGTCGGAGCGTTTAAGCTCGGCAACGCCTCGCTCAAAGGTGGGCGTAACATCAGGCTTTGTGAGGACTGTATCCGAACTTCTCCCGTTCCCGAAATTTGTACCTCACTTCGTTCGACGACAAATTACGGAAAGATATGGCTCTTTGAAAAGTGCGAGGCTCGAGATTCGCATTCTCTTTATGGTGTAGTAATGGAGGTAGCGAAGCATGAGTTGACCGTGTCAACTCCGGAGGCATCCCCTGTGTAACCGGTTGCAAA
>CAKSCN010000057.1 GCA_934444485.1 uncultured Eubacteriales bacterium | reverse complement strand
TGACAAGGCTGTCGGCATTTCCGAAAACAGTGCTGTCACGCATAATTACCCTCACGTAAAATGCGGTTGCCGCAACCACAACAAGAAGTGTTGTCAGCGTGACAGACATACGCTGTACGGTTATTGCGTATTTCAGCTTCATAGTAAAACCCCTCGTTTGTTATTTCGTCGCCTTATATTGCACGCTTTTCAAAGAAATAGTATCCTGCGGCAAAGAGTGAAACGGCATAGCCGACAAAGAGAGTGAACAGCCTTAATATTTTTCCGATGTGAGCGGTAGTGCCTATAATGAGGTTGTACCAGTCGAAGCCGGCAGTAAAGAAAAACGAGCGAAGCTGAGGTATAAACATTTCAAGTGCCTTAAAAGTAATAAAAATAATTACCGAAAGCATGAATGCCGAGGCGCTTCCCCTTGCGAGGTTTGATATGAGTATAACAAGCTGCGACAGAATGAACAGCGGAACAAATGCCGCTATGTATGCGGTTATCGCATCGGACGCAGACTTTACCGTTATGTCAAAGAACGCCGAAAAAACGAGAGAAACGGCGAGAGTAAACGCAAGAAACGCCGCAGTAAAGGTCGCCGAAGCGAGAGTCTTCGCAAGGAAAATCTTAAATCTCGACGCCGGGCGTGTAAGAGTGAGCTTTATTGTTTCGCTTGTAAACTCTCCGCTGAACATATCTATGCAGATAAATGCCGAAAACAGCGGTATGAGCGTATACATGAGAAAAGGAAGAACGAGAAGCGCAAAATTACCGCTCGACGCAAGTCTTATTCCGACTATAGTGTCAATGCTCACGACAACTGCTGCCGCAAGCAAAAGCGCAAAAACGGCAAGTATACCGGCGACAATGAGCTTCTTTTTCTTGGAGATTTTGAACATTTCGTTTACGTAGGCAGCTTTAAGACTATTCATTTTCGCCCACCTCACTCAAATAGAAGTTTTCGAGAGTGGAGTAGCTTTTCAATATCTCGTCCATGCTCTCAATGTTTATAAGCTTTCCGCCGTAAACGATTCCGACTCTGTCGCACGTGAGTTCAACGTCATGAATAAGGTGACTCGAGATAAACACGGTTGTCTTCTTCGTTTTTGCGAGATACTTAAAGAGATTTCGCATATCCACCATGCCCTCTACGTCAAGTCCGTTTAGCGGTTCGTCGAGAATGAGAATGCGGGGCTCCGAAACAAGAGCCATGGAAATACCCATTCTCTGTCTCATTCCGAGCGAGAAGTTCTTCACACGCTCTTTCTTAAAGCGGAGCATTCCTGTTCTTTCGAGGCAGTCGTCAATGCGAGACTCCGCACCGCCGTAAAATCGTGCGCAGAGTTTCAGGTTTTCCTCCGCCGTGAGATACGGAAACATCGCCACACTCTCTATTATGCATCCGACGTTTGCCATTGCTTTCTCGTAGTCGGAAACAATACTGTATCCTTCAATCAATACGTCGCCGGAATCAGGCGTCATAAGCCCCGTCATGATTTTCATTGCTGTAGTCTTACCTGCTCCGTTCGGACCGAGAAAACCGAATATTTCACCCTCGCCGACAGTAAGGCTGATGTTTTCTATACCCCTGTTATTTTTGTATTTTTTTGTAAGGTTTATAAGCTCAATGGCTTTGCTCATCCTGTCACTTCACCTTTCATGCGCAATGCGCACCAAGGTCGGGAAAACCCAAAGACTTTCCCGACGAGGTGCTTAAAATTTCATTTCTCACTTAATTCTGAAGAACGTATATCCGACGTCCTGAGTGGTGATTTCTCCTTCGGTATCGTTGCCAATATAATCGTTGCCAATATAAACGAAGAAGCTTGTTTCTTCACTGCCTCTGTCTATGAGACCGTACTTTGTGTTGCCGTTCTCGTCGGTGTATTCAAAGTTTGCAAGGTAGTTGTACTCGTATTCACCGTAATTTGCCTCAAATTCATAGTGAACCGTCTTATCTTCTTCGCCTGCTTCGCCGTTGTAAACTTCTGTGTATTCGCAGAGTGCCGTATTGTTCTCTTCGTCAACAGACTTTATAACGAAGGTCCTTGAACCGACGATCTTGCCGCTGTCGTCGTCGGAAACGATAACTCTGTAGTACTCACCTACATCGGACGGGTAGAGCGACATATAAATATTCTTCTCAGACGCTGAGGACATTTCGTTTGTCTCCTCTATTACCTCATACTCTGCACTCTCGTAGTCGGGAACGGTGACAACGGTGCTTCCGACATTGTAAACATTGAGATAAAGGGAAATCGTGTACTCATGCTCCTTTTTGTTTACGTCGGTTGCCTTAAAGAAACCTTCCAACGAAAGAGAAGTGATAAGTCCGTCTTCATTCTGAACCGCTTTTCCCTCGGCGCCCGTCATGTAGATATCGCCTTCGATCTTTGCCCTGTTGTCGTCGTAACCGACGGAATCGAGAATGCCGTACTTCATGACAAAGGAAGCGAGGGCATTTGCATACGTCGGAATCTGTGCGCCGTCAATGCTGCCGGTGTAGAGAGTTTTTCCGTCTCTTTCTTCAGCGGTTATGAGGCTGCTGAGATTACCGACGAAAGCGTCGAGAACCTTTTCCGCTGACTTTACCTCATCACGCTCAAAAATGTTTTCACTGTCGAATGAGTAATAGTTTCTTTCGTCGTTGTCGTTGCTGTAGAAAAACACTCTGTAAGCTCCGTCGTCACGTCTTGTTACCGACATATTATCGTCGGCGTATCTGTAGGAGCTGTAGGGTTCACCGCTATAAAGCGAAACACTGTCGTTTACGGTTTCAGTCTTCTCTCCGTCTTTTTTCGCAATGCTGTGTTCACTCATAATGACGTCGTTTCCGTCCTTTATGGAAAACTCCGCATCTACCGTGCAGTTGTCGCCGTAGGTAAAGCCATCTCCGGAATCAAGAGCAAGATAGGTTTTCTTTGCGGCTTCTTTCAAGCCGTCGTATCCGGAACCGATTATCATATCGGCAAACGCCGAGGTCGTCAGTATTGCAACACCCAGCACAAAACTTGCGGCAACCGCCGCTTTCTTCGGAAATTTCATAACATCGTCCTTCCTTCAATTGTATTGTACTCGTAAACGTTCACTTTGTACGATACTATATTACCACCGTTACCTTGAAATCAAATAAAGTATTTCTTAAATTTCTATAAAATATATCGCATATTTAATTCTACCATACTTTCCGCTTTATGTCAAGAGAAAAACGGAGCCTCGACAAATACCGAAGCTCCGCAAAATGTTTTGTTTACCTGTACATTCAGTTAACCTATGGGTAAATCGTAGAGAAAGTCTTTCTCGGCAAAGTAAATTTCGGGATTGCTTTCTATTTCGCTCTTTATCATGGAAATTCTTACCGTATCGTCAAAAGGAAGGTTTGACGTAGGATTAATTCCGTACCTTCCGAGAGTACCGGTGCCGCCGACTGTCTGTATCCATGTGTTTCCGGAGAATAACGGAAGCCAGTCTTTCTTTCCGACACCGCAATGAATCATCATGTGTCGGCTTCGGTCAAAGACATTGTTCTTTATAACGAAATTCTGTGCAGGGTTATAGTGATCCCAACCCTTGATGTGAGCAGCAGTACCGGTATCTGGACGCTGTTCTCCGAAACCAAAGCCTGCATAACGGCAGACGTTGTTTTCCATGAGAATGTTGTTCTGCATTCTGTATGCTTCCTCGTCACTCACAGAGGGTTTCCCGAGAAAATACTCTATGCTGTATGTGCAATACTCGATAAGGTTATTGCTGTATATAACGTCGTTCATGAGCAAGCTCTGTGTGCCGCCGGCGGCAAGCTGATGTGTCGGACCGCAGTCGTATGCCTGGTAAATGTAGCAATTGTCAACGACAAAGCCCTCACAGCCGCCGTAAATCTCGATTGCGTTCCCGTATCTGCCGAAAGAGCCGTCGGTCTCATAGTGCATAGATCCTCCGCCTATCCAACCGAACTCACAATTTGTTACGGTGAGTCCCTTGCACGTGCCGGAGCCTATTCCGTGGAAACCGCCGTACTTAACGCAGAGATTGTCGTAGGTGGTATAGTTACTGCCGCCGTTTGCTATAACGTGCTCGGGAATATTGAATTCTATATCGGTGAATACTTTGCCGGGGTTTCCCTTTTCGCACCTGAGATAAAGCTCCCCCGTGCAGGCGGAGGATCCTACTTTCGGAACATTTCCGGACATAATACTGTTTGCAAGGTTTACGTATTCAAGATCGTTTTCGAGATATACCTTTGGGTCAACGACGGTTTTTCTGTCGTATGCATCAACGAAATTGCCGTCAACGTAGCTCGGCGTCATCTTGTAGCCGTGGCTCTCACCGTCGTTGAATACTATAAGTCCGCAGTCGGGCATTGCCTTGTAGAACTTCCATATATTCTCCGTTCCTTCGACAAGCGACCACTTTTCTTCACCTGCGCCGTTTTCGGGTGAACGGTAAAGTCTCGGCTTTTCGCCTTCGCCGTATGCGGAATATGTAACTCCCGTTTTGGAAACAAGCTGACCTCTGAAAACATCACCTCGTCTGAAGTATACGACATCACCCTCGGACAGTGCGGCATTGCTTACTTTAGAGAGAGTTTTCCATGCGGTTTCGGGAGACTTTCCGTCTGCTGTGTCGTCGCCGTCTGCGCTTACGTAGTACTCCGTGCCAAACACAACAACATCTGTTACGGTGCTGCGTATATCGTTTCTCATCTTGTCGGCACGCTCGTCTATCTCCTTGATTTTTGAGGCGGTGGATGTTGTATCTATCTTCTCATGAACCTTTGCCCAGCTTTCCGTACCGTCGTCGTCAATAACGGCGGTGTGAGAAACTGCCGCTTCGTATATTTCATCAAATGCCCAATATGTATTGTCAACGTCGGAAAATCTCGATACATTAGAAATATCGAAGGTCGCTCGCTCAATTTTTCTGTTAAAATACGTGTTTGCTACCTTAACAGCTTCAGCGCGTGTTATTGTATTGTCGGGGCGGAATGTGTTGTCGGGATAACCGTTTATACATCCGACGGAATATGCGGAGCTTATTGCTTTATAGAGTCTGTGCGTCTCGGGAGTGTCGGAGAAAGAAAACTCTTTGGTTTCTGCTTCATTTATCGGGAGCAGACTTACGTATTCGGCTCTTGTTATCGGAGTAGATGCATTGAAACCTGCCGAAGCATCGAACGCATATAGGAGTCCCTTGGATTCCATAAACGCAACAGCGTTGAAATACCATGCGTCGTTTGCAACATCCTTATATGCCGTCGTCTTCGGGAAATTTGCGGATTCCATATCAAGAAGCCTTGCGATAACAGATACCGCCTCAGCACGGGTTATTGTCGCAGTGGGTCTGAACGTGCCGTCGGGGTAGCCGTTTATATATGCTGTATGTTCAAAGACACCGTTGGATTCCGTAACCTCATTGATTTTTTCATCGGTTGAAATGTAGGAAACCGACTTCAGCGTATATACCGTTTCGACATTCTCACCGAGAGACGGGTAGTCAATACGTATTCCGCCGGCGTCCATGGAGCGTGTTGCCCACGGTGAACCTTCCGTATAAGGATCGTATTTACCCTCACTGTTCTTCATAGTCCATCCGTTAGGACTGTTCAAATCAATGAGGATTTCCTGAAACTCACCTGTAAAGTCAACGTATACCGTCTTTTTAAATTTGTTGCCGAGTGAAACAATTGAAAGAGGTCTCTTTGATGCTTTTGCGCCGCTTTTTATAATAATTGAAAGTGCATTTTTTCCGGGGGCATTTTCTCTTATGACTGCAGGCGCACCGTCAAGCTCAGTCATCATACTCGCACCATGCTTTGAGTGTTTTATTACAGTACCTTCGCCCGTCAATGTAAGAGTGACATCCTTTGACCACGTGTACACCTCGGGAAAAACAATTGACGAAGAATTGTGACTCGGGAAAAAGCAGTCTCCGTTTCTTCCTTTGCCGTAAGGGAGTGCATCACCGGATTCCAATCCCTCGAAGGCAGTAAAATCGTAAGTTGCTGATGTATCTGTTACATCAACCGCTCCGTAAACCGGGAGTAACTGCAGGCTCAAAACAAGTGCCAGAAACATTGATAACAGGGTGAATCGTAAAAGTTTCATAAATATTACCTCCGTGTTTTTGCAAGATCTTGACGATTATACCATACTTTCTACAGTATGTCAATGCTTTTTTTGTGAACAATTACAAGAACTCTCGGCTCATACACTTTCATAGAAAAAAACAGTCCTTCGCAGTATTTGAAGGACTGTCACATACATTTCAAAGGTTAGAGGACCGGGAGTGCTTACAATTTTTTTGCGGTAATGCTCTTGATAACAAGAAGCGTACTGATCATGAGAACTATTGCTATAGGAAGAACGATAAGTGCATTTGGCACAAAGCCTGCGATTATGTATGAAACGAACGATACCGCAGCAACAGTTAATGCGTAAGGAAGCTGTGTGGAAACGTGGTTCATGTGGTTGCACTGAGCACCTGCGGAGGACATAATTGTCGTATCGGAAATCGGAGAGCAGTGGTCACCGCAAACCGCACCGGCCATACAAGCGGAAATTGCAACTATGGTAAGCTTGCTGTCAAAGCCGCCGAACGCCGAGAGAACGATCGGGATAAGAATACCGAAAGTACCCCACGATGTACCGGTCGAGAACGAAAGTCCGACAGCGATAAGGAAGATGATTGCAGGGAGGAATGCCATAAACGAGCCGGCAGAGGTTCTTACGATATCTGCAATGAAAACCTTTGCTCCGAGACTGTCAGTCATACCCTTAAGAGTCCAAGCGAAGGTAAGAATGAGTATTGCGGGCACCATTGCCTTGAAGCCTTCGGGGAGAGAGTCCATTATATCGCTGAACTTGAGAAGACCGAAGCGTGCAACGAGGAAGTAAATGATGTTGATAACAAGTGCTATTACCGAACCAAGAGCAAGACCGACGGATGCGTCACAGTTGGAGAATGCGGTGACAAAGTTTCCATAAGCATCAGATTCGGGATCAAAGATACCGCCGCTGTAAGTCATGCAGATAACACAGCAGATGATAAGGATAACGACGGGGATAACGAGGTCGATAACCTTGCCCTTTGTTGTTTTGCACTGTGTTTCTCCGTTGTCAACATTGCCGCCGAAGGTGAAGAGGTCGCCCTTCTCCATTGCATTTGTTTCATGGAGCTTCATGGGACCGTAATCAAACTGACCTATTGAAAGCGTAAACATCATTACGATTGTAAGGAGTGCATAGAAGTTGAAAGGAATTGCGCTTACGAAAAGCTCAAGACCGTTCATTCCGCTTCCGTCAGCAAATCCTGCAACAGCCGCCGCCCACGAGGAAACGGGAGCGATTATGCAGATAGGAGCCGCTGTCGAGTCGATAAGGTAGGAAAGCTTTGCACGGGAAACCTTGTTTGCGTCGGTTACGGGACGCATAACGCTTCCGACCGTGAGACAGTTGAAATAATCGTCAACAAAGATGAGGCATCCGAGAAGAATTGTTGCAATCTGTGCGCCGACTCTCGACTTTATGTTTTTGCTTGCCCACTTGCCGAATGCGGCGGAACCGCCTGCCTTGTTCATCATGGCAACCATTGCGCCGAGGATAACAAGGAATATAAGAATGCCGACGTTGTAGGAATCGGCGAGGCTTGTAACAAAACCTGCCTCAACAACGTGGTTGAGCGTTCCTTCAAAATTGAAGTTGGCGTAAAGAAGACCGCCGGCGAGTATTCCGATAAAGAGCGACGAATAAACTTCCTTTGTGAGAAGTGCGAGAGCAATTGCGATAATCGGAGGGATTACCGACCAGAAAGTCGCATATCTGTGAGAAGAATTTGCTCTTATCGTGCTGATGGCTTCAGCGTAGTTCTCTTCGACATTTGCGTCGTTCTGAATTGCGTCGTCGTAGGCATCGACATAGCTCATGGCATAGTCAAAATACTCATCCTCTGACACTGATTCGGGAGCTTCCTCCATACCGGAAATGACGTATTCAACGTAGCCGGGATAAGATGCGTTTGTCTCGTCGGCGACATCCTCGGTTGCGAACACGGGGAAAGCGACGAGTGCGAGCATTATAAAGAGCGCCGCTGCAAGTGCGGACAATCTCTTTACGGACATGGTGTTCATACAAGAACCCTCCTAAAATATAAAATTGCCGCTCGGCTGCGAACAGCATCACGGCAAAAAACACAAAGTCAAAATGAAGTGCAATAAATGCACCGCAAATAACAACGGATTTTGTTACAATGATAGCTCTCCACAAATATTGTGACAGTCCGATGCATATTCTACACCGTCCCAGCAGGAAAAGCGGTATTCCCCACTTCGGCGATAAACCCTTTCGCACAGCAAAGCAACCGTTAAATGAATACTCGCAGTGTTACTCTTGATTACCGCAACCTCTACCAAAAAACCACTTATACTTATACCACAATTTTCTTGTTTTGTCAAGGGCTTTTGCAAAAAAATATTAAAATTCCGACAATTTTCCTCGCAAAACGATTTTTGTGAATTAAAACGATTGACAAAACGTCTATTGTCTGCTATAATATACGGGAAAGTACGGAGATCTCTTTTGATTTGTCCGTCATTTATTTGCGCATATTCGACATAAGTTAAAGGAATGGTCGTTTGAAATGAACAGAACCTGCAAAATATACTCCTTTGCAAATCAGAAGGGCGGCGTCGGAAAAACGACTTCTGCCGTTAATCTTGCCGCAAGCACGGGAGCACTCGGCAAAAAGACTCTTCTCGTGGATCTCGATCCTCAGGGAAATTCGACGAGCGGCGTCGGCGTAAGCAAGCGCACCGACAAATCCGTGTACGATGCTCTCATCAATGCGAAAATAGTAACGGACATAGTTGCGAAAACGAAGTTTCCGAATCTCGATCTTCTTCCGTCAAACATTGCTCTTGCCGGTGCGGAGGTTGAGCTGGTCGATATAAACGAGAGAGAGTTCAGGCTTACAAAAGCACTCGATCTTCTCAAGGACAACTACGACTACATTTTCATAGACTGTCCCCCGTCTCTGAGCCTTCTTACGATAAACGCTCTTTGTGCGGCCGACGGCGTGATTGTGCCGATGCAGTGTGAGTATTACGCACTCGAGGGTCTTTCTCAGCTCACGATGACAATTGCTCAGGTAAAGCGCCTTTACAACCCCACTCTCGAGCTTCTTGGCGTGATTATCACGATGTTCGACGGCAGACTCAATCTTTCCCTTCAGGTTCTCGAAGAAATTAAGAAGCATTTCCCGGGAAAAATATACAAGACTCCCGTCCCGAGAAACGTAAAGCTTAGCGAAGCGCCGAGTTACGGCACACCGGCACTGTTTTACGACAAATACTCAAAGGGTGCGGCGGCGTATCTCGAAATTGCCCGTGAGATAATAAGAACCGAGGGCTGACAATAAGCAAAAAAACGTGCGAGACGGTGAAAATGCCGCCTCGCTTTTCTTTATATTTCCGCCTTAAATTTTCAAACCGTCGTAAGCAACCGTTATCCTGTACGGTCTGTCGAGCTTTTCAAAGTATTCGCACTGCTCCTTATAATTGGAGCCGAAAGGCGATGTATGTGTCACAAACAGTCTCGATGTGTTGTCGATACAGCCGATTTCACGGAGTTTATCGAAGAACATAATTGTGTGCTTTGTGTCCATGTGTACCGCAACACCGCCGGGAAAATCCTTGTCGAGCGTCGGGAATGTATGCTCCGTTATCGCAACGTCAAATCTGTATCCGCACAGCTTTTCAAAGGCTTCATCGGGATAGAGACCCGTGTCAAGTGCGTAAAGAAGCGTTTTTCCGTCGGCTTTCGACTCGAATATGAGATTGTTGCTCAGATTTTCGTATGCGGTGCGGTGAAAACCCGGTATTGCGGTAACGAGGTAGTCGCCGCAGTCGGTCTCTTCATAATGCTTAAGAACATGGAGCTTTACGTTGCTTTCACCGAAGTAATCCTTTGACGATGCGGTGTATTTGCAGGTGTAGAGGGAGTCCTCAAGCACACGTATTCCCTCCTCCGAAAACCAAAGGTTGAGCGGTTCGGGGATGTGCTCGGCAACGCTTCTCGTCCATATGAGCTGGTGGTCAAAGTGGTCGTCATGAGTGTGCGTGTAGAAAACATTACGTACATTCACAAAATCAACGCCGAGTTTCTGTGCGGTTGCAACGCTGTCATGACCGAGGTCTATTGCGTTGAATTCGTCAAGTCTGAACGAGGAGCGGAGTCTTAACTCTCTGCCGCCTCTTTCACGTGCGGTTCTGCAAAATTTGCACTTGCAGAAAGGCGCCGGAGTTCCCTCACCCGCACTTGTTCCCATAAACATCATGGCGGTTGTCCTCCTTATCTTTCGAAGAATGCGCAGAATGCCTTGTGCGCCATATACACGTCAGTCTTCGATACGACTTCATAGGGTGCGTGCATACAGAGTACCGGTACTCCGACGTCAATCGTATCGACGTTAAGCTCGGAAATATACATTGCGACAGTTCCGCCGCCGCCCTGATCGACCTTTCCGAGTTCAGCCATCTGCCACGTAACGCCGCCGTTATCGAAGATATTGCGTATCTCTGCAACATACTCTGCGTGTGCGTCGTTTGTACTCGACTTTCCTCTTGCACCGGTAAACTTCGTTACAGAGACGCCCTTGTTGATGAAAGCAGCGTTCTTCGCTTCGTATACGTCCGCAAAGTTAGGGTCAAAGCAAGCGTTTACGTCAGCGGAGAGGCACTTCGATTTCGACATCATCTTTCTGTAGTTGGCACCGGTCGCAAGTGCAAGCTCGGCAAGCATATTCTCGAACGCATACGACTGCATACCGGTATTTCCGTCGCTTCCGGTTTCCTCTTTGTCGGCGAGAATCGTAACCATGGTTTTCTTCGGGTTCTTATTCATAGCTTCGAGAGTTGCCGTAACTATGG
The DNA here is from genome assembly GCA_934444485.1 of uncultured Eubacteriales bacterium. Taxonomy (GTDB): domain Bacteria; phylum Bacillota; class Clostridia; order Oscillospirales; family CAG-382; genus CAKSUT01. Next base: position 3,177 of record CAKSCN010000057.1, on the reverse strand, counting down.
GATATGCGCAGACTCTGTCGTCGTGACCGTAGGATATAATCATACTGCGGTCGAAACCGAGGTCTCTCGGCTTTTCTGCCGGCACGAGGCAAAGCTCAGACGAAAGGAAATCCTCTTCGGTTATGCCGTACTTGTCGTTGAGATACTCAAGCACCTTGAGCTTTATTGCGTCGCCCTTCGAGAGCTTTTCGTCGTCATACGGACGGCTTCCGACAAGGATGTTGAGATTCTCTCCGGTGAATGCCGTTCCGAGAGTCTTTGCCGACTGCTGTGCGCCGAGATGCGGCAGAAGGTCTGTAATGCAGAATACGGGGTCGGTATCGTCTTCGCCTATGCAGACGTCAATTTTCGTCCCGTCCTTCTTTACAACAGCGCCGTGAAGTGCGAGCGGTATCGTCACCCACTGATACTTCTTTATGCCGCCGTAATAGTGGGTCTTGAAGAACGCCATGCCGCCGTCCTCGTAGAGAGGATTCTGCTTGAGGTCTATTCTCGGGCTGTCGATGTGAGCTGCGGCGATTGAAATGCCTTCATCAAGGCTGTCGCTTCCGACAACGATTATATATATCGCTTTGCCTCTGTTGTTAAGATAGAGCTTGTCGCCGCACTTGTACTTTGCGCCGTACTCAAACGGTCTGAAACCATTTTCGAGAAGCAGCTTCTCGGTTTCCGTTACGGCTTCTCTCTCCGTCTTTACGTGGCGGAGAAAATCCATATAACCGTCGCAGTACTTATATGCGTTTTCTGTCTCGGCGGCGTCCATTACGCTGTAGGTATCTTTTTTCTCGGCGAAAAGTTTTTCTTTAAGTTCCTCGCCTTTTGTCTTTTCCTTGTCCATTCTGCACACAACCTTTCTTTATTTATCAGTACAGTAATTCTTTGTAAGCTTCTACCGCATCGTTTACTTTTTTCACATACTTTCTCGTTTCCTCATACGGTATATAGGTAAGTCTGCCGTCTTCGGAATACTCAGTGCTTTCGAGCCATGAGCTTACCTTTGTTTCTCCGGCATTGTAGGCGGCAAAGCAGTTTTCCCATATTCCGAATCTGTCCCAGAGGTAGCTCAGATAGTACGTTCCGTACTTTATGCTTGTTTCGGGATTGTAGAGAGAATCTCTTGTTTCGCCGAGCTTCGTGCAAAGCCAGTCATATGTGTCCGGCATCATCTGCATAAGTCCCACAGCGCCCTTGGGAGATACGGCATCGGGAACAAAGTCGCTCTCGCACTTTATAACGGCGTATATCACTTCCTGCGGCACGGAATACTCCGCAGAGTATCTCTCAACATATTCTTCATACTTGAATCCGTAGTTTTTCAGCATTATAGCTCTGTCTATTCTCTCCCAAGCCGCACCTATACATACTGAAATAATGATAATTGCGACAATTGCCGCAAAGGTCTTTTTCATAACGTGAATTCCTTTCGGTTCATTTTAAATGCTCTTTCAGCTCTGAGCAAAAATTCTCTATCGCTTCACCGTACGCCGTGATGTCGGAATTATTTCTTATTACATAGTCGCACTTGCTTTCATAGTAGGAGTCGTCGTGCTGAGCCTTACACCGCAAAAGTGCGTCGTCACGGGAAATTCCGTCACGCTTCATTATCCGCTCGACTCTCGTATCAAAATCCGAAATCACAGCCGCCGTAACATCGCAAAGCGAATCAACTCCCGCCTCGAAAAGAGTGGGCGCATCGACAATACATCCTGCCGCTCCGCTTTCCTTTGCTTTGGCAATATACTCCTTGAGAAGAATCTTTATATGCTTATGCGTAATCTTGTTCAGCAATGCAAGCTTATCCTTATTTGCAAAGGCAACGGAGGCAAGTTTTTTTCTGTCAAGTTCTCCGTTTTGCAGGAGTATGTTGTCTCCGAAAGCCGAGACAAGCTCACGAAGGCACTCCGTACCTTTGGCGACCGCCACACGTGCGAGTTTGTCGCAGTCGATATGTACAAAGCCCTCAGACACAAGCTTCTCGGCGAGCGTCGATTTACCGGAACCGCTTTGACCTGTGAGTCCGAGTATCAGCATAATATCACCTGTCTTTACCAATGTTATGCGCCTGCGGCAGACTAAAGCTTTACGACGTTAAACCCCGAAGCTTTCAACAGTCTGTTGTACACTGCGAGTCCGACGCCGTGAAAATCGCCCGTTGTGCGAGCGTATATTTCGGTGACCCCCCCTTCGTCAAGCGAATCGGTGAGTCTCAGAGCGTCAAATACATTTCGTCCCTGGGCATCAAGGTCGTGTTCACTGCCGATTGTTATGACGTGCGGCGCTTTCATGCGCTCTTTTTCTTCATTGAAGCAAAGGACGGCACAGTTTTTTCCAACTGCCCTTTCGTTGATGTACTCTACCGCACTCTCGGTACTTCCTATTACCAGAACAACCGGTGCCTTCGGTGCGTAGTGTCGGTATTTCATGCCGGGTGCGGCGGCGACTTCACCGCTTTTCATTTCCGAGAGGACAGCAGACGACACAGCAACCTTGCCGAGTCTTTCTTCGAGCGTTTCAATGCTTATTCCGCCCGGGCGAAGGAGCGTCGGCGGTTCTGTCGCAAGCGTAACAATCGTTGATTCGACGCCGACGTCACAGCTTCCGCCGTCAATTATAATATCGGCACGACCCATCATATCCTCAATAACGTGTTCCGCTTTGGTCGGACTCGGACGTCCCGAAAGGTTTGCCGACGGTGCGGCTATCGGAACACCTGAAAGTTCAATGAGTTTTCGTGCAATGCGATTGAGCGGCACTCTGAATCCTGCAGTGTCAAGGTTTGCACTTACGACCGACGGGATTATATCTCGCTTTTTCAGAATAACTGTAAGCGGTGCCGGAAAAAGATCCGAGATAAGCGGAAAAAGCTTGTTTTCGGATGCATATGCGTACTTTTCGATATCCTCCGCCGAAGAGAGGTGGACTATAAGCGGATTGTCCTGAGGTCTGCCCTTCGCTTCAAATATTGTCTTTACAGCCGACGGATCAAGCGCATTCGCTCCGAGACCGTAAACTGTTTCCGTCGGAAACGCAACAAGCTTTCCTGTATGCACAGCCTCGGCAGCCTCCGAAAGCTTTTGTATATCATCATCCGTGAGCTTATCCTCCGCAGTTACCGTTGCGGTGCTTCCCGAGGCTGAGGAAATAGACGTAAAAATAGATCCGTCGGATCTTGAAATA
>CAKSCN010000056.1 GCA_934444485.1 uncultured Eubacteriales bacterium | reverse complement strand
AAAAGCACTGCCGCCGTGGGCGGTAAAAAAGAAAAGGAAGGACCCACGGGAGAGTATCTCGACGATTTCACCGAAAAAGCGGACATGAACCTCGGTGCGTGGGAAAAAGCGGAGAGTGAGATGTGCCGCCGTGCGCTCTCTTTTGCTCTTGAAAAGGCGAAGTTCACCGACAAAAACATAGACTGTCTTCTCGGCGGCGACCTTATCAATCAGTGTACGAGTACCGGCTACGGTCTTGACGACTTCGACATACCGTATCTCGGCTTGTACGGTGCGTGTTCGACCATGGCGGAGGGGCTTCTCATTGGCTCTCTTATGATTGAAAGCGGACAGATAAACTCTGCGGCGGTTGTTGTGTCGTCTCACTTTTGCTCAGCCGAAAGACAATTCCGTTTTCCTCTCGGTTACGGCTCTTTCAGCGGTCCTACGGCTCAGACTACCGTCACGGGTGCGGCAGCATTTATTCTGACACGTGCGGACGAAAACGCAAAGGGAGTATTCATAGACGAGCTTCTCCCGGGAATTGTGTGTGACAGAGGTATAAAAGACGCCGGAAACATGGGTGCGGCGATGTGTACTGCTGCGGCGGACACGATAGAGCGTTACCTAAAAAGCTCCGGAAAAACGCCGGGTGATTTCGATCTCATTGCGACGGGCGATCTCGGCTGGGAGGGACTGCGGCTGTTGTACGAGCTGACAAAAGACACGATAAAGCCCGGAAGCGGAAAGCTCACCGACTGCGGAATACTCGTATACGACATTACAAAGCAAAAGGTCGGATGCGGCGGCTCGGGGTGCGGTTGTTCGGCAATCTGCACGGCAGGCGAATTTTACGCAAAGCTTTCGAGCGGCGAATACAAAAACATTGCGGTTATCGGAACGGGAGCGATGATGAGTCCGCAGAGTCTCAAACAGGGCTTTTCGATACCGGCGGTTGCGCATCTCGTGACCTTGAAAAGCCGCACTTGACAGGGGGTGAAGGCTATATGACATATTTATGGGCGTTTATTGTGGGCGGAATACTGTGCGTCATTGCGCAGATACTCATTGACAAAACAAAGCTCACTCCGGCAAGAATTCTTGTTGGGTACGTTGTGTGCGGCGTTATACTGACGGCGGCAGGACTTTATCAGCCTCTTATTGATTTTGCCGGTGCCGGCGCTTCCGTACCTCTCACAGGCTTCGGTTACTCGCTTGTAAAGGGCGTTGAAAAGGCAGTTGACACCTACGGTATTACGGGAATTATGACCGGAGGTCTGACGGGAACGGCAGGGGGAATTGCCGCAGCTATGCTCTTCTCTCTGCTCGCATCTCTAATCTTTAAGCCGAAGGAGAAGTAGTATTTTTGTGAACTCTGTACTCTGCAAGAGCATGCTCTTTTCATTACTCGCAGCCCTAATCTTTAGAAGTAATACTTTGTTTGGTGAGTATTGTATCGTGTAAGAGCATGCTCTTCTCTCTTTTAGCGGCTCTCGTTTTTAAGCCGAAAGAGAAATAGTTCTTTGCGATAGTGCTTTATTTTGCAAGAGGATAGACCTCCGCTCTTTAGATGCAATTGTGCGGATGAGACTCTCTTTACACCGTCGGTCGGTTTTCGGCGGTGTTTTCTCATTATTCGGGAAGATTCGCCGTGGTGTGCATATGTTTACAATATCGTAAAGATGAGGTAAAATGTGTATGTGATAATTGAAAATGAGATAAATTGATTAGAGAAAGGTTCGGTCAAAGAATTACCCGAACAAAGGTGAAAAAATGAATATCACAAATCTGTTTGTGCTGTGCGGAGGCTTGGCATTCTTCCTTTACGGTATGCACGTTATGTCCTCCGGACTCGAAAAGGTTGCCGGAAGCAAACTCGAAGGTATGCTCAAAAAAATGACCTCCAACCCCTTCAAGAGCTTACTTCTCGGTATGGGAATTACAGTTGCGATTCAGTCGTCGTCGGCTATGACGGTAATGCTTGTCGGTCTTGTGAACTCCGGCATTATGCAGCTCGGTCAGACCATCGGCGTCATCATGGGTTCAAACATCGGAACGACGCTCACGGCTTGGATTCTCTCGCTTTCGGGAATTGAGGCACAGCCGGATTCGCTTATAAACTTACTCAAGCCCGAGAATTTTTCTCCCGTTCTCGCCCTCATCGGCGTTATATTCATCCTCGGTAAAAACACACGCAGAAAGAACATAGGAAGCATTCTCGTCGGCTTTGCGGTTCTCATGAGCGGCATGGACTTCATGAAGAACGCTGTGGCTCCCGTAACCGAGATACCGGAGTTTCAGAACCTGCTTGTTATGTTCAACAATCCCCTTCTCGGCGTTGCTGTCGGTGCGATTTTCACGGGAATTATTCAGTCCTCGGCGGCGTCGGTCGGTATACTTCAGGCATTCGCTCAGACGGGAAGCATTACATACGGTATGGCTATTCCGATAATCATGGGTCAGAATATCGGTACGTGTGTAACGGCGCTTCTCTCCTCCATAGGTGTTAACAAAAACGCAAAGCGAGTTGCTGTTGTACACATATTGTTTAACATACTCGGTACCGCTATCTTCCTTATAGTATTTTACGGTCTCGGTATGTTTATAAATTTTGCATTCCTTGATTTTAAGATTGACATGACGGGAATAGCTCTTGTACACAGTATTTTCAACATAGCGTCTACTGTAATTCTTCTCCCGGCGTCGAAGCTTCTCGAAAAGGCTGCTATGACAATCATAAAGGATACCGACGGGGACAAAAGCGAAAAGTATGCTCTCATCGACGAGCGTCTTCTTGCTACCCCCTCGGTTGCCATAAACGAGTGCTTTTCTATCACCGTCGATATGGCAAACAAGGCAAGAACGGCAATCACGGACGTTATAGGTCTTTTGACGCACTACGACGAAAAGACAGCCGAGAAGATTCTTGCGCTTGAGGACGAGATTGACATATACGAAGACAGACTCGGCACGGTTCTCGTCAAGATTTCGAGCCGTTCTCTGTCCTACAACGACAGTCACCGTGTATCGACTCTTCTGCATACGATAGGCGATTTCGAGAGAATAAGCGACCATGCGGTAAACCTTCTCGGTGTGGCACGTGAAATTAACGATAAGAAGATAAATTTCTCGGACGAAGCAAAGAAGGAGCTCACCGTTCTTACGAATGCTCTTCTCGAAATTCTTAACAACACCGTCACGGCATTCGCTCACGACGACCTTGAAAGTGCTTCTCTGGTTGAACCTCTCGAGCAGGTTATCGACCGCCTCATTGCCGAGATAAAGACAAACCACGTAACACGTCTCAAAAACGGCAACTGCACGATTGAGCTTGGATTTGTGCTTGCGGATCTTCTCACAAACTACGAGAGAGTTTCCGACCACTGCTCCAACATAGCGGTTGCGATGATTGAGGTGGAAAAGAACAAATTCAACACCCACGAATACCTCAGCGGAATTAAGAATGACGGTGACAAAAACTTTGAAGACGCTTACAGCCGCTTTGCAAAGAAATACGCAATAGATTGAATCTGACTTTTTCTGAGGGTGCTTCGTGCGCCCTCCGTTTTTTTATAGTTTAACTAAGGAGGACTTGAAATGGAAAAATACCGTTTTATGTGCGACTATCATGAGGGCTGTCACCCTGCATTGTTAAAAGCGCTCACGGAAACAAATCTTGTGCAGACACCGGGTTACGGCGAAGACAGATACTGCCATGAAGCACGTGAGCTCATAAAGAAGCGCATAGGCTGTCCTAACGCCGACATTCACTTTCTTGTCGGAGGAACCCAGACAAACCTCACCGTTATAACATCGATACTCCGGCCTCATCAAGGTGCGCTTTGCGTAGGCGACGGACACATAAACGTACACGAAACAGGCGCAATTGAGGCTTGCGGTCACAAGGTGCTTGCACTCTCCCCCACTCTTCCGAACGGCACACTCTGCGCTGCGGACATTGAGGAAGCGGTTCACGCTCACTTTGACGACCCGGCGCATGAACATATGGTACAGCCGGGAATGGTCTACATATCTTTCCCTACGGAAAACGGCGAGATTTACACCAAGAGACAGCTTGAAGAGATATACGCAGTATGCCGCAAGTATTCGCTTCCTCTTTTTATCGACGGCGCAAGACTCGGTTACGGACTTACGTGTGCGGAATGCGACATAACAATTGAAGAGCTTGCGAAACTCTGCGACGTCTTCTACATAGGCGGAACAAAGTGCGGTGCGCTTTTCGGCGAGGCTGTCGTGATAACAAACGACGCACTCAAGAAGGATTTCCGCTACCTCATAAAGCAAAAAGGCGGTATGCTTGCCAAGGGTAGACTTTTAGGTATACAGTTTGCAGAGCTTTTTACGAACGACCTGTATTTCGATATCTGCCGTCAGGGCGTTGAAAAGGCGCTGAAGATACGCCGTGCGTTTGAAGATAAAGGCATTAAAATGTGCGGAACCTCTCCCACAAACCAGCAGTTTCCGCTTTTGACCGAAGTTCAGATCAATTACCTCTCCGAAAGCTTCGGCTTTGAGGTTTGGGACAAACAAGGAGAGCGTTATAGGGTACGCTTCTGCACGTCGTGGGCAATTACCGACGAAGCCGTCGATTTACTCGTAAAAGCAGTGGAAGCCATGCCTCTATAATCACAGTGCGATAATGACAGTACGAAAATTCCCCGTCCGACCTTCTCAGCCGAACGGGGTTCGTTTTGTTCTCTTTGCTCAAATGACGTCCCAACCGTCATCAATATCTTTTTTCCTCTGCTTCTCAATTTTCTTGCGGAGCTTGAGTTTTCTCTTTGCGTCCTTTTCAGAGGTTTTGGGTATATCCGCTTTCACGGTCTCGGGAGCTTCAATCGGAGGTGCTTCCTTTTCCGCTTCGCTCGGAGTGACGTCGGTTTGAGGTTTTTCGGTGGCTGTTTTCACGGGTTCGGGCTTTGTTTCGTGCTTCGGCTCTTCGTGCTTTTCGTCGAGCGGTTTATCGTGCGGTGCGGTGACAGGCTCAGTACCGGCATTCGCTTTGCCCTCGTGAGAAGTTTTTTCGGTTGTTTTAACCTCGTCGCTTTCCGTGACACGTCTTGACTTTGCGATAATTTTCTTCTCACCGGCAGTTTTGCTTTCCGCATCGATGCGTTCGATCTCCTTTTCAATAGACACAACGCCCACAAGGCTGTTTCTTATCTCGCTGAAAATCGGAATGAGAAGTGCGCAGACGCACGAAAGTACAAGAGTGAGAAAGCCTATTCTGAAAATCATGAAGTCTGCGGCAAACGATACGGGCGAATATGCGAGGAAGAGCCAAAGTATAAACGCCGCCTCCGCACAGAACACCGCCGCAAGTGCCGGAGGAACACCGACACACTCCTCGTTGCTTTCGGGCGTTATCGCACGGACAAACACAGACTTCATTGCGATAAGCACCGTGCTTAATGATAAAGTGATAAATACGGCAAACCCCGCCGCCGCCGAATCGGACTCGAAAACGAAAGCGCACAGCATCGAAAGAAGCGTATAGCACGCCGTTATAACGGAAATGAATGCCGCATTTTTGAGCGACTTCACGGGGACTGCGCTGTCGATAAAGGCTTTCGGCAGATGTCTGAGAAGCTGTTTCGGCGAGAATTTCGCAAATGTGAGCGCAAACGTACACGCAGGTATTACCGCAAAAAGCAGGAGCGAAAGAAGCGGTGCAGAAATCGGGGGTGCCGCCTCCAGACTGCCGTAGGGATTGATGAATGTACCGGCACACACACCGATAAAGCACAACGACAATGCCGATATCGCCGAAACAAGCGCCGCCGCACAGTACTTCACGGCATAAGACGCTGATTTAAGTATCTTTCTGCACCCGGATATTGCGAAGAACACGGACGAAAATCCCTCCCGTGCGCAGTGAACGTCCGCCATTGCTTTGAGAGTGGGTGCGGCGTTTCCGGAGGTTATCACGACATCGCCCTCAACGGCGTACTTGATATCACGGAGACTGTCGGTGCAAACCGCCGTTATCTCGGAGCGGTTTCTGTATGCGGCGATCACCGCACGTTTTTGTGTATCCGACAAGCCGGCAAGAATTTTGTACTTATCGATATCGTTAAAGAACGCATCGTCGCTCATCCCTGCAAGCTCAAAGCCCTCTATCGCCTTTTCACCGTATGAGGCAATGCCTATTCTTCTCGCACTTTCTTCAATTCCGGCGGAAATATCGGGAGTAAAGAGTATCGGAGATATGCCGAGACGTCTGCATTCGGCAATCGGTTCTGCGCTGTCGTCACAGAAATTGACCTTATAAATCATGACGCCTAAAAGCGTATAACCTACAGCACTTTCCTTTTTGTCTGAGCCTGACGGGACGGGGGTGCGTCTTACCGCAACGGCGCTTGCAATATGCGAGTCATCCGCCTCAGCCGACAGAACCGCCTGCATGAGGTAGTCGCAAGCCTCGGTATCTATGGGGACTATGCCGTTTCCGGAGTCAAAGTATGTACATTTCGGAAGTATGCTTTTGAGACTTCCCTTTATAATCGAAAGTTCACCGTTTCTCTTCAGCGTAACCTCCTCAAGGACTCCGTCCGGCGAACGCTTTTCGCTCTTTCCGACGAGGTACTTTTCGAGACCTCTTTCACTCGATATACCTGCCTTGACTGCAAGCTCGAAGTTTGCGAAGTCCGCAGGCTCTCCGCTGTAGGTTATCTTTCCCGAGTTCTTTCTGCTCTTTACGTCGGAGGCGTAACAAGCGCAGCCGACAATTTCCGCAAGCTCATTCTTATAATAGGAGCTTGCCTCGAAACTTCTTCTTCCTATAAGCACACGCTCTGCGGATACCGATTTTACACGGTAGACCGACTTCTTTTTGCAGAAAACACTCTCCGCCGCACAAAGCTTTTCGGCGCTTTGCAGGGATTTGACCGAGACGCCGTTCTTCGACATTTCGTATGCTCCGGCGCAGAAAGCGGTCTCACCCACAAGATCGCAGAGCGTACCGAACGGGAACGCCATAATAAGCGACGCAAACAGGAAAGTTTCGTACACGCCGGCTCCGCTGAACACGCCCACAGCAAAGAGTACTGCCGCCGCCGTTATCTCAAACAGCGAAATTACCGCAGAAAGACCTTCACGGTTATTGATAAGAAACTTGCCATCCCTCAAAAGCATCTCGGCTTCGCTCTCCTTTGCCGACATTCCGGAAAGGTTAAAGCGTCTCAAAAACGGAAGCATCGAGGGGGTTTTCGACAGCATTTCGGATTCCCTGCCCTCGATTATTGGTCTTTGGAGTATCACCATCGCCTCGTCGAGGGTAAGCTCGGGATTTATTACGACGCCGATGCCCCGTCCCGAGGTAATAACCGAATTTTTGAAAACGCAGTTCTTCCAAAGACGTTCGGGAAGCTTTACATCAGTGCGTGTAATAACCTCCGCATTCTTTGCAACGGGTCTGTACTTGCGGCGAAGGTTATCCGAGAAAAACTCCATGACGTAGAGGTTCTCACTGCTCACAAGCCTTATATCGCACGGGACAATATCTCTGTCCGAAAGAACAACGACGTCGCCGGGGACGAGCATATCGTGCGGAACGACTGTGAGTGTGCCGTGCCTTATTACTTTTACCTCGCCGACATTGCCCCTACCTGTGAGTTTATCCGTAATCACCGGCAGAAAAAACTTCAAAAGCGACGCAATCACCGTAAACAGAGCGATAACCGTGCAGGCAATTCCGCAGCCCGAGTCTTCGCCGAAGAATATGCCGAGGAAGCACACGCAGAGTGCAAGCGTCAGCGGAATATACGAAAGCACTTCCCCGAAACAGCCGAGGAGTCTTTTTAGCGGCGCTATTCTATCCTTTGCGGCGTCTGCGGCTTTTCCGCTCATGGTTGCTCTCGCAAGAGCCGAAGCGTTTGACAATCCCTTTGAGAGACGCACACGCAAAAGCTTCTCAAGCTCGGCGTTTGTGAAAGAATACCAGTTAATCATTTACCAACATTCCTTTTCTTCAATCACGATTTTTGAGGGAATTACTTACGAACGCAGAGTCCGCCGTTTTCGAGTTCAAGGCGAAGACTGTCGATTTTTTCGTCATACGACGCTATAACAAGCTCCGCTATTCTGTCCTCAACCTCGGTCTGAATGAATCTGCGAAGGTTTCTCGCACCGTATTTCACGCTGTACGATTTATCCGCAATAAAGCCGAGTGCGTCGTCGGAATACGAAAATGCGATGTTCTTTTCGGCAAGAGACTTTCTGAGATCTCCGAGCATTATGGCGGCAATAGACTTGAAGTCCTCCTTCGTGAGTCTTCGGAAGAAGATAATTTCATCTATTCTGTTGATGAACTCGGGACGGAGAAATGCATTGAGCGCATTCATTATTCTGTCCTCCGAGATATCCTCTTCAGTCTTGGAAAATCCTGCAGCGTTCATTCCCGTGCTTGAACCGGCGTTCGTCGTGAGGACAAGCATTGTATTTTCAAAGTTTACGACCTTGCCGTGAGCGTCGGTGATGCGTCCGTCGTCAAGAATCTGGAGAAGGATATTGAGAACATCAGGATGTGCTTTCTCTATTTCGTCAAATAGAACGACGGAATACGGGCGTCTGCGTATTTTTTCGGTGAGCTGACCCGCCTCGTCGTAGCCGACGTATCCGGGAGGTGCGCCGATAATTCTCGAAACGGAATGCTTCTCCATAAATTCGGACATATCGAGTCTTATAAGCGACTCGGGAGAATCAAAGAGGTCGGCGGCAAGAGTCTTTACAAGCTCGGTTTTTCCGACGCCTGTGGGACCTGCGAATATAAACGACACCGGCTTTTTCTTTGCCGCAATTCCGGCACGGGAGCGTTTTATCGCCTTTGCCACTGCAGCGACCGCCTTATCCTGACCGATGATACGTGTCTTGAGACGTTCTTCAAGCTTATCTATGCGTATAAACTCATTTTCGTTTATCGTGCTTGCAGGTATTCCCGTCCAAATCTCGATGACCTTTGCAAGGTGTTCGGGACAAAGAGTGACCTTATCGCACTCACCCTCGAGCTGTGCGCATTCGCTTTCGAGAGCAAGCTGTTTTGCCTTAAGCTCCGCCATAATTCTGAAGCGTTCCTCGTCGGGAAGGTCGGTATTGTTTTCGGCGGCGCTGTGCTCCGCTTTTACCTTTTCAAGCTCGTCACGCTTTTCGGCAAGCTTTTCTATGCAGGAATCGTTGAGTGCGACGAACGACGCCGCTTCGTCAAGAAGGTCTATTGCCTTATCTGGAAGGTATCTGTCGGTGATGTAGCGCTCCGAAAGGGTTACTGTCTTCTCTATCGTTTCGTCGGGAATCTTTATTCCGTGGAACTTTTCGTAGTACTTCTTTATGCCCTTCAGTATCTTTACCGTGTCCGAAATCGACGGCTCTCTTATTATTACCGGCTGGAACCTACGCTCGAGAGCGGCGTCTTTTTCGATATACTTTCTGTACTCCGCAAGAGTGGTTGCGCCGATAACCTGTATCTCGCCTCTCGAAAGAGCGGGCTTGAGGATATTAGCGGCGTTCATACCGCCCTCAGCGTCGCCGGCGGCAACTATACTGTGAACCTCATCTATGACGAGAATGATATTTCCGAGCTTCTTTACCTCTTCGATAAGTCCCTTCATGCGGTTCTCGAACTGACCTCTGAACTGAGTGCCGGCAACTATCGCCGTCATATCGACAAGGTAGACCTCTTTAGACTTAAGCTTATGCGGAACATTTCCCGAAGCAATACGGAGAGCAAGTGCCTCAGCGACAGCCGTTTTACCGACGCCGGGATCGCCTATAAGGCATGGATTGTTCTTCTGGCGTCTGCAAAGTATCTGCATTATTCTTTCAAGCTCTGTTTCACGCCCTATTACTTCATCAATTTCCCCGTTTGCTGCCTTTTTCGTGAGATTTACGCAGAATGCTTCGAGGTTTTTGCGCTTCTTCTCGTTTGCGGCGTTCTTCGCTTTCTTTTTAAGCTCGGCATCGGAGTCATTTTCCTGTTCCTCGTTCTTGTTGCGAAGGTTCTTGAAAAATCCCGAGATATCGAACGAAGGCGCACGTCCCTCGTTTCCGGGTTCGTCACCGTCGTCGTCTGACTCGGGCGGCTGAATGCCCATTGCAGACATCATCTCTTCGGAAACATTGTTGAGGTCGTCCCCGTCGATCCCCATTTTCTGGAGAAAGTCGTCAACCGGTTTTATGCCGAGTTCACTCGCACACTTGAGGCAAAGCCCCTCGGTGGTTGAATTTCCGCTGCCGTCGAGACGCTGTATAAACACAACGGCAACGTTCTTTTTACATCTTGAGCAAAGCTGTGTATTCATGAATTTACGTTATCCTCTCAAAAATTTGTTTTATGCGCCGAACAAAAGGCTCATTCCGAACTCCGACAGCCTCTTGAAAAGGTATGTGTTCTGTGCGGTTTCGGTAGTAATTCCTATATCAGTGGTTGAAATGTAAGGCATGAGTGCGGTAAGTATGCAGCAGAAAATGAGTGCGTATATGACTCCTCCGCACGCACCGAGAAGAAGTCCGAAGACGCTGTTGACGCCGCCGAGACCCGCTACCTTCACCGTACCCTCGAGTATTGCGCATATTATTCTGAGGGCAACGGACGCAGCAATAAAGAGCAGAACAAATGCGGCGGCGTATGCGAGTGATTCTGCCGCAGGCGCAAGGACATACTCCTTTATTCCGGCACGGATATTCTCTTCACCGGCACTTATGAGCGACGATATCTTCTCTCCGAGGTCGGAAAGCGTGACGCCGAGGTCAGCAAGATAGCTCACGGAGCTTTCGGAAAGTGCGCCGTCAAGCGGTACGTCGCCTGTTACCGGGATATCGAGAACAATCTTATCGACTCTGCCGTAAAGGTTCTCGACAAAGCTCTTGAAAATATCGGTAGAGGCAATAAATGCGGAAAAAGGTTTTGCGAACACGAGAGCCGTCACAAACGAAATTATCGTTCTGAACAGTCTGTACGCTGTTTTTACAAAGCCGTTTCTGTAGCCGACAAGCAGGCACAGAAGAATAATTGCCAATGTTACGGCGTCAAGTATCAAAGCCATGCTATCACTCCTAACAAAGATAAATCATCTGTATTTTCCGGCACCGTTCGGCGACATGAGTATGTACTCATCCGTACCCGATGCAAAAACTCTCGATATAAGCGTATCGACGGAAATACTCGGCACGTTTTTCTCTTTAAACTCCGCTTCTCCCGAGCGGTAGGTTATATTTCTGAAATTAAGCTTTCCCGGCTCGAGTATGTATGCCGTACTTCCGAAGACGGACATATCGAGTACGCCGCCCTCAAAGGTTTCGCTGTAGGACTCGTTTCCGCTTTCGGAAAATACATGGAGAGTTTCGGCGTCCGATATTCCCTCGGAAACGGTTATTGCCGTAAAGCGGCCGCAGTTGAAGTATTTCATCACAGAGCCTTTGACGAAGGAATTTCTCGACAAAAGCTTACCGTCCGAGTCGAAAATGCTGAGCGCTCTGTCGGAAAGGAGAAAGAACCCGTTTTCGGTATACTCCGCCGCCATGGGGAACTCGTCGTTGAGCTTCACGGTTGCTTTGGGTTTATCCTTTGACGTATCGAAAAGGTTTATCTCGGTGACAAATTCGCCGTTATCGACGGTAACGCCTGCGGTCAGAACTTCGTTCTTGTTTCCCGGCATATCGACGCAGGTGACGTTCTGCGTTGCCGACATCCACCTGAAGACCTCGGCGAACGATGAATTGTACACCACGACTCCCGATTTGTAGGAGCTTTCTGCGGTGACAACGGCAAACGAACCGTCATTGTTTATGCAAGCATTGAAAACGCCGTAAGGAAATTTATCCTCGTACACGTTGGAGAAAGCGTTATATATGTCAAGCTCCGTTCCGGCAACGTCATACGCAAGCGCAAATCTCTCGGAGGTTTTGAGTGCCGGGTTCGAGAACGAATGCGTATCGCTTATTACACGCATACCGTTGAAGTCGTAGGTTTCATACCCTTGCCTCGACAAAAGTGCGATATCTCCCCTGATGTATGCCGCCGAAACGCCTCCGGAAGTTTTGAACGACACCTGCATCGAGTCGCTCATGGAGACAGAGGATACGTCAAAATCGATGTTTCGCAGTATATATTTGAAATTTTCCGAGGTTACGTCGTTTTTGTACACGGTAAGGCTCAGAATCACAATTGCCGTTATCAGCGCAAGACAGGCGAAACGCAGTATCTTGAACACCCAGGCAACAAGTGCGTAGTAATCCTTATCGGAGATCTTATATCCCATTCGGAAATATCCTCCAATCGTTTAATCTTCCCGTTATTTAGGAATCAGTAGAACACTTTATTGAGGTAAAGTCCGCAAGCCGGTGCGGTATCTCCGGCGAAAGAACGGTCCTTCTTTTCGATTATCGACGCAACGTCGCCCTCGCAGAGCCGCCCCTCGGCACAGTCGATGTAGGTTCCTACCATTATGCGCACCATGTTGTAAAGAAAGCCGTCGGCGGCGACCGTCACCGTCACAAGATTGCCTTCACGGCTGACCTTGAAATATTTTACGGTGCGCACCGGGTTTTCCGCAACGGTGGATTTTGCACCCTGCGACATGAACGAGGAAAAGTCGTGCTTTCCGACAAACTCACGCTCACAGAAAGCTGCACGTTCAATGTCGAGAGTCCTCGGAACGAACATACATTTTCCGTCGAGAAACGGATTTCTGTAGGGGGCGTTCCATATTTTGTAGATGTACTCCTTGCCGCAGCACGAATATCTTGCATGAAAGCTGTCGTCTTTAAGCTCCGCAGAGCAAACGGCAACCGACGGCGGAAGGTGAGCGTTGAGGGCTTTCGGCAGCTTATCGCAAGGTATGCGCATGCCGTCGGCGTCAACGTGGCAGACGTACATATTGGCATGGACACCGGAATCGGTTCTGCTGCACCCGGAAACATCGGGACGGAAGCCGAGAATTTCCGAAAATGCGTCCTGCATTGTTTCCTGCACCGTCACCGCATTCTTCTGAACCTGCCAGCCGTGAAAAAAAGTGCCGTCGTACATAATTGTCAAAGCGATTTTTCCCATAGCGTCTCCGTTGTGAAAGTTAGATTCGGTTGAGAATGATTACTGCGGCAAGAAGAAGCGCAAACAGCATAAGCGCCGCAATATCTGAGGGCTTCGTCCTGAAAACCTTGAGCTTTGTACGTCCCTCTCCGCCGTGGTAAAGTCTGCACTCCATAGCGCAGGCAAGCTCATCCGCACGTCTGAACGCCGAAACGAAAAGCGGTATCAGCACCGGAACAAGAGCTTTTGAGCGGTCAATAAGACTCCCCTCTTCAAAGTTTGCGCCTCTCGACTTCTGTGCGGATATTATCTTGTCGGTTTCCTCAATAAGCGTAGGGATAAACCGAAGAGCGATAGACATCATCATGGAAAACTCATGCGTCGGCACACCGAGCTTTTTGAGGGGCGATATAAGACTTTCTATGGCGTCGGTGAGAGCGACGGGGGACGTTGTGTACGTAAGAAGCACAAAAGTTCCTATCACGAGAGACAAAAGTCTCACAATCATTTTTAATGCGGTCGCAACGCCCTCTGCATACACCGTTATCTTCCAGAAAGAGAAGAGAGGCGTCTCGCCGGACGTCCAGAAAAGATTGATTACCGCAGTGAAAACGATGATGAACGCAAGCGGCTTCACGCTTTTAAGCACCGTGTTTACGTTTATTCCCGAAAGCAACACGAACGCAACGGGTGCTGCTGCAATAAGAATATACGAATACGCGCCCGATGCGGAAAACACGGCGGCAATGTACACCATAACCGACACGATTTTCACTCTCGGGTCAAGCTTGTGTATTGGGGAATTTCCCGGGAAATACTGTCCCAGAGTCAGGTCTTTAAGCATATCTATTTCCTTTTTATCTTCTGTATCAGTTCGTCAAAGGCGTCGTCAACGGTATAAAGGGAGGTTTCTACGTCCATTCCCTTTTCGGAAAGCTTCATCATAAGCTCCGTTACCTCGGGTAGACTTAGTCCGGCATGTCTGAGCTTCTCTCCCTCGGAAAACACCTCTCTCGGTGTGCCGTGCATGAGAAGCTTTCCCTCGTTAAGAACAAGAATCTTATCCGAATACTCCGCAATGTCCTCCATGCTGTGGGAT